>CAZDML010000016.1:0-24717 GCA_964506645.1 uncultured Elusimicrobia bacterium | reverse complement strand
CATGCGTAGCCGTCACAATCAGTTCCTTCGTTTCTTCATTAATGGAATAAAATGTCGCCGCCTCGCACTGAATCGTTTTGCAGGACTGTTCCAAAATATATTTCCAGAGCTTGTTCGGCTCATAAATGAAATGCACTTCTTTGAGAATGTCAAAAAGGGCTGTGAGATGATAGGTGCCTAACATGGGAAGCAGTATATCACTCTCGCGCAAAATGAATAAAGCGTGTTTGCGGAATTTCTACCGGACGTCCCGTTCCATCGGCTTGGCGAACGACCAGCGGGTCTTCCGACATGGCCAGGGTTACACCATCCACGGTCTGCACCCCCGGGTCCCATTCGTCACGAGACAGTTCCTGCAGACGCCGGCCCCAGACATCGGTCACCACCAGAATCTGTTGGTCTGGGTTGGCTCCAGACGGGGCCTCTTTAAAAAGAAAGAATTGATGCCCGGGAAACGCAATCAGCTCACGCTGGCCCCACGGCCTGCGTTGGGTCGTTTTTTCCGGCTTGGCATAATCATGAATCAGGCCATTACGATGATTCCACATTTGAAACCAATCGGCCGTTTTAGCCTGGCTGGCTGTTTTCATAATGATTTGATCGGGGTCGTCCGTATAGACGGCCTCCATCACGGGTTCTGAAACCAGCTTTGTAGAAGAATCCGTATCCACACGGTATTCGTAGAGCCAGGTCGGGAGTTCCCCAGGAATTTTTAAATACAGAAGCCGTTGTCCATCGGACGACCAATCCGGCGAATACCCCTGTCCCAGCGCCGTCCATTGATGCGATTGCCAGGCCAACACACCGATGTAGGGCCACACCGAGGTGCCCATCACCTGCAACGCCAGACGAGCGCCGTCCGGCGACAACAAAAATCGGAAAGGTCCTCGCGTGTTTTCATAAATGACCACTTCATCTCCATCCGGCCATGCCTTCATATAAATCCGAAAAGGTTCTTTAACAGACCTTCGGGCTGAGAAAAAAATCCGACCACGATTGCGATCCCAGGCAAAATCAATAAAACGGGAATAGGTTTGCCGAAAACGAAGAGGCGTGAGTTGCTGAGTGTCGAGATTGTAAAAGGCAGGAACCGGTGGGTTGCTACGTAAACTTTCAACGATAAAGCCGCGCGGAAAATCGTCAGCGTTGACAAAAAATCCTGTTCCCAGCAACAGTCCGGCAATAGCGAAACCGTGCCGGAGCCTGTTCACCGATCGGTGGGCGACTGGCCTGTTACAGGAGTAGACTGTCCTCGGAGGGCATTCTTAGCAGCGGCTTCCGCCGTTGGATGAGACTTAAACAACAGTTCACTGGTCATTTGCTTCATGGCGGGAGTCACCTGGCGAACCGCTTTTCGCTTCACCGGTGTGGAGGCCGCAGAGGCCGCGACCGGTTCTGAAGGGATTTCCGTTTCAGCAGACTCGTCACCACCGACTTGCTTAAAAGAAGCAAGCACCTTGCGAACACGTGGGGCCATGGGGTCATTGGGACGCACTTTTAAAAACAACCGGAAATCTTTTTCTGCTTTCTCCAATTCGTTATTCTGAATATAAATGGCTCCGCGCCCCAAGAGAGATTGTGGCTCCTGTGGATTCTGGTCAAGCACATAGTCAAAATCCCGCAGCGCTGATTCGTACTGCTGTGTTTCATAGGCCACCACCCCGCGTAGCGTAATAGCGTCGATCAGCCGGGGATTGAGCTCAATAGCCCGATTAAAATTGGCAATCGCTTCGGAGGGATGGTGCAAGGCATGCTGGCAAGCGCCGCGCGCATAAAAGGCTTCCGCAAAAAAGCTGTCGTGCGACAACGCACGGTCAAAATAGGGAAGAGCATCGGCATACCGCTGGGCATTGAAGAGTTTAACGCCCTGGTTAAAAGGCTCAATGGCCATAGGCGAATGAGACTCCGCATGACCATGGGAAGAGAGAAGTAAAAGGGCAAAAACAAGAGCAGAGAAGCGAGACATCGAGAGCAGAAAAACGTCAACAGCTGTCCTTCTGATCTCGATGGGTCGATTGTTCGATTTCTCCTTGCTGTTCATACCATGAACTCCCGCGGGGCACGACACGTCGGGCAGGAACAGAGCTCGCGCAAATAGTCATAGGTATAAATTCCCGTGCTGTGGCCATCGCTCCAGTTAAACTGAAGGGCATAATTACCGACCACATGAATGGCCGTTGGCTTGACAAGGGCGGGGACATGGTCGGCGACGATGATCCGTTCATGCGTCCATTCATCGACACAGGCCGCACAACGACAAGCCAAACGCAGATCACGCCCGCTGTATCGGCTGGCGTGTCCGTCATTCCAGATGATATTCACAAACCCATCCTTCGATTTAATTTCACTCGGGGTCGTCAAAATTCATTCTCCAGCCACGGCTGCGGGTTGACTGCCACACCGTGGACATACAGCCCCCAGTGCACATGCGGGGCTGTACTTAATCCCGTGGAACCGACCTGGCCCAGGATCTCGCCTTTGCGTACTTTCTGCCCCGGCTTCACGTTGAACATTTTCATGTGCAGATAAATCGTCATGATACCCTGACCATGGTTCACGATCACCGTACGTCCATGCATCTTAAACGGATAAGCCATGGCGACCGTTCCGCTGTTGGCGGCAAGAATGGGAGTGCCGGCCTTGCCTTCTAGATCAACGCCTTTGTGGAAACCGCGTTCCTGGGTTCCATTGGCCAGACGCTTCACGCCAAACTCACCAACGCTCTTTCCCTGAATTGGCGGATCGAAATCACCCTCCCACTGCTGCTCGGCGGTCGGTGTTTTGAGCATGCGGCCGATACGGGCACTTTCCTGGTGATCCAGCTTCATCAGCGCAGTTTTTTGCGCTGAAAAATTGACATTCTCGGTGGCGTAAACGATCGAGGACACTTCAATCTGATAGGTTTTTGCCAACTTCCACCCGTCGCGTGTGGCCTGCTTAATTTCAAGAGGAAACGTTCCAAAGGTCGATCCGAGAGCAATTCCAATCAACGTTCGCTGTGCGTCTACACCAATCGGATAGGCGGGATATGTTTTATCGCGAAAGCGAATCTTATACTGCACCTTCGGGTCGATTTCTTCGAGAATAATCCGCAGGGTGTCCCCCGGGACCACCTTGCTGCTGGATAAAATGATTTTCGGTTCTGCAGCGTGGGCAAAAATGGCGGAGAGAACAACGGCGGACGTTATTGCGAGCGAACGAAGTGAGCGTGGCAATCTACGCATTTGCATGGTCGAGATTGCTTCGTCGTTACGCTCTTCGCAATGACAATTCATCATTACGCAGGAATAACTTTGGCAAACCGACGTTTCCCTACCTGTAAAACAAAGGGTTCTGTCTGCGCGAGCTTCGTAATAATCTGTGTGGGAGTCGCTTTTTTGCCTGCGACTTGAACGGCCCCTTGCTCCAAAAGACGTCTCGCTTCATTCTTACTTTCAGCCAATCCACATTCCATAATCAACTCAACGATGGGCATCATAGGCTTTGTCATTCGATGTTCAAGGATGTCCGTCGGCACCTCTTTTTTAGAAAACACCCGATCAAACTCGTCGGCCGCGGCCTGACCGGCGGCAGGTCCATGAAACTGGGCCGTCATGGTCTTGGCGAGAAGTACTTTGGCATCGCGGGGATGCATGGCTTTCAATGCCGGAACATCCAGATCCGTCAGCAGTTCGGCATATTTCGGCATCAGGGCATCCGGTACGGACATCATTTTGCCGAACATCTCTTTGGGAGGGTCATTAAACGCCACATAATTGCCATAGGACTTGGACATTTTTTTGACGCCATCCAACCCTTCCAGCAGAGGCATCATCATCACGACCTGCTGTTCCTGCTGTTGATCGGCCTGGAATTCACGGCCCATGAGCAGATTAAATTTTTGGTCAGACCCTCCCAGCTCGAGGTCGGCCTGCACCGCCACAGAATCGTAGCCCTGAAGTAGCGGATAGAACAGCTCAAGCATCGTGATGGGCGTATCTTCTTCATACCGCTTGGCAAAATCCGCACGCTTAAGCATTTGCGCCACCGTGGCTTTCTTCATCAGATCCAACAGTCCACCGCGGGTGGCCATCGTGTTGAACCAGGTGCTGTTAAAGTGCACTTCGGTTTTGGACTTATCCAAAACGCGAAACACCTGTTCCTGATACGTCTTCGCGTTTTCCCACACTTCTTTGGCCGTCAGCGGAGGACGCGTCGCAGAGCGTCCGGACGGATCGCCAATTTGCGCCGTGTAGTCGCCAATAATAAATTCAATCTTATGACCTAAATCTTGGAAGGTTCGGAGTTTACGCAGACAAACGAGATGCCCGAAGTGCAGGTCCGGCGCCGTGGGATCGACGCCCATCTTAATGCGCAGAGGTTTTCCCTTCGCGAGCTTGGCGCGCAGTTCGGCCTCGGAAAGCAGTTCCGACACCCCCCGCATGACCTTGGCCCACAGCTCAGAATTCACACTTTTTTCCGACGGTGATGACATGGGTGTTATCGTATAAAACCGTCCTGTCTCAAATCCATTACAAAAAGGCCTAATTCACACTAGGCCTTTCAGTCCCGCAGATTTAGCCCCTGGTCCTATAGAACCACCCTGGGGCATTCCATAGACTATAGTCTCTATGAAACGTTGGATTTCACGAGCCATTTCCTTATTGATAGCCCTTTCTATCGGCCTCCAAGGGACGGTTGAGGCAACCCTGGGACTGCAGAACCCTGCCGTAGTACTGCGCGTTTCGTTGCATGCACCTGTATTTCTGGATCAAGCCCTGACCGGCCGCGCCTTGGCCCAAAACTATAGTATCGCCCCTCTCTTTAGTTCTCTTGCCGCCCAACTGAAGCGCTTTCGAAAGTCCGGACCTCCAACAACACACCCCACACCCTCTTCCCCCACACAAACCACAGGATTCCAAACCCATGCGTTACCCGCAGCGGTATGGATGCCTTTTAAAGACCGACTCGTTGTTCTGTCGAGCAACCATCGGCTGAAAGCTCTGCAAAATACGCTTCGCATCGGTGAGGTGGCTCCTGCGAAAGCTATTGCCGAACTTGCTGACATCGAATTGGCTCTCTTAGGCACGTTGAGATCGCAGCACATCCCGAAGACGTTGGTTGAGATTGACTTTGATCAGTGGCTCGATCGGTTGCGTACGGGTGCGACCTGGTCTGGCGAACTCCGCAACACGCTGACTCAAATGACGCAGGCGATGGATGAGGTGGGCTCTTGGAGCCGTGAATGCGATGAGGCGTTTCAGAGAACAGTCAAAGAAAGCAAGGGCCTCGCACGTCTCGATGGACAATCGATTGTCATTGAAGAACAACTACTCCCTTATCTGGCCGAAGATCTTCGAAAACTTGGGCATAGCCGTGTCACCACGGAAGCGCTTTGGGATTATTTTCACACCCATGAGCAGAAACACGAACTACTGAGAAGGCATCCCGAGCTCATTGAATCGTTCATACAGAAACTTCAGCAGACCGATCTCTACGAAGATTCTCTGATTCCAAGCTATGCCCATTTAAAAGAAGCGTTTGCACACAATTTTGGATCTGCTTTTCTCGATGACAAACGATTTATTGAAGAACTGATTGTTCTGGTGCTAACCGAAGGAGATTATCGTAAGACCTTCGGCAACTTCCATCTGCTCAGGCCTCATGCTGCGGAAGTTGCCATCCCCTTACCGAATGTCTTATACGACACCCTTCAATTCCTTGAACCCAAAATACGTATTCTAGAAACGGCGTACACGGCTTACGACCGCAAAGAAATTCCAGGAGACTCCCCGACGTCTTACATCACGATGGCTCAAACGCTCATGAAGCGTGTCAGCCTTATGGGCGGGGATATGGAAGCACAGGTGGCGGCCTACGCCTCCCTTATTCCGTGGATAGAAGGTTAAAAAGCATTCTTCGACAACCGCAACGAACGCACCTCGACCAGCGGAAAAACAAGTCCTTCTGAACGCAGAATATGGACCACCGTCTACCGCGCCAATTGGGTTGAAAATCTACCCTGGCTTCCACCACGCGATAACAAAGGTGAAGTACAGGGACAAACGACCGCCTGGAAACAGATGAAACTGGTCATGCAAACCGCGGCCGAGCCAAACGCTCTCTTGGTTGCCGCAGCCCATTTTCTGGAGCTCCTCCCTGTTGTCGGCAAAGAAGATCAGTCGTATTCGCTCCGTATGACCCGCGAAATCTACGCACCGCTCCTCGCCGCCTTAGGACAAAGCAAAACAGCACAAATGCTTCGCGACGAATCGCTGCGTTATCAGAATCCTGCAGAATACGCACATCTGATTCGAGAAATCAATAAAAGTGCTCATTCCTCAACGCTCGATAGTGCCGAAGCGCATCTCGAGAACATTCAAGCGCAACTGGTGGAATATCTTGAGAAACATGGATTTATTCTGGGGCGTGATTACCAGCCTTATGCCCGTTTTAAAGGGGTGTATTCCATTCATAAGAAACTCGCAAATCATGAAATTACCGCGGATGAAATTAAAGACCTCTATGGCATTATGTTTGTTCTCAATGACGAACGAGCGGCGGATATCTGGGATTTAAATACAGCCATCAGTTTGTTTTGGGCGGAAACACACGGCGGACACCCAACGACCATTACAACAAAAGAAAAAGATGACTTTAAATCTCACCATATTCATGCGGAAGACAATGAAGGAAGACACTATTCCATTATGACGCTGACAGAAAGCGACTATCTGGGATACCACTATGGGGAACAAGCCGCTCATTGGGTATACGACGCCCATAAAGAACCCTCCCTCAAGAATCAACGCTACACACCCCTTTTAGCCGACCCCAGCGGCTATTTTCATACGGATTTCCAAAAAGCCCTTGAACTGGCCCGCCATGACACGGTTGTTCTCGTACACAAACCAACCGGCAAGTATGGCCCGTCTTTTATTCCCACCCTGTTGGTTCCCGAAGGATCGTTGATCGATTTAGCCTCCGACCCGCACATTGATATTCCCTTGGATAGATTTTCAGGCTTTGAAACAATTCGCGTCTCCCAAGTGAATGGCCAAATAACCATTCCAAAAACAGGACGCCCCATTGGCTTGGAAGACATTGTGCAAACCGGATGGATTGTTCGTCCCGCACCCTACAAGCCAGGGAATAGGCCGGTGCCGGGGCGTGAAAAAAGTGTCCGCGGAAAATTAAAAGTTTGGATGACAAGAAATGCAGCAACACCGGACAGACTAAAAGCGCGTTCCACAATCTCAGAGACACATCTGGCGCACATCTTGCCGATTCATTCCTGGGTCGGGTTTGAAGCTTTCTTTCACGAATCCCTGGCTGTCGCTTTCGGCCTACGTGACTACGATGAACTGTTATTGGCACTTAGCGGGTCTATGGACGAATTAGTTCCTGCTATTCTTACGCTGGCGCAAGAACGAGGGAATCAGCTCCTGCGTGATGCCAGGCTGCCGTTATCGGTGGAGGACAAAGAAGAGCTCCTGATTGCATTTCCTCAAATGAGGCGCGCCTCTCATAGCAGTGCCATTTCTTTAGAGCACCTGATAGGACTGGGGCAGATTACGATTGCGGAAGTAAAACATTTCATTAAATTTGGCACCCTAAACACGCACCTGCTCGCACCCATCAAAGACGGCCGTATTACGCTCAACATTCATTGCTTTGAACGTCCCGGTGTTATTCGTGCCGTGATGAAAGCCCTCGGTCATTACCCGGGCCTTCAGATTGAAAGTATCCGCCAAATTCCCAAAGAAAACAATGCAGCCACGCTTCAACTCACCCTAACAGGCATCCAAAGCAACGAGGTAGAACCCCTACGCCAGCGTATACAGCTCATACGTAATTTTCCGTTGAGTGCACAACACCACATTCTCGCTCAAGCCGCTTCGCCAAAACCGATCACCGTCAAGACGGCGAACACTCCACAGGGATTCTTAGACGTTTTAGAAAGTCTTGCAGAGACCGAACCCCATGCGAGCATTCAATCCATCACCTGCGGATCGCAGGGGCTCTTCCTACAGCTTCATCCCCTCCCTGAAGGCAGAATCGAGAAGACATTGATTTCCGAGTTTTACAGAAACCTACGAGAGCGCCAACGCACACGCTCTTATATTTCTTTGGTGGGTTTCCTGCCCTCTATCCTACTGAGCTGGTTGAACCGTGTCTGGGTACGATGGAGTTCTCAAGAAGTCAAAGAGCAGATGCTTCAGGAGCTGCACGGTCGCATTCAGCAGCAAAATATCGCTTTCAAGCTCTCGGACATCCAACTGGCCCTGATGGGACAGGAACCTGTACAGGTGCGCTGGACCACCTGGATCCCCGGTTTCTTCGCCTACCTCCACGGCACAACCATTTATCTCTCGCCCGTACTGATCTGGGGCCTGCGCAACCGCCTGACTGCACCAATAGCTATTTCCATACTGCATTCCATCATCGCCCATGAAAAAGCACATTTGCGCGGACATGAAGAAATCGGTGCGACCTATATGGGGCTGATGAATTTTGTTCGACGCGTTTTCAGACCCCAATTCGTTGCAGCGAAAAACCGGCAAGAGCGCACGAGCGATCACGAAGCATCGGTTCGATTAACTTTCACCAACAAAATAATGTCTTTTGGCACCTACGAAGTCCGCGTGGATGTGGAAACACCACAACCCGGGATATTGGCGCGTATTGTTGAGGAGACCTGTGCGGCGGGGTGGAAAATTATTCGTGGATCACGCGCCGTGATGAGCGAGGCAGGTGCCCATATCGTGCTCATCATTCGGCGTCAAAATGTTTTTTCTACTTGGTTTATCACACTCCTCGCCTCTATGTACCGCATCTATCGGCAACGGTTTCTCAAAGACGGTTATGTTGCGGGACGTTTTTCCATGACAGAATTGATGAGCCGATTAAATCAAATCCACATCACGAGGCAGCCTACTGCAACAGAAAATCGACGTCGGGTCATCCTGCATGCTGAGATTCCGGCCAAGAAAAATACACTGGCCCATCTCCTAGATCATTTAGCAGACATGGACGTGATTATCGAACGCTGGAATCACGAGCCCTCCCCCCACACACACAGCATTCGCGAGAGACATACCTTCGTTGTGTCTTTGCCACCCGATACCGATGGATCGCTCGCTCGTATTCGAAACTTTAAACAGGATTTAATTGCGCGCGACAGCATGGGTAACAAGCCCACCATTTTCTCAGACTACAACAAAGATTTTCAATTGATTAGCGCAGATATGCGAGAACCCACGGCCAAAGCCATTCAGAAACGCCTGGAAGAAGAACTCATGAAACCCGAGCTTGAAGTCTTGCGCCAGGAATTACGGACGTATTTCCCAGATTTTGGAAAAAATCTGACGGTTCTTTCAGAAGATGAGGCCGCCAATGCAGACGAGAATACCTTGAGTGACTTCGATAAAACCATCGGACTGGCCTACCGCTATCACGAAGGAGATGTCCGCAAGCGCTCCATTGGCAACTATCCTTACGCGGGTCATCCTTTGGCCGTTGCCTATATCCTACTTGTCAAATTTAAAGTGCGAAATCCACTCACCTTACAGACCGCCATCCTTCACGATGGATTGGAAGACGGGCCCGCCAACCTGGCAAAAGCACTAAACATTTCCATTGAGCAAGCGCGTGAACTTATTCTCAGGCAAATTCGCGAGACATTTCCCTATTATCATCAACCTCTCATCGATAATCTGACGTTTGTCGACAAAAACGAAGAAGTAGGCAACGTAACAGAGCTGATCGAGCGCGATTTCTTAGAACTTCTTCTTATAAAGATCGCCGATCACATGCACAACATCGTTTCTTGTTTTGACGTAAAGAAAAAGAACGGCGAGAAAGGCTGGGATTATGAATTCCCTGCGAAAAGTATTGCAAAAGACGTTCGATTTATTTTGGGAGCTATTCAGCGTATAGGGGAGTCCCATCACTTCGCAACCGAAGACAATCGTGTGCGCGTAGGCATTTACACGTCTGGCATCCAAGACTACTTACGCGTCCTCATGACTCAAGCATGGCGTTTTGCAACCATCGGCACTTACTACAACCGTAACAAAGACGGCGCTCTCCCCTCAGGAACAAACATGGAAGCCATTAATTTATCAACGCACAAGAGCATGACGGCTTTTGTTCAGTGGATAAACAATAGCGGAAGCACCTACCTCCCCCAAGAGACACTCACGCAACATTTTGGAGAAAGAAATGCTGAGCTCGTCATCCAACATTTCATGGGACTTTTGAAGGATTTATCTCAAAAAATTCAGAGTCGCCCTGGGGATCCTTGGGATACCTATATGGACGAGTCCCTCAAAGCAGCTCCCGCTGAAGAGATGAACAGAACACCTCGTTGGTCTGGGACACGAACTGCTGAACACAGATCGGTTCCATTACAACCGGATGGCCTACAACGACCTTCGCGAGCCCTCCCTACGCGAGCGGCCCACAATGAGCTCGTATTTCCAAATGAGCTTCATGAGAAATTAGCGGAGCGTCTTCCTTCTTTTGCCGACTGGGCACATCTGGCCTGTCACTCATCCCACCGTACACTCCAAACATCATTTCACGGCATCTTGGGGAAAACGCTGGCGGCCACGATCCTGAAGACTTGGGAGGACCTCATTGAGTCAAAGCAGATCCTTCGTACGCAGCCCTTCTTTGTCACCGAAATAACCTCACAGCCAGGGAGTTCCCTGCTTGAGGCCGCCCACCCATATATTCAAACCGCACTCCTCAGCACCACACTACTATGGATGAAAAATCATCTTCACTTGCGTGTTATCACCCCTTCGCACAGTCAATCTCAGCACACAATCTTCGTGAACCCGAGCATACAACACACGACCGATAGTAACCCTTTCGAGCCAAGCTCGCTGAAAAGCCACTTTTCCGTAAATGCAGGGATTGTCATCGACAACCGCGCACTAGACACTCAAGACATCCATAAAATTTTGATCCACCCCGATGGGCGAATCGATGTGGCCCTTTTGGTCATCTCAATCCCCCGACATGCCTTATCCATCCATACGTTAAGTTCCAAACTACGGAATCAGCTGCAGGGGTCCGACGCTTATATGCGACAGACTTTCGGACTTCGTAACTCCGGTGTCTATTATTTAGACCGCGAGACCGTACAAGCCATTGTTCATGAACAGCAAACACACACAGAGCTAGACCGTTTGAGCTTGTTTGAAACGTTTGTTTATGAAGAAACGTACGTAGACGCTACCTGCATTCCCAAAGTTGCGGGATACTGTGCATGGCATCATACGGAAATCGCTCAGGCCGTGTCTCCCATGCATGACCGTTCAAGCATCTTATACATCGACCTTGCATCGGACGCATTGCATGCAAACATGGCAGATATCCTCAGCAAAGGATTCCTTCTGACCATAGAATCGGGGGACCTATTGCCCGAGCTTCTACAGCGTTCTCGACAAAGAAAAAGTCCGTTCATTACAGGCACTTTACCCGAAGAAGAAGTTGTGAGCCCCTACGAAAAAACGTCACGCACGCCATGGACGACCCTGCATGACTTCACATCCATCTTACACACCGGAGCCGCCATGGGCTTAACCCCCGTCCGTTATGGGACGGCAAGTGTCTGGGGTCTCGAGGGTGAAGACCTCGAGGCTTTTCCACCGTCATTGCGGTTTTTAATGCAATCCAAGAATTTATCTACTCCCTCCAAACGTCCTGATGACATCAGTGCGTTGCGATTGACTCAACAAGCGGCGGAGTTGGATGTTCTGATTCGCGCCCATTATACGCAGCGCTATCTCCCGAACCTTTTGGGCAGGACTCACACGACGGCACGCCCTCATGTGGGGACATTCTATGTACAGCCAGTCCAAGGACATGGGGCCGCCGTTGACCAGAAAACAAATGAACTCGCCCATGGATTTTTAGCACACCTCATTGCTGCCGTGTCGGCTACACACCAAACCGCTGTAGATGTGTCATCCGCGATGGAAGCGCTATTGAGCGGCGACCTTTTATTGAATGAGGTTCTTTCGCTTCTTGGACTTGCGGCCCATTCGGAAGACGCTGCGCATACGATTCCTTTTATTATGGCCATGCATCCGAATCGTACGGCCTTCCCCGCGCTGTGGGATAGACTGCTGCATCAGAACGGCCACGGACCGCTGGGGCTTATTGTTTCCACCAAAGACCGCGGGCAGTTGGTATTACTACCGAAATGGACGTTCGATCGACTGGATGCAGATCAGCAAAACGCTGTACGCCTCTTTGAAGCGGTCAAGGCCGCACTTCGAGCCAGCACGGGCGAAGGCAATCCGCACTGGCAAACGATTCTAGCCACCGGCGGATATCTATCCTTTAACCGTACCGTAGAAAGTATTCGTCAAAAGATCTCGGAGATGTGGGTTAGCTCATCACAGGAGAGGAGCCGATCGGCGCAGCTTCGAAGAAGCGCTTAAGCGAGTGGTTTTTCGGCGAGGAGACGCGCCGGGAGGAAGGGCTCGTGAGGTAATGGTGGGGTATGATTAAAAAGATGTGCAGCCATCAGTTTAGCCGTGATCGGAGCCAGCAAAATTCCATTTCGGTAATGTCCCGCGGCGACAGAGACATTGTCCCAGTCTGGCAATGGTCCAATCGCTGGTAAATTATCCGGCAAGCTGCCCGGCCGTAAACCAGCCGTCGCACCCAAATACGGAACATCCATCAGTGCCGGCAGCCGTTTCGCCACAAAACTTTGGAGTTTCTCAATACCCAAGGGCGTTGTTTCGCAGGAAAATCCCACGCGTTCGGCCGTACTTCCCACCAAGAGTGTTCCATCCGACTTCGGCGTCAAATACCCTTCTGATGTATAAATGGGGCAGGGGAGAAGTCGCTCTTCCGTTTTAAAAATCAGCATCTGTCCGCGAACCGGCTCAATCGGCAGGGCAAATCCTAAACGACGTGCCAGCCCGGCGGACCAGGGCCCTGCCGCCAGGACAACGGCATCGGCCGAGTACACTTCATTTTCAGTCAGCACGCCGGCCACATGGCGTCCTTCCACTTTAAATCCGGAGACGTGAACCTGTTCGTGAATGGCCGCGCCTTTTCTACGAGCCGCTTCCGCCAACGCCGAAGTCAAACGGCCGGCAATCACCTGACCATCTTCGACATAAAAAATCGCGCCGGTGTGACGTCCGCCTAAGCGAGGGTACCGGAGAGCCACCTGGTCGGGTTCCAGCCATTCCACGCCCAGGCCGCGGACCTGCTGCCACTCCAAACGGTGTTTGAGCAGCCGACGCTCCGCATCATCGGTGGCCAAACGAAGAATGCCACAGGCTTCATACCCGATATCCAATCCGAGCTGCGTTTTCAAATCCTTGGAAAGACCCGGGAACAGAGCGCGGCTGGCCAACGCCAAATCGGTGAAAGGCCCTTCTTCGCGGGCATCGAGTTGGGCTTCGAGCATCGCCGCAGACATGCCCGATGCACCGGAGGCGATGGAGGTCTTTTCCAGAAGCGTGACCTGAGCCCCTTGCGACTGGAGCTCGTAGGCGATCGCCGATCCGATGACGCCGCCACCGATGACGATGACAGATCGCTTAGGCATGGGCCACCACCTGATGAATGACGCCACCGCCCACCACGCGGTCGTTGTGATAGAAAACAGCCGCCTGGCCTGGCGTAATAGCTGACTGGGGCTCATCAAAAACGACCCGCACCTTACCGTTTTCATCGGCCTGCAGGGTTGCGCTGTCTTCTTTGTGTTTATAACGGATTTTCACGACAGCGGGTGCTGGGAAGGCCGGTGGTTTGCCTTCCACCCAAGTGACTTCGCGAACGAGCATGGCCTCGGAAAAGACATCTTCCTTTTCACCGACCACAAGCGTGTTGGAAGAAGTATCCAGCTTCATCACGTACAGCGGGCGGCCGACGGCGATACCAAGTCCTTCACGCTGGCCGATCGTGTAGAACGGAAGCCCTTGATGCTGGCCGAGCACCTTTCCATCTTTATAAATAATGGGGCCGGATGGACGCTGCGCCGCCGGGACTTCCTCACGGATAAATTGTTTGTAATCCAGGTTGGGGACGAAGCAGATTTCCTGGCTGTCCGGTTTTTCGGCCGTCTTCAGCTGATACTTTCGTGCCATCTCACGGATTTCCGATTTGGGAAACGCGCCCAGCGGAAACATGAGACGGGACAGTTCTTCCTGACCAAGGCCGTAGAGTACGTAGGACTGGTCTTTGGAAGGATCGACCGCTTTTTTCAGCCGGTACACAGACCCGTGCTTCTCAATTTGCGCATAATGGCCGGTGGCCAGATAATCCGCACCCATCGCCATGGCCTGGGCCAGCAAGCGGTCAAACTTCACATGTTGATTGCAGGCGATACAGGGATTGGGGGTTTCACCCGCCATATAGCTGTCTTTGAAATAGCCAATGACGGATACGCGAAAATTGTCGGTATAGTCGAAAATATAATGCGGAATATCGAGCGTCTGAGCCACAGAGCGTGCATCATAAAAGTCTTTCGAACCGCAGCAACCGCCGAACTTACGCCCTTCCGTTTCTTCCCAATTCGCCAGGCGCATGGTGATACCGTAGACATCATAGCCCTGCTCTTTGAGCAGAGCGGCGGCGACAGAACTGTCGACCCCGCCTGACATCGCGACGACGACTTTTTTCTTGCTCATACGGCACCCTTTCCAATAATCGATTTACGCGTGCCTTTCTTGTAATCGGCCCAGAGCGGCGAGATCGCACGCAGGCGCTCTACAATTTTCGGCAGGGCGTCTATCGTATGTTCGATCTCGGTCTCCGTATTTTCATGACCGAGGGAAAGCCGGAGCGATCCTTTAGCCAGTTCGATGGGAACCCCGATGGCTTTGAGGACGTGCGACGGCTCAGCCTGGCCGGAGGCACAGGCACTGCCGGAAGATACACAGATGCCCTGCATGTCGAGCCCGATGATCAGTCCTTCTCCTTCCACGCATTCAATACTCATATTGGACGTGTTAAAGAGGCGGTGTTCGGGGTCGCCGTTCACACGCACGCATTCCATTTTCGAGACAAGCGCTTTTTCCAATGTATCGCGCAAGTGCCGCACATGTTTTTCTTCGGCTTTCATGTTTTTCTGCGCCATTTCTGCCGCCATACCAAAACCCACGATGTTCGCGGTATCTTCTGTGCCACCCCGGCGGTTACGTTCATGCCGACCGCCGTGCTGGTAGGCGTGCAGCCGTGTGCCCGGACGAATCCAGAGCGCCCCAATACCTTTCGGACCGTAAAATTTATGTGCACCGATCGACAACAGATCACATCCCAGATCCGCTACAGAGACAGGAATCTTACCGACCGTCTGCAGCGCGTCCACATGGAGCGGGACACCGGCTTTGTGACAGACTTTGGCGATTTCGGGAATCTGTTGCAGGGTTCCGATTTCATTGTTGGCGTGCATGACGTTCACCAACACGGTTTTGGGCGTGATCGCCGAGCGAATGGCGGCAGGGTTCACGCGCCCATGCCAGTCCACTCCGACGTAGGTGACATGCCACCCCATCGATTCAAGGTATTTGCAGCTGTTCATGGCCGCGCTATGCTCGATCGTCGTCGAGACGATGTGACGGCCCTTGTCGCGACCTGCAAACGCCACGCCTTTAATGGCCCAATTAATCGATTCTGTTCCACCGGACGTGAATGCGAGCTCGTCCGAACTGGCCGCGCCAATGAGCTTGGCGAGCTGCTCGCGCGCATGGTCGATCGCTTTGCGCGATTGCTGGCCCAAAAAATAAAGGCTCGAAGCATTCCCATAATTGCCTTTCAAGTAAGGCAGCATGGCCTCCAACACCTCCGGACGAAGAGGGGTGGTGGCGTTATGGTCTAAGTAGATGAATTTCTTACTCATTATTCCTCGTCGTCGCGGAGTTTGGCGAGCACGGATAAATCTTCCAATGTTGTTGTGTCTCCGATCGTTTGTGCACCGGCGGCGATGTCCCGCAAGAGCCGCCGCATGATCTTGCCGCTGCGTGTTTTCGGCAGCGCATCGGTAAAACGAATCTCTTCGGGCTTAGCAATCGAACCGATTTCGTGGCCGACATGGCTGATGAGTTCCTGTTTCAGCTCATCGGATGCCGGTTTGCCGGCCTTAAGCGTGACAAACGCAGAAATAGACGTGCCTTTAAGCGCATCGGGTTTTCCGACCACGGCGGCTTCCGCCACGGAAGGATGACTGACCAAAGCGCTTTCAATTTCCATCGTGCCTAAACGGTGTCCCGCCACATTAATGACGTCATCAACACGTCCCATCACCCATAAATAGCCTTCTTTATCGCGCCGGGCCCCATCACCCGTAAAATAACACCCGGGAATCTGGCTCCAGTACTGTTGCTTAAACCGTTCGGGATCTCCCCAGATCGTCCGCAGCATGGACGGCCACGGCCGCTTGATCACAAGGAATCCGCCCGCATCGGCCGGCACCGGCTTCCCTTCTTTGGAGAGCACCTGAATATCCACGCCCGGCAGCGGCAACGTGCAGCTTCCCGGCTTGGTGGGCGTTGCCCCCGGAAGCGGCGACACCATAATGCCGCCCGTTTCGGTTTGCCACCACGTATCGACGATCGGGCAATTCCCATTCCCAATCACCCGCTGGTACCACATCCAGGCTTCGGGATTAATCGGTTCGCCCACACTGCCCAAGAGCCGCAGAGAAGAGAGGTCGTGCTTCTTCGGCCATTCTTCGCCCCAGCGCATAAATGCGCGGATCGCCGTCGGGGCCGTATAGAACACCGTCACTTTATATTTGGCGATGAGCGACCAGAACCGATCGAGCCCCGGGTGGTTGGGAGCGCCTTCGTACATAAACACCGAGGCGCCGTTGGAAAGCGGTCCGTAAACAACATAGCTATGACCCGTCACCCAGCCGATGTCGGCCGTACACCAGAAGAGATCCTCTTCTTTTAAATCGAACACCCATTTGGTTGTGAGCGTGGCGCCTAGTAAATAACCGGCTGTCGTATGCACGATCCCTTTGGGCTTTCCGGTCGTTCCGGACGTATAGAGAATAAAAAGTGGGTGCTCGGAGTCGATGGATTCGGGTTCACACACGCCGGACTCCGGCGCAACAACCTCGTGCCACCAATGATCACGTCCGGTATGCATCGAGACGTGTTGTCCTGTTCGTTTGAGAACCACCACTGTTTTTACCGTGGGCGCGTCCTTGAGCGCTTCATCGACATTGACTTTGAGCGGCACAATCGCCCCGCGGCGAAAACCGCCATCGGCCGTAATGACCGCTTTGGCCTCGGCATCATTCATCCGGTCGCGCAGGGCCTGCGCCGAAAATCCTCCGAAGACAACACTGTGCGTGAGACCTAGACGCGTACAGGCCAACATGGCAACTGCGGCTTCCGGCACCATCGGCATGTAAATCCCGACCCGGTCCCCTTTGTGAAGCCCAAGTTTCTTCAGAGCATTGGCAAAACGGCACACTTCGAAATGGAGTTCCTGATAGGTCAGCGTCCGCGTATCGCCGGGCTCGCCCTCCCAGACAATGGCGGCCTTGTTGCGACGCCAAGACGTGAGATGCCGGTCCACACAGTTCACGCTAACATTGGTCTGCCCACCGATAAACCACTGGGCAAACGGCGCGTCCCACTTAAGCACTTTCTTCCACGGTTTACACCAGGTCAATGTCGACTTTGCTAGATCGGCCCAGAACTTTTCCGGGTTTTTATGCGCTTTCTGATACAGCGCTCGATACGCCGCTAAACTGCGGATGTGTGCCGTGCGCTGAAACGCCTTGGAAGGTTTAAAAAGCCTTTTTTCTTTGAGTGTCGATGAGATATTCGACTCAGACATGGACGATCTCCTTCTTCTTGGCACGTTTCTTCGGCTCCGCCGTAGCGGAAGCTCCGGACCCCATCACAATATCTGCACACGCATGACCGCTGACACAGGCACTCTCAATGGTGGCTGGAAGGCCCGTTTGGGTCCAGTCTCCTGCGAGCAATAAATGAGGGATCGGTGTGACATGGGATGGGCGTAGCTCTTCGCTGCCTACCGTGGGAGACAGCGTCGCCGTATGCTCTTTGATCACCAGGGACCGCAGCAGGTTCGCCTCACGGGCGTCTGGAAATAACCGGCGCAATTCTTCCAGCGTCATCGCCAGGATGCTGGTGTCCGTCCAGTCCACAAACGTGTGCGCTCCGCTAATCACCAGCGACACATAGCCCTTCTGTGTTTGCGGATCGGTATAAATTTTGGACTTATTAAAGAACCACTGCACATGCGTATCGAGAAGTCCGGCGAACTTGCGGCTGCTGATGGCCCGGTCAAACCAGAGATGAATTGAAATAATCGGAGCGGCTTTAAGATCGGCTGTTTTTTGGAATACCGGATGCTTCGCGAGTTCTTCTTTCGACAGAAGTTTTCCGAAGAGATGGGACGGAACGGTCGAAATCACCCAATCAGCCTTCATGTCACGGCCATCACGCAGCCGAACTCCGACAGCCTTGCCATTCACAATCTCAATCCGATCAACGGGCGATTTCACATGCACCTCGCCATCCCGACGTTCCACAAACTCTTTGGCCGCTTTCACATACAAATCGCTGAGTCCCATACTGGAAAGTCCGATTTGGGATTCTTGGAAACCACTAAAAAAGGCCCGGCACAAAACTTCGGCCAACGGCCCTGCGATAGCACGGTTGGGATCTTCGTTCAGCGTGGCAATCGTAATCAAGTCCCAGAGGTGCCGGCGCGCCCGGTCGGATTGCTTCCACTGACGCAGCCAATCGGTCACTGTCATGTGATTCAGAGCCTGCGGGTTGTGCTGATACTCTCGAAGCGCTTGATGCATGTAGCCCAGGCGCAGGCGATCGCCCCACGATAAGGTTGATAAACGCAGGAGCCCCGACAACAAATGCCACGGCGCCGGCAGCGGCCAACAGCGCAGCCGCGCAGACCGTCCACCCGAACCGACAAAATCAATCGTGAGATTGTGCTGAAACTTCAGCAGGTCCACCGTCCCGATACGCTTCAGAAATCGAATCGTCTCGTGATAACAGCCCATGAACAGATGCTGGCCGTTATCGACCGAGTCTCCGGTTTTGGGATCCACAAAGGAATACGCACGACCGCCAAGAACCTGACGGCCTTCGAGCACCGTCACCTGACACCCGTGCTCTGCTAACGCCGTTGCGGCAGACAGCCCCGCCATGCCGCCGCCAATGACGATCACGGAGCGCTTCATCGGCAATGCCACCACGCGTGCAGCGCCAGGGCAATCTTCGTGAGCGCGGGGACTCGGATGCGCGAGCCCCAGACGTTGTAATCCCGCGCTTCAATACGATTCAAAATATTTTCATAAATAGCTTTCATAATTTCTGACGCTTTCAGCGCCGGTAATTCCTCCACGGTAGGAAGGAGCGAAACTTCGCGGTACAAATCCTTCGCCCGGCGCACTTCAAAGGTCATCAACCGTTTAAAAGCCGGTGTCATACGGCTATTCAACAGGTCGTCTTCGCTGACGCCAAAGCGCGACAAATCTTCCAACGGCAGATAAATGCGTCCGCGCGCGGCATCGCTTTGAATATCGCGCAGGATGTTGGTGAGCTGAAACGCGAGCCCCATCTTCACGGCATAGGTCTTCAGGCGTTCGGAACGATACCCAAAAATCTCCATGCACAAGAGGCCCACTTCACCAGCCACGTGGTAGCAGTACGTGAGCAGGTCATCGTACGTGGCATAGCGCTGAACCGTGAGATCCATGGCCACCCCGTCTAAGATGCCGTCGAAATAAGCGCGCGACAGCTGGAATTTGTCGATCGCATCCGCCAGCGACTGTGTGAGCGGCATCGTGGGCTTGCCGTCGTACGTCCGCGCAATTTCCTGTCGCCACCAGGCCACGGCGCCCTGCGGATCTTTCTGGTTCGGGTCGTCCACCGCATCATCGACTTCTCGGCAGAAGGCATATACGGCCGTGATCGCCTCACGCTGATCCTTGGGCAGCGCAAAGAACGAGAAGTAAAAATTACTTCCGCTCTGGCGCGTCACGTTATGAACGTAAGAATGGTCGCTCATGCAAATACCGATTTCACGAATAATTTGGCCCAGTCGGCCTTCGTCACGATGGGCCGGCGATGCAGGACGTCATAGTGTGCCGCTTCAATCTTTTCGAGAATGGTCACGCCGCCTCGCCAGGTCAGGCGAAGTTCCAGGCGCAGACGGCCCTGCACACGTTCTGGCAGCGGTTTTCCGGCTTCAAAGAGGGTGCGCGCTTGGCCCACTTCGTAGGCCAGCAGCTTCTGGAAAGCGGGCGTACAGCGGGCGTTGGCGAGGTCGTCTTCGCTGACACCGAAGCGCTTCATGTCATCCTGCGGCAAATAGATACGATCCTTTTTCATATCGACGGCCACATCCTGCCAATGGTTGGCCAGCTGCAGCCCCGTACAAATATGGTCCGACAACGTATAAAGATCCTCTTGACGGTAGCCCCACAACGTCAAAATTAGCCGGCCCACCGGGTTCGCCGAGTAGGTGCAGTAGTTGAGAACCTCGGCATACGTTTTATAACGACGGATGGTCACATCCATCTTGAAGGCCGCCAGCAAGTCACGGAGCCACTGTACCGGAAGCTGATATTTATCGAGTGTAACCTTAAGGGCTACGAAAATGGGATGCTGCGCCTCGCCCTTCACACACGCTGTCAGCATCTCGTCCCAGACAGTGAGATACGCCATACGTTCTGCTTCGTCGCCGGGCACACGGTTCTCATCGGAGAAATCGTCTGCGGTGCGCATAAACGCATAGAGACTGTGCACGGCCGGCTGAACGGCCGCTGGCATGAGCACCGAGCCTACAGGAAAATTTTCGTAGTGGCTTTTGGTCAGCGCCGAACAAAAGGCGAAAGCCTCTTGTTCCGACCATCGGCGTTCAAGAGGCTTGGCGATTTCTGGAGGCAGCTGTGGCCGCGTAAGCGTGGACGTCATAAAAAGAGTTTTTCCAGATGTTCGACCGGCAGTCGGCCCAAACTATCCACGACCTCATCGGCATGGGGTTTGAGCTCTTCAGCTTTGTAAGAGGTGGTGACGCCAAGTCCTTTCATGCCTGCCGCTCTGGCTGCATTTAAACCGTGACGCGAATCTTCGATAACAACCACTTCGGAGGGTTTAATCTCCGGCGTTCCATCCAGTCGGAAATCGTTTAGGCCTTTAACGCTTTCTGAAACGACTCCGGATCCGGCTTTCCCTTTTCTACGTCGTCCGCGCTGACCACGGACGTAAACAATCCGCGGATCTTGGCTTTCTTGAGCACAAACTCAATTTCGAGACGGCGAGCGCCGGAGGCCAGAGCCACCGGATAGCGGTCGCTGACTTTTTTAACAAAGGCATCGACTCCCGGATAAATAACAACATGCTCTTTCATTTCCTGATCAAAGTAGCGGGCTTTGCGCTCGAGCAGTTTGCTCAGCTTTTCCGGTTCCATCGTTCGGCCTTTCTCTTTAAAAGCCGCCTGAAAACAGCCCCGGTCATCAAACGCCAGGTACTTGTCGTAATAGTCCTGATCCAGCAGTGAAATGCCTTCTTCGCTGAGCACTTTCTGGAACGCGCGCATGTGCAGCGGCTCACTGTCGCAAATCACACCATCCATATCGAAAATGACGGCTCTCAGCATATCTCTCCTATCCTAAAAGCGAACGCAGACGGTCTGGGAAATTGGTCGCAATGGCGTCCGTCCCGCAGGTCATGAGGCGCTTCATTTCATTTTTGGTATTGGCTGTCCACGTGCCCAGCGCGAGCCCCGCTTTGTGGGCCGCGGCAACCCCTTTGGCTGTCACACACGTCTTGCGTGGGAAGAGCGCATGCGCGTCCATGGCCTTGGCCTGTTCAATCCGCGCTTCATCCGCACCCTCGGAATACAACAGCCCAATCGGCAACGTCTTGTGCGCCGCACGCACTTCCTGCAGTGCCACAGCATCAAAGGAAATCACAATCACGCGCTCCAGAAAATGTTCTTTCTGCAGCAGTGCCACCGTGGCATCGGCCAGCGACCCGCCAGAGCCTTTGACGGTTTTGAGTTCCACAACCAGATTAACGGGGTGACGCCGTGCGGTTTTACGGGTACGAAAACACTCAATGACATCGGACAAATGCGGGATGCGTTCTTCGGCAAACTCGGGGTTGTACCAGCCGCCGGCATCAAGCGTTTTCATCTTACGCCAAGGCAAATCGCGGACCGCGCCTTCGCCATTGGTCGTACGATCGACCGTGGTGTCATGCATGACCACGACTTCGCCGTCCTTGGACAGCTGCACGTCCAATTCCAGCAGATCCGCCCCGCGGCGAATGCCTTCTTCAAAGGACATCAGGGTATTTTCGGGAGCATACCCCATGGCCCCACGGTGACCAATAATGAGACAACCGGCCTGTTGCGGCCAAAGGGTTAACATAAGTAAGTGGAGGAGAAAATTGGTAGCGGGGGCCGGGATCGAACCGGCGACCTACAGCTTATGAAGCTGCCGCTCTAACCAGCTGAGCTACCCCGCCAAAAAGCCTCTAAATCTGACGAAATTATAACATTTTCCTACTTCAGATCTTGTAGTCATAGACCCCAGGAATAACGTGAAAAGAACGCGCCGTTCGGGCCAGGGCCTGCCACTGCAGACCCATGGACGCGAGGGCTAAAATGACCCAAAAAGCAGGCCGCCATTTGGCTGGAATGTCTTTCACCGCTTCATAAAACCCGGCAAAAAGGAGCGGCATCAGCGCCCCCAGCCCCGCAAATAAGTATCGTCCCTGCGTCTGCATCGTTGACAGCCCATGCGCCAGTCCCTGCAATAGACAAATTCCCCCCACAAACATCAGAAACGGGCCGTGTTTAAAGGAAGGCGTTTCGTCAGATGACGTTATTTTGAACAACCCCATGACGGCCACCAGCACGAAGGCCCAGAGTGCCAAATAATACCCATCCCCGACACGGGTCGACATCCAGCCCGTGACAGCCCAAAAACTTTGAAATGCATTGAGCACATATGTTCCAAGTCCCGCCCAGCCGCGTCCAACCGGCTCCATCCGATGAATGGCCGTGATGCCCAAGGGATCTCCCAACAAACGCTGGTTACGCCAGAACGTCTGCCCAGCGATGAGAACAAACATCCCGATCGTTAAGGCCAACCCCTTCAAAGACAGACGTTTGCGCACTCCAAGATAAGTCACCACGGCGGCACACGGAATCACCGCTGTCATTTTGGTACTGCACGCCAGTCCGATGACCAAACCCAGTCCCAAAACGGTGGAACGTTCCTCCGGCTGGTCTTCCAGGCGTAGGGCCAGCCAGACCACGAGCGCCATCCAAAGATTGTTCATCGGATCGTTGGAAATGCTCGCCCCGATAAAACTGACCATGGGATTAAGCGCTGCGCAGGCCAGCGTGCCAAGAACCAGAGAATCCTCCTGGTCAAAGACAAGCTCGGCAATCTTCAACAGTACCCAAAGCATCAACAGATGGCAGAGCAGTCCGATGCTGCGCAGGATACGATACTGTATCGGAATGGACTGGGTTTGGAGGAAGGGCATCAGGACACGGCCTATGGCGTAGTAAAGCGGAGGATGATGGGCAAGGTAGCGCGGCCAATAATCGGATCGCTCAAATTCTGGCAGCTGCCCCGTGGCTGCCCAGTAACGGATATAGGAGACATGGCCCGGTTCGTCCGGAGCATTGCCTGGCTGATTCAGAAACAGATACCCCGTCGAAAAAAACAGGAAGTTGGCGAAAAGGAGCGGCTTGAGCCAGCGCATTACACGGGCGTTTTCAGTACGGGCTGACAGCGTTTGGCACAACTCAAGCGAGCGCGCCAGCGGCGGCGCAGCCCCCAGGGAGGATCCAGACGGAGCATGAGAGAAGGACACTTACATTCAAAAAATAGCGGCTGAGAATCATGGGCCCATTTTTGGGCCCGCTCCATCACATCTTGCGGAGGCGGTGTATCCAAGGACTCCAGCTCAACCGCCTTGGGCTCGCCTTTGTCTTTTCCAAAGCTGCCACGGTCAAAAGTTTGAAGCACGTCTTTCGCATCCAAAGGAAGCAGATAGTAGCCCGGCTTCCAGGCTGCATTCGTACCGATTTCATCGGCTTTAAGTTCGAAAACAAGATAGCGCCCAGTCGCTCCGTGCGCTTTGCGGAAGAAATCCGGCGGTTCCGCAGAAACAAAATCGGAAGGCTTCATCCCAAGGCGCTGGTTGCATTCCACAAGCGTAATCGTCTGGGAATGAGCTTCTGGCGGTTTCCCGTAGTGGCCGATGAGGAGATTACCCATTGAAATTAGTGGATTAGATCGCTATATCTATACGGCTATGGATGATGCTCAAAACGCCCCCGTCTATCTCAAATTATCCGCGAAAACATCGACCTTTTTATCGATCGATGTAGTCGGATCCACAGCGCTCAAATCCGGCCAGAACCAGCAAGACATTATCTACACTTTTTTGTCTTATCACAAGCTGGTCAGCCAGTGCGCCTATATGTGCCATGGCAATGTCATGACCATATCTGGAGATGGCATGATGTGTCGGTTTGAAAAACCGGAAGACGCTCTCCAGGCCACGCACGACATTCTCGAAGAAATTCCCACGTTCAACAAACGACAAAACCGCCTGGGACAAGCGTTTGAAATACGCGTGGGTGTGCATACCGGGGACGTCATGGAAACCGATGCCATGAAATCCGGTCAAATTATTTCACATACGGTCGATCTAGCCGCCAAAC
>CAZDML010000015.1:0-24826 GCA_964506645.1 uncultured Elusimicrobia bacterium | reverse complement strand
ACGCGCAGATTAAGCAGGCCCTCAAATGGCTCACGGAGCTTGAAGGCCTTCTGCGCAAACTCTCCCGCAAAAACCTGTCGATGAAAGACTATTTTGATTTTAAAGCCAAAGAGAAGATGCCGCTCTATCGGGTCCAGGAAGACGACGGTGTTAAATACATCTACACCGAAAAAGAATGGAAAAAATTTAAAGACGAATACCTGAAAGCGCGCAAAGAAAAATTTCAGAAAGAAGCCAAAGCGGCCGGCGAAGAAATGGTTAGCCTGGGCGATGTGGAAGAAGAACTCGGGGATGACGTCAAAGACCTCTGGGAGCTTCCCAAGATCGATCAGTTGGTCGATAAATTGACCAAAGCCGGGTTTGAAGTGGCCGCGCCCGTCGAATCCAAGGCGGATGATGAACGCAAAGCGATCTACCGCGTGAAAGCGCACGGCGACGAAAAAGATCTTCTTGATGTGCAGGAACTTCTTTCAGCCATCAAAGATTTTGGCCGTAAGGGCGCGATGATTCAGCGCTACAAAGGTCTGGGTGAAATGAACCCGTCCCAGCTCTGGGAAACGACCATGGATCCGAAGTCCCGCCGACTCCTTCAGGTGAAGCTCGATGACGCGGTGCAGGCCGATCAAATTTTTAACACGCTCATGGGCGACAAAGTGGAGCCGCGCCGGCTCTTCATTGAATCGCACGCCCTGGAAGTGAAGAACCTCGATATCTAATGGCTGATCAAACCACCATCGACCAACCCAACGACCGTATTCTTCCTCGGAACATCGAGGACGAAATGAAAACGTCGTACATCGATTACGCGATGAGCGTGATCGTGGGGCGCGCGCTGCCAGACGTGCGCGACGGCTTCAAGCCCGTGCACCGCCGTATTCTCTACGCGATGCGCGAGATGGGACTGACCCACCGTTCGGCTTATAAGAAGAGCGCCCGCGTGGTCGGAGACGTTCTCGGTAAATATCACCCCCATGGCGACACCGCGGTGTATGACGCGATGGTCCGCATGGTTCAGGAATTTTCGCTTCGTTATCCGCTCGTGGACGGCCAAGGGAACTTCGGCTCGGTGGATGGTGATCCCCCGGCTGCCATGCGATACACCGAAGCCCGACTTGGCGCCATTGCCGAGGAAGTGCTGGGGGATATCGATAAAAATACCGTCGACTTTGGTCCCAACTACGACGGCTCTCTGACCGAACCGCTGATCCTGCCGGCCAAGCTGCCGAACCTCCTGGTCAACGGGTCATCCGGTATTGCCGTGGGTATGGCGACGAACATCCCCCCGCACAACTTAAGCGAAGTGTGCGACGCGGTCATTGCTTTCCTGGACAATCCGGAAATCACCACCGCGGATCTTCAGAAACATATTAAAGGCCCCGACTTCCCAACCGCCGGCATTATCATGGGTCGCCAGGGCATCAAAGATTATTTTGAAACCGGTCGCGGATCGATCACGACGCGCGCGAAAGTCGATATCGAAGACATCCGCGGTGGCAAGCAGGCGATTATCGTGACCGAGCTGCCGTATCAGGTCAATAAAGCGACGCTTTTGGAAACGATTGCCGATCTCGTCCGAGATAAGAAAATCGAAGGCATCTCCGACTTACGTGATGAATCCGACCGCGATGGCATCCGCATGGTCATCGAGCTTAAGCGCGAAGGCAATGCCCAGATCGTTCTCAATCAGCTTTTCAAACACACCCAGCTGGAAACCTCTTTTGGCGTCATCATGCTGGCGTTGGTCGGCGGCAAGCCGAAGGTCATGCCGGTGCGCGAATTTATCCGCCATTATGTGGGTCATCGCCGCGAAGTCGTTATCCGTCGCACCAAATACGAACTCGCCCGCGCCGAAGCCCGCGCTCACATCCTCGAAGGCTTAAAGATTGCACTCGATAATCTGGACCGCATTATCAAGACCATTCGCGAATCGAAAGACACGGATACCGCGCGCGTGAAGTTGATGGAGAATTTCAAATTGTCGCGCATTCAGGCACAAGCGATCCTGGACATGCGCCTGCAACAGCTCACCGGCCTGGAGCGCAAAAAGATTGAAGATGAATACGAGGAGCTGCTCAAGACCATCGCCCGTTTAAAAGGCATCCTGGCTGATGCGCGCAAAGTGTTGGCCATTATTGGCGATGAGCTCAAGGAATTAAAAGAAAAGTATGGTGACGAACGCCGCACGAAAATCGCTGCTGCTGCGCAGGATCTTGAGATCGAAGATTTAGTTCAGGAAGAAGAAGTGGTAGTGACCATTTCCAATGCCGGCTACATTAAACGCTTACCCGTGACTGCGTATCGTGCCCAGAAACGCGGCGGCAAGGGCGTCACCGGCATGACGACCCGCGAAGAAGATTTTGTGTCTGAACTCTTTGTTACCAGCACGCACTCGCATCTTCTTCTCTTTACGAACAAAGGGCGCGTCTACTGGATCCGTGTGTTCGAAATTCCCGAAGCGGGCCGTACCGCCAAGGGCAAGGCGATCGTGAACTTCGTCCAGATGTCTGCCCAGGATGAAAAGATTACCGCGGCCATTCCTATTAAGACCTTCGAAGAAGCCAAAGGCAAGGAAACCAATTTGACGATGTGTACCGCACAAGGCACGGTAAAGAAAACGCCCCTGGCCGAGTTTGCCAACCCGCGACGCGGCGGCATCATTGCCATTAAGCTTGACGACGGCGATAACCTGATTGCGGTCAAGCATACCGATGGCAAGCAGCAGATCATTATCGGAACCCGAGGCGGCATTGCCATTCGTTTCGAAGAAGAAGAAATCCGCCCCATCGGTCGCGCCGGCATGGGCGTTCGCGGCATTCGCTTGGAGAAAGACGATATCGTGGTCGGCATGGAAACCGTTGGCGCGAAAGATATTTTCTTAACGGCGACCGAAAACGGATTCGGTAAACGTACCAAAGTCGATGAATATCGCCTGCAGTCACGCGGCGGCCACGGCGTTATCAATATGAAGACGACCGACCGCAACGGCAACGTCGTCGGCATTCGTAAGGCCAACGACGGCGACGATATCATGCTCATGACGGCCAAGGGGATGTCGATCCGACTGGCTGCCAAAGATGTTTCCCTCATCGGACGCAATGTCCAGGGCGTCCGCTTGCTTCGCCAGGAATCTGATGACAAGCTTGCGGCCATTGCCCCCATCGCCAAGGAAGAAGAAGACGATAAGCAGGAAGAACTTCCTTTAAAGAAATAACCAAGCACCAAATCCCAAGTTCCAAACAAATATCAATCACTAAACAAAAAAGTGTTATTTTAGGTCTTGGGATTTTATTTGAATCTTGGAATTTGGTTATTGGAGCTTTGCAATGATATTGCACGCCGCAGGCATAACTCCCAAAACCCTTTTTGAAGACGCTGCCGATCAGCTCTTTAAAAGCATCAGCGAAGACGCTATTGGCGCTACGCTGCGCGAAAAGATCGCGCTCGATGCAGACACCCCCAAGGATCTTTTAGAGGTCTGGATCAGCGAACTGATCCGGCTCACACGTGATGAACATATGGTGTTTCAAAAGGCGCAGGTCCTCTTGCTGGACATTCCCCCAGGCGAGCGGCCGCACCTCCAGGCCGAACTCCTGGGTGAGCTGACAGACCCCCATAGACATCGAATTCGCATTGAATTTTCAACCCAAACCACAGTTTCTGTTGAATTGCAGACCAGTTCCAGCCATCATTCAGGCCTCCAGGCCCTCCTCCAAATCAAGCCCTAAACTTCTTCCCGGCGACTTTTTTCATTTAAAAGCGTTGATAATAAACGTATTCATTTGTAGAGCAAAAAAAGCATTGACTTTTGAACAAACGTTTGTTATACTTTGAATGTCACTCAAAAAAAGAAACCCACTCCTTTTGAAGCTCGGCGAAAGCCGGGTTTTTTCATGCCTAAAAATGTCGTAAACGACTCTATAAATCAATCAAAAGTAATAAAAAAGGACGGCCGTCTAAATTACGGTCGTCCTTAAACGTTTTTGGGCAATGCGCCAAAAACGCAAAATATGTGTTAGGCTATTAGCGAGCTGTCGGACGCGCCATCAGGAAGCCCTGAATGACGAGCGTGAATCCGACCATGAGTCCTGCGAGTGCGAAGAGGTTCATTGGGTTCTCCTGATATAAGGGTACGCTTTGAATGTTACGCACACGTGAACGAAAGGTAACGTTTCCGTTAAATGAGCGATCAACCAAAAGACCTAAAGCGCGTTCTTGGACTCTTTACCTGCACGATGCTGGTCGTGGGCAACATGATTGGTGTCGGTATATTCACGACTCCCGGGTCGGTCGCCTCTAAACTCCCTTCCGCTCCTCTCCTATTCCTCGCGTGGATTCTCGGGATGTTCTTAGCGATGTGCGGCGCCTTGTCCTATGCGGAACTCGGTGCGGCCTATCCGCAAGCCGGGGGCAATTACGTATTTTTGCGTGAAGCCTACGGGCCGTTGTGGGGTTTTCTTTATGGATGGACGGCTGCGTTTATTACACAGGCGGGCACCGTGGCAGTTTTGGCCATTGGATTTACGAAGTATGCAGGGATCACGGACCCTACGGCCGCGATCGCCGTATCGTGGGGGCTTATCCTTCTTTTCGGTGGACTGAACTATGCGGGCGTGAAGGTGGGGGCAAGCACACTGGATGTCATCACTTTTTTGAAAATCCTTTCGGCGCTCGCGCTGGTCGGCGCGGGAATGATGTGGGGGAAAGGCAACTTCTCGCACTTTCACGCCAGTCCGACAACGGCGGTGTTTCTCCCGACGGCTCTGGCGACCGCACTCATTCCCGTGATGTATACCTACAGCGGCTGGAACGCGACCGTCTATGTCGGTAGTGAAGTGGAAAACCCCTCGCGCATTATTCCGCTCTCGCTCATTTCAGGAGTTTTGGTTACGGCATCCATCTACCTTCTCTTGAATGCCCTCTATGTCTACGCGCTACCGGTCGATGCGATGAAGGGCGAAATTGCGATGGCATCTACCGCTTCCAAGGTACTCTTTAGTGAATCGGCAGGCCGTATCATCAGCGCGATGATCGCCATGTCGATCGTGGGATGCATCAATGCCACACTGCTTACCGCGCCGCGCATTCCGTTTGCGATGGCCAAAGACGGTTACTTCTTCCCTTCGTTTGGCAAAGTGCATGAGAAGTTCCAAACCCCGGCGCATGCAATCATACTCGAAGTGGTGTGGGCCTCGATCCTCGTGCTCTGGGGCCACCTCGATCGCAACGGCTTCGACAAATTGCTAGATTACGTGACCGTACCGAGCCTCTGCATGAACACGCTCACCGTGAGTGCCATCTTCGTCCTTCGTAAAACAAAACCGGACATGCCGCGGCCGTACAAAGCCTGGGGCTACCCGGTCTTGCCGGCGTGCTTTGCGATCATGATTGCCTGGATTGTGGTGAGTGAACTGATCTCAGCGCCGATGGCAGCGCTGGCCGGGCTCGGCATTGTCAGCGTGGGCGTTCCCTTCTATCTGTACTTCCGAAAACAACAACCCTTATAACGATTTATCCGAGAGGATTTTACAGCGGGGACCCAACGTTACGACGCGCGTGGCGATGCGTTCGGCAAAGGCGGGTTCGTGCGTCACAATCAGCAGGGTCAGCTTCTCTTTGGCAAAGTCTTCGATCACGCTGACGATTTCGGCTTTCATTTCCGGGTCGAGACTCGAGGTCGGTTCATCAAAGAGAATGGCTTTGGGGTGCATCGCCAGAGCGCGCGCGATACCCACCCGTTGTTGTTGTCCCCCGGAAAGGGCCTGTGGGTAACGGTTGGCTTTGGCTTCGAGACCGACTCGTTTTAGATACTGCTGTGCGGTGCTGCGCGCCTCTTCTTCCGATTTCCCCAATACTTTCATTGGCCCGATCATCAGATTCTGCATCACCGTCAGATGCGGGAAGAGATTAAAAAATTGAAATACAAAACCGAGTTGCTCGCGCACGGCGCGAATCGTCTGATGATGATGCCGCTCATTCATGCCGGCATGCAGGTCGAGGGTTCCCACGCGCACATGCCCGCCCTGGAACGGCTCAAGATACGTCAGGCAACGCAGGAACGTGCTTTTTCCGATGCCGGAGGACCCCTGAAAGATCACAATCTCACGCTCCTGAATGGTAAGCGAAAGATCTTGGATGACCACATGGTCCCCGTACGTCTTTGTTAGGTTTTGAACGTCAATGCACAGAGACATGGCGTTGTTTCTCCAGGCGGCGCGACCAGAGCGCCAGCGGATAACTCATCACAAAATAAAGCAGGGCCGTCATAAGACCCAGCTCCAAAAATCGGTACGACGTTGTAGCAGCGAGGTTGTACGCACGCGTTAGTTCCGTCACCGTAATAATCGAAACGAGCGACGTATCCTTAAAGAGAGCGATAAAGTCGTTCGTGCTGGGCGGTAAGATCGTACGGGTGGCTTGGGGGAGAACGATATACCACAGCGTTTGTGCCCCCGTCATGCCGAGCGATCGCGCGGCTTCATGCTGTCCCTTGGCCACAGCCAGGAGCCCTGCACGGTAAATCTCTGCTTCATAGGCCGCGTAGTTCATTCCCATCCCTAACACCGCGGCGGCAAACGCATTGAGCTGAATCCCTAGATTGGGGAGTCCATAATAAAGGAGATAGAGCTGGATGAGTAGCGGCGTCCCGCGGATGATTTCGACGTACGCGCTGCACCCCATTTTCACACCTCGGGATCCATACATCTTCCCCAGACACAACCCGAACCCGAGCAGCACGGCCAGCACCATGGAACAAAACGAAAGCACGACAGTCGTCGCCGCACCTTTGAAAAGTAGGGGTAGGTACTTAAGGGAGACTGTCATCCCCGAATGGTGTAGTCGGGGATCCATGGATTCCCCGCTAGAACCCGCGGGGGATGACAACGTCAGCTGGTTCTCGTCCCACATGTGCCACTTCTCATAAATTTTGCGTAGCTCGCCAGAACGCAAGATGGCCCCTAACGCTTCGTTCATGTGTTTCAAAAGTTCCGGAGAGTCTTTACGAATGCCTCCGGCGTATTGGCCGAGCCCGATCGGATTCCCCACGTTTTCCAGCTTTGGGTTGGGACCCGCATACCAGGCGGCAATGGGCACGTCCAGAAGCACGGCATCGGTGCGGCCGATTTCGAGATCTTTATAGGTTTCGACCGGAGAGGGATACGGTACATCGATGATTTTTGGATCCGCAGCGATCATTTTTTGGGCGAGCGTGGCGGACAATGTCCCCACGCGGTGCCCGCGCAAATCTTCAAATTTGGAAAACCGCCGATCACCGTGGCGTACAGTGATTTGCTGGGAAAAGAGGTAATAGGGATGAGAAAAGGAAATAATGGCTTGGCGGTCTGGGGTTACTTCCAGGCCGTTAAAGGCCATATCAAAATCCCCGCGCTGAAGGGCTGGCACAATTTGATCCCACTGCACCTGCACGAGCACGGGTTTCACATGCAGTTGCCGCGCCAGGGCTTCAATGATATCGATTTCAAATCCGATCAAGCGGGACGGATTGGCCGCATCGGGAAACACATACGGTGCCCCGCCCGTCGCATCGGCTCCCCAGCGTAATTCCCGGGTGCGCGTGATGCGTGTCCAGGCATCTTCCGCGAATCCAGCCCTTACACAAAGGCCCAAAAGACCCATAATTGAGATAAAAGCCGCTAATTTGAACTGTTTCACAGAGAATATTTTACATTGCAAAAAGGAGTCTAGCGACTCATTGCAATAAAGCCTTTATTGAGGTAAACTCGGTGCGTATCGTTATGATGAACGTCAACAAAAATATGACAGCATCTGCTTGGCGCCTCGTGACAGGGTCTTCCGCCTTGTTTGCGGCGCTTCTTTTTTATACTCCCACAGCATGGGCGATCCCGCCCTGTGATCCGTGCGATGTGAGTTGTAATAACGACCCAACGTGTTGTGGGGCAAGCTGTGGGATTGGGACAGGACATGACGGATGTTGTGCGGGAGTCGCCTGTTTATCGAACAGCGACTGTTACAGCAATTGCTGTTATCAGGGATTTTGTGATGGCAGCGGCCGTTGTGCTGCATCCTCTTCCAGCTCTAATTCCAGTGGTGCTTCTTCTTTTTCCTCCAACTCTTCGCAAGGCAACTACTGCACACGAACATCCGATTGTCCCGTGGGATTCACGTGCTGCACGGGGACGTGTCATGCGAATGGTTCGTTACCAGCATGTGGATGTGATTCCAGTTCTTCCAGTAGCGGCGGGTCAAGCTCGAGTGGCGGCAGTTCTTCCAGCAGTAGTGCCTATACGTGTGGCATTGCATGCAGTAATGATGAGCAATGCTGTCCGTGCGATGCTCTTGGACAGGCAAATCCGATTTGTGTGCCCTGCCCTGGCTGTGGCGGCGGCAATCAAGGCACGTTAAATTGCCAGTGTCTGTGTTATAACTGTAGCGGTATCTAACCTCTAAAACGGATAGTTAATCCCCACAAATACGCCTGGCCCGTCTTTTCCAATCCCCACATCTACGGCTCCTACTACATTCGGCGTCACCACGGCGCGAAACGCTGCACCATAAACCGTTCGAAAATCTCTCCGACGCACGACTGAAAATTTGGATGACACTGCCCCTACGTCAAAGAACGGCGCCACTTCAAATTTGGTCTGAACCCCCATCATCGAAAGCGATGTCAGTGTAATACGATGCTCTATGTTAAACAGGAGTCGGCTGTTGTCGGCCATACGGCCATCCCCATACGCCCGCAATGTTTCCCGACCCCCTAAGCTGGGCAGTTCATAGAACGGAATTTGATGCGCGTCCACACGTTCGAAGAGGCCATGAATGACCGTGACATGATCCGGATGGCTCCATGGGAAAAAGCGTTTGCCTTCCCCGCCGTAGCGAAAGAAATCGGAATCACTTCCCAGCGCACTATTTGTCTTTTCCAGAAAGAATTCCCCTGAGCTGCCCTTGGTGGGTGTGACCGGATAATCGCGCGTGTCCCAGAGAATCCGCGCCTCCCCGGCCACGGTGTTTTGCGCGGCGATACCGGTCAGTCCCGGATAGCGTGTCCGCAAGTCGGAGATGTTGGGGACAATGTTGTCGCCAATTTCGACACGGCGGTAGCGCGCGCCAGCGGAAGCGCGCCAGTTGTGAAGAAAGTTAACCCCCATGGCAAATCGCGCTGCGGTTTGCGTCATGGTGTAACCGGCCTCATCGCTAGAGCGAGACGATGGCCCGATCCCGAAAAAGCGCATCGATCCATCGGTCGTACGCTGGCCTTCTCCAAAAATGAACGCGCGTCCTCCCAAAAATTCAGAATCCACAAAACGGCCTTTGATTTCTTTGTTCACATGTTCCGAAACACTGCCCGTTAAGAACAACTGGCTCGAGTCGGTAGGGTAGAAATAGTAGCGGCCCGTCCCGGTTTGTCCAAAGAGAGAGTTGTACGTATAGGAAGGAGCGAGAAGGTGACGAATATGGTGCGATGCCGGGTCGGACAGCACCAGGACCGGTAAAATCCCGTAGGTTGGGCCGGCGTTCGGGTCGGTCGAAATCGCTGGCAGCCAGACAAAAATGTTGCCGTTCCAGCTCGTGGTCATGACTTTGGCCGCACCCCGAAGGAATCGTTCGCTCAAGGGAAGTGGTTTGGCGTACGCCGGCGGCGGCACGGGTTTTTCTACTTTCGGAACAGTGGGTGGTGGCGTAGGCATGGGCGACGGGGACGGTGCATGCACGTTGGGATTGGGCGTCCCGTACTTTTCAATGATACGGGTGGCTTTTTTGCGGATGGCGCGTAACTTGTGGCGCGGTGTCAGACGGCGCTTGACCGTCGAGGTCGATGAAGAAACACTATAGGGCGATGAGGAAGCAGAAGACGCGGCCGCGTATACCGGATTGTTGAAGGAGACCCCTGCAGCAATGGCCAGCGACAGTGTCGTTCGGAGGACGTTAGTCGTAGTATTCGATACCCAGGTGGGTAATGAGTTCTTCATGGCGCAGCCAGCGTAACGTGTTCTTCAGCTTCATGAGCTGGATGAACAAATCGTGTTCGGGATACAGTCCCGGGGCTGCCATCGGACTCTTGAAGTAGAACGAAAGCCATTCCTGAATCCCGGACATATTGCAGCGCTGTGCCAGGTCGAGGAAGATCGCCAGATCCAGAACAATCGGCGCCGCCAGAATGGAGTCACGGCAGAGGAAGTTCACTTTAATCTGCATGGGATAGCCCATCCAGCCGAAGATGTCGATATTGTCCCAACCTTCCTTATTATCGCCGCGCGGCGGGTAATAGTTAATACGCACGCGGTGGTCGTAGTTGCCATACAGATCGGGATAGAGATCGGGCTGAAGAATGTATTCCAGCACCGAGAGCTTGGATTCTTCTTTGGTCTTAAACGCCTCCGGATCGTCCAGGACTTCGCCGTCGCGGTTCCCCAGAATGTTGGCAGAGAACCATCCGTTTAATCCCAGAAGGCGCGCTTTAAACGCAGGGGCGAGTACGGTTTTCATGAAAGTCTGACCGGTTTTAAAATCTTTTCCGCAGATAGCCACCCCTTCTTTCAGGGAGAGCTCCAGGATGGCCGGAATGTCCACCGACAAATTGGGCGCACCGTTCGCATAGGGCGCACCCATCTTAATCGAGGCGTAGGCGTAGATCTGGCTGGGCGAAATATCCGGGGAATTGTTTTCCAGACCCTTTTCAAACGCCGCCACGCTTTGGTGCACGGCAGCGACTTTCTGGTATTTTTCCGTCGACCCGCACCAGACCATCACGAGGCGGGCGCAGTTATTTTTCTTTTTAAACTGGGCGATGTCGGCCATGAGCTGCTTGGCCAGATCCATTTTTGTTTTGCCTTTTTTCACGTTCGGGCCGGAAATCCGGGACACATAGGCCGTGTCGAAAACGGCAGCCATCGGCTTAATTTTTTCCAGCTCGCTGCGGATCGGGTTCAGGTGTGCGGCTTCCAGAACACCTGCTTTCACGGCGGCCTGATACATGTTGTCGGTAAAAATATCCCAGCCGCCAAACACGAGATCATTCAACTCCGCCAGAGGAACAAAATCTTTCACGAGCGGCGTGCGATGTTCGGTGCGTTTGCCCAGGCGAATGGTCCCCATTTGGGTCATCGAGCCGACAGGTTTGGCCAGGCCTTTGCGCGCGGAGAGCGTGCCGGCCACAAAGGTGGTCGCTACAGCACCCATACCGGGCAGAAGAATTCCAAGTTTTCCTTTGGCAGGCACAATGGCAGGGGGCTTCATATGAGATGACAATTTTTTATTTTTCATTGGAGTTATTATAGAAAAAACGGTCTGGTCCGGGTTTTGCGCTGCCGGCGATTTTAGCGAGCGCTTGACGGGCTTTTTTTCGGACATCTTTCGGGCGTTTTGTGTCTTTTTCTACGTCCTGGAGGGTGCTGACCGCTTGATGAATTTTCCATTCGCCGAGAATATCGCAGATTTCTCCGCTTAGAAAGCTATTGTTTTTGAGTTCCCCCAGAAGTTCGGGGACGGCGCTCTGGTCGCGCTTTTCACGGACCAAATCCAGGGCCGCGATACGCCGTTCCGCGTATTGCAATCCCTGTCCGCGGATGTTGGTCACGATAAATTGCATGGGGAAGTGGCTCAACCACTCCTTGTCGTGATCGTAGGTTTTGCGGGCCTGGGGATCGGTCGGGGGTTCGCCAAAACTGGCGACAATCACCCCAAAATAAAAGAGGCCCGTAAGGGCCACGGTACGCGTCCACTTCATGGGGGTATTATATCAACTTGCCAGGCAGGTACACCCAGGTGAACGGAGGTTCTTCGGGCGATGCACGAAGGGTCAAAAATCGAAGGGAGTCTTGCGTGCTTTCGGAAGGACCGGGAAATATCTGCCCCGGTTGTTGAAGCGAGGCTTCCAACACGGGAAAGGCGTCCCCGAGTAACGCCATATCCAGGACATGACGCCCCCGCAGGTCTCCACGCGACCCTGTCTCATGCAGCCACGCTTGCGCGGACGTGTTCAGAGCGGCAATGCGCTGGGAGGCATTAAGCAGCACCAGCGGTCGTTCGATTTGTTCCAGAGCAGACGCCAGATGGCGGGCATAGAGGTCCTGACTAACGCGCAGTTGTGCTTCGGCGCGGCGGAGCAGATCCTTTGTTTGCATTTGCTGATGAATACTTTCCTGAGCGCGCTGGTCATCCAGATGACGTTGGCGTGCCCACAGCGTCAGAAGGCCGCCTCCTACGAAAAGCCCCCACAGCGTGATGAAGAGAAGTCGTTGGGTTTGTCGGTGTTCCATCTGTCGAAGGTGTTTTGAGGACATCCACACCGCCAGGGTTCCCAGAGGAGGCGTGCTTTCCCCCAGCGTGCGCGTCATCCAGTCTCCCGATTTTTTGAAGGGTTGGCCTAATTTTCCAGGGAGGGAGTGGGCCACAATTTTTCCATTCCGGTCTGCGATGCAGACCATAAGAACATCCGTGCTGTGCGACAAGCCCTGGACCAACTGTTGAAGAAGAATATCGTCGTTGCCCTGAATCGCCGCCACTGCCACCGGCGCGGTGGCTCTCAGCAACCGCTGCGCAGACCGAAGTTTCTCCTGCTCGAGTGCCTGATGGAAAAAGGGGACTTGCAGGAACCAGAGCCCACAAAATCCCAAAGTTCCCAGGAGAACAGAGCACACCCCTAAGCGCTGGCCGCTCATAAAGGACCCCCCTGCCGCACGCGCAGAAGCAGCGGTCCCAGCAATACGATAAAAATCGTCGGAAAAATAAACAGCAGAAGCGGTATCAACAGTTTGAGAGGTGCGACGGCGGCTTTCTTTTCAGCCAGGGCGGCCTGATGCGCGCGCAGTGCCCGTGCTTGCTCGCGCAGAACGGGCGCTAAACTGGTTCCTAGTTCGATCCCTTGCAGGAGCATGCGCGCTGTTTCGCGCAGCCCGGGTTCGGAGGTTCGTTCTCGCAAGCCCCGAAGCGCCTGGTGGCGCGACCGCCCCAGCTGCAGGTCGCGCGCGGTGCGTTGCCATTCGTCATAGAGCGGACCCGCTGGAGCATAACGCAGGTAGTAGTCCAGCGCTACTTGAAAGTCGAGGCCTGCTTGCAGGACCAGCGCGATAATATCCAACGCCGACGGCAAAACGGCGGCAATCCGCGCATTTTGTTTGCGGGTATTGTTGCGAGAGCGCACGGCGCGGTCCCAATCCTGAAGGGTGGCAAGCAGGGTCATTCTGTTTTGATGGTCGTTATGTGATGAATACAAATCCCGCCGATGGCGTTGCCTAGAATAACCCCCAGCAGCATCCACCGGCCTGCCGTAGTGGTGAAGAGCGGAATCACCATTTCGGGAGCAATGACACTTAAGACTCCCATCAAGGCAAACGGCAAGACCGATAACAGAATCCCAGACGCTTTGCCCTGCGCAGTCAGAACGCCAATCCGGTCACGCAGCGCTTCGCGTTCCTGCAAGGTCTGTGCCAGCGTGTCCAGAATAGAAGCCAGTGATCCCCCGGTGCTTTGAGCGATCTGAACGGAGGTCACAAACCAGCGCATCTCCTGGAGAGGAACCCGATGCGGCAGCGCGCTCAGCGCATCTGGAAGCGATTGACCCACTTCAATAGCATCCAGGATGTGCTGCCACTCGTTCGCCAGAGGCGGGTCGGACTCCTCGGCGGCGCGTTCGACAGCCTGGGCAAGACTCCGTCCTGCGCGTAAGCTATGTGCCAGAATCTGCAAGGATACCCGCAGCTGGGAAGCCAACAAACGCTTTTGTTTTTCACGCATAACGCGAATCACCAAACACCAAATCCCAAGATCCAAATAAAAACCCAATACACCAAACCCGTAAACTCATAAACTTTTCTGAATTATGGAAGAAAGAATTTTGCGAAGCTCGAGAACTTCTTGCTGGAGCCGCGCTATCTCTTTGGAGTCGACCTTACTCGATCCAGATAATAGGTGCAGCCAATAGGTCGTCTCTTTAGCTTCTTTTCTGGATATTTTTACTCGAAGGACAAAATCCTTCTTACTTAGGGAATCATTGGCCTCTCGATAATTCGCTCCAATAGAACAGCTCGACCGAACCAGTTGGCTTATAATCTCGCGATCAACAAGATCGTAAGGCACTTTTCTAGTCATTTGAATGACGGCTCTGGAAAATGCGAGCGTTCGTTCTTCAAGATCAAAGGGGTGTTTAGTCGTTTCAGTCATTGGTGTTTGTTTGGAGCTTGGAATTTGGTGCTTGGATCTTGCTCATTAAAGCGGAAGCGTTCGTGCAGGGTGAGCACGTCGCCTTCCATGCCAGTGACTTCAGTAATGGACGTGACCTTGCGTGATCCATCGGGCATCCGTGACTGTTGCATGATCAGATGCACCGCCCCGCGAAGTTGCTCACGAATGGCTTTGATTGGCAGTTCAGCGCCAGACATCAGAACCATGGTTTCCAATCGGGACAATGCGTCGCGCGGGGAATTGGCATGCAGAGTGGTCATTGATCCGTCGTGACCGGTGTTCATGGCTTGCAGCATATCCAGCGCTTCGCCGCCTCGGCATTCTCCTACCACGATACGGTCCGGTCGCATGCGCAGCGCATTCATGACCAGGCGTCGAATGGAAATAGCCCCTTCTCCTTCTGCATTCGGAGGCCGGCTTTCCAGGCGGACGACGTGCGGTTTCTGCAGGCGCAATTCCGCCGCATCCTCAATGGTCACAATGCGCTCATCATCCGGAATAAGGCCAGACAACGCATTCAACAGCGTGGTCTTTCCGCTGCCCGTACCGCCAGAGACTACGATGTTCTTACGCTTTTGAACGCAGCGCTGTAAATACTCCGCCATCTCTGTGTTGAGCGATCCCCAGGCCACAAGATCAGCCATTCGGATGGGCCGGTCGTGAAATTTTCGGATGGTGAGACTGGCGCCATTGAGTGCGAGCGGCGGCAAAACGATGTTCACGCGGGAGCCGTCCGGCAACCGTGCATCACACAAGGGCTGTCCTTCATCCACGCGCCGGCCCAGCGGTGCCACAATTCGGTCGATGGCCGTGCGCAGCTGTTGTTCAGAAGAAAACTGCGCTGACGTTGGCACGATCTTTCCTTTCTTTTCGACAAAGATCGTCCCGGGGCCATTCACCATGACCTCGGTGACATCCCGATCGTTTAAAAATGGCTGTAGCGGACCCAGTCCCAGCACGTCATCGAGTACGCGGTGCATGACAATTTCACGCTCTTGCCGGGAAGACCCGGCCGAAGGGTCCTGAGCTAAACAGGCGGCGATGGTTTGGTGTGCAAGCTCTGGAGAAAGAGAAGGGGCCGCGGGGCCTGCGCTTTCCAACTGCTTTAGAAGGTGCGGCTGCACGTGATGTTTCAGATCTTCGATGGTTTTCTGTGAGGCGGGGGCCTGTTTGATAAGAGGAAGCGTCCGTAAATCCTGCGCAATCCGTTCCATGTTCCATGGAAACAGTAATGGGCGCGAAAAAGCCAGCGGATAGTGATGGCTTGTGAGTTGGGCCATGGCCTCTTGAAGGACGGTTTCCTCCCCTGGCTTTGTTAACCAAAGCAGGAGATCAGAGTGATCAAGCACTGTTAGGCCTGTTTCCGAAAAGTCTGCGGGGCCCGTCACGAGGGTCCACGCGAATGCGTTACTAAGCAAGCAAATGAGATTTTTCCAGTGTGCGCGGACCATTTCCATTTGAAGGGATATGCGCGCGATCGTTTGTCCGGGTGGGAGAAGATAGTTTTTAAATAAAACAGGCGATGCGGATTGAAAACGGCCCAGGGTTGAGGGCTCCATGGCCGATTCGCTGGAATCGGCTAGCTGAATCCAAGCGACAGGCCCCGCCTCTTTGGCTAACGCCGAAGCCAAATCGTTGATGGTCCCTTCATTGTCTGGTCCAGTCCGCCAGAGCGTGAGACACCGATTCATAAATCCCCATCCCCCGGGGCGCGAAGTACGGCTGTGAGTGTCCCTTGGTCGCGCGCCTGAATAATGACACCGGCCTGGACCGGATTGACACGAAGCGTCACCACACTTCCCGAGTCCTGTGTGGGGTCTTCGAGAAGCGACCGCTCCTCATTTTTGATCGGATCGGTCATCCCCAGGCGATGTTTGTTTACCGCCAGAACCGCGAGATTGGAAAAAAGAAGCCGGTGGTTCGGAGCTCCCTGGTAAAGCGCGATCACATCGCCGGGCTGCAACCAGCTTCCGACGCCATGGACGGCATCGAGCCCCACCGACAGCGCTACGTGTCCGGGTGAAAGAAGGTGGGTGACCCCCTGACTTTTAGCCGATTCGAGGAGAAGACTACGTGTCAGAGGCTGTCCCTGAGGAATTGCGATCGCCGCGCTGTAGAGCAGTTGCTCACGATCGTTCGCCAGTTCGCGCACACTATAAAACGTTCCGGGTGGGACATAGGATTTGGGGACCAAGACCACTTTCACATCGCTGGGTTTAATAGGTGCTGATGGCGGTATATAGCCATTCGTAATCAGAACCGGAATTCGGTCTGTGGTGTCTGTGTCTTCGTGCCCCGCAAAAACAAAGCACAGAAGTCCTCCAGCAATGCCCAGCGCTGTTGCGAGCAAGAGGCGACGCCCCAATATGGGCAGACGATTTACCATTTCACGGGCGGACCGAACGTAAGTGGCCAGACGAACAGTCGATACGGTGGGGCATGTTTGATCACGCATGATTCCTCCAGGGGATCGCTGAAATACCGTAAAAGCAAAGGGCGCGGATGATAGGTCACCGTCACTTTATCGAGCTCAAGGACGCGGGCGGTAAACCCCCGTGCGCGCTCAATGCGAATATCGACGGTGTCTAAGGGAAGGGTAGGATGTCCGCGCTCGAGCCGGCGACGCATCAGGCGCAGGACCACCGGCTTCTCGAGGCGACCGCTGCTATAGAGAAGTGCGCCTTCTTTCGCGGTCATGAGAAGTTCCTGTCGAATTAAGAACCACTCCCCGAAAACCACAAGTCCTATAAACAGGAGCAGGTAGAGCGGAGCCAGGATCGCCCACTCGATCAGCGCTTGTCCCGAGCAACTGTCGTCATCCCGGCATGTAGTAAGCCGGGATCCAGATTGTCTAGCTGGGCCCCGGATAACAAATTTCCGGGGCGACATCATAGGGTGCCATCCCATCCGCTGTTCCATAATCGCGCCAGCGGAGTGACGGGTTGCGGCAGCAGCCGCGCATTAAAGAAAGGATAAAACGATTGCACATTAAAATTTCCGAGCACGGACTCGCTGGTTCGAGGAAATCCGCCGTTATGCAGCCAATTCCCCTCGGCAATATCCAAATAGAGCCCGGCACTTGCCGCGGCATGCAACATTCCGCGACGGACCATCCACGTGGTACGGTGCGGCGGCTGCGCTTTCCGTTCCGTCGGTTTCCAGGCGCGCGCAAAATAGGCTTTTTCTACATAATGCACAGCGACAAAGGGCGGCACAGGAATTTTGTAGAGCAGATACAGAGGTTTGGCGATTAAAAGGGAAGGTGCGGGTGTGGGTGTGAACAACGTCAGACCCGTGGCCCCATTTTGCTTGGCGACCTGACGTCCGACATGTGGGGGATAGGTTAAAAAGCCCCAGTGCTCCATCTGTGCGCTGGTCTCGGCCCACGCGCTAAATGCGGGAATATCTTTCGCAAGAATTTCCCCGTAGTCTTTCCATTTCACAGGGACAAACCGGTTCACTGTTTGGTTGCGCGCGGACAACTTATTAAGAAGATGGGCCTGTGCGCGTGCAGCGCTTAGGGCGGCCGCTTGAGCGGCCGTTTGCAAGCGCATTTTGGCCAGGGTGTAGGTCCCCAAAGTGAAGAGGCCCGCAAAGGCGATTAGCCCGACGAAAAAGAGGCCTAGGCCTGGGATCAAGATCTGCCCTCTGCGGGTGAAAAGCGGTTTCATGCGCCCTCCTGCGGAACACGGGGTTCTTGAGGATGTTCGCTGTACGCGTGAACAGTCAGAGGGGGTATCCAGCGATGGAAAATGAAATGAGGAAAAAATTGAAACGAAACATCCGTGCTCTGAAGAAAATTTCCGTCCCTGCGGACCCCAGGCACCGGATACGCCTTCCATCCTGTCATGCGGTCGTAATGGATCTTCGTTGGGAGAATCACCCCCCAGCGCAGGCTCGGCAGCCCCGTGAATGTCGTGATGCTCTGCGAGCTGCCCAAGGAGGCCGTGTGATGTAGCCGAATTCGTGTACTGAGGAGGAGCCCCAGTTCCAAAAGAACGACCAGCGTTAAAACAACCAAAGGCAACAGCAGGGCGGTTTCGATGAGGGTTTGTCCCTGACGGTCATAGAGTCGGGCTGGCACCTTACCCACGTTCCCCCTCCTCCAACACGCGCGGTGTGACAAACACCACAATCGATGTACGTTTGTTGATTTGAACTTTGCGGCTGAACAGGTAGCCCAGAAGCGGGATCTTGCTTAAGAATGGAACACCACGGCGCGTCCACTGTTTTTCATTTTGAATGAGCCCAGCGAGTGTGAGTGTTGTGCCACCTTCCATCGTGAGATCCGAGCGGATTTCGCGGGAAGAAATGCCGGGGACGGTGTTTCCCGAAAGGCTGACGCTGTTTTGGGTGTCCGGGGCGCTGACCTCGGCTTCCAGGCTCAAGGCGATTTTTCCGTCCGGTGATACGCGCGGGCTAATTTGCAGATGAACACCATACGGCTTGAACTCCACGGTCGTGGTTCCAAGGGAAGCGGACGTAATGTAGGGAATTTCTCCTCCGGCATGAAAAGTGGCCGTTGTGCCGTCTCTCGTCACGAGTTTAGGATTAGCCAAAAGATCGGCCGCTCCTTCTTGCAGCAGCGCATGTAGGTCGGCAAAGATGTGATCACGGGTTAAAGTCCCAAGAGTCAGCACGGCCGGCACGTCGGCTTCATTCACATGAAGGGATGACAACCATTCGATGCCAAGAGTTTGGCTTTTGTGTTCATCGACCTCGACCACTTCCACGCCGATTTGAATCATTTTTTCTGCGTCGGCAGCGAAGACGGTTCCCGCACGTGTGAGCACAACTAGACCCAGCAGAAACGGCCGAAAACCGTTCATTTGAATACACGGTCCAGCTCGCTATTGGCTTTTTGGAAGCCATCATGGGTGGAGTTCCCCATCGCGCGGACGACGCCAATGGTGGCCACCGCAATTAAAAGAACAACCAGGACATACTCGATGAGGCCTTGGCCTTTACGGGTGAGGATTCGGTCTTGGGTTTTCATGGGACTCTCCTTGAGCGCAGCATTGTGCGGCACTCCTGAGAGTCGGGAGGAAGGGTTTTATTCGGTTTTCAGACGGACCAACTACTCGGCGATAGAGTCGGTTTTCACGATGATCGCAGGAGCGATAAACGAGAAAATCCAGTACACCGCGACCGCGGCGTAGAGCAGCAGATTGGCCATCACCATGCAGTTGGTCGGCTTGAGCGATAGGAGAAGGAAGAACATAGATTGACTCTACTAAAAAAAGATTAAGCGGCCCACCCAAACCGTAAGACCTGTGGATGACGGCGGGTGAACGAGAACCAACGGTGCTGCCAGATGTTGGCCACAATGCGTTGCGGGGAGAGGGCGCTTAAAGCGCGTAAGGACAACAGATCCTGGGCGGTGGCCTCACGCCAGCCGCGGCCGTGCTCAAAAACGCGGGTGTGCCTCTGAATCATCTGATCGCGGGAGAGAATGCCCAGCGTGACCGCCCATTCTTCTACGGCAGGCGCCAGCACAAACCAAACAATCCAGCCCATGCCGATACGGGAGAGCGCCCGATGAAGCGGTTCCCAGAACGGCAGCATCCCCGTCATCGTGTGCTCAAGATTTTCATGCTCCTGAATCAACTCCGCGAAAAAGTCTGTGTAGTCGTTGCCGGTGTGTTGATGGACGCGAGTCGCAGCGTCCAAGATCTGCTCAGGCGTAAACCAGAAGTACAACAAATTCATAAACCCCACCTGAACCATTTGCAGTTGGTCGGGTTCTATGGATTTCTCGATCGCTAGCTCACGGAGGCTTTGCTGCAGCTGCTGACGTACGCTGAGGGGGATCTCTTTTTTGGCCAGCTCGAGTTGTAGTGCGCAAATGTCTTCTAGCGCGACCCGCTCAGCATAATCCGAAGCGATGCCCCACTTCTCTGCTGTGACATTCCGTAATTTGGAGATGAAAAATTGATTGGGATCGCCCATCTTCCCAGTCTTAAATTGACTGTTGTAGGTCGTAAACAGAGCATCGATTTCTTGGCGTGTAACACCAGAGAAAATAGCAGCCGTAAACACAAGAATAAGCGATTCGTCCACCTCAAGGACACTGTTGCGAGCACCTAACGCGTCTTGGAGGTTCTCGAATAATATTTCCTGCTGTTTGCGCGTCCATTCCATGATGTGAAGCGCGGCACCCCACATCCATAAGGGCGATTCGTCCTCTTCCATCCAAGGCGTAATATGTAATGCCAATGCTGAACGCTTCGGGAATAGTTCGTTTAGGAATTTTCGAAAAGCGGTTTTCCATTCGCCCATCATGCGTTCTTCTCTTGCCTCTGATTGCTTCAGTCGCGCAGCGGCTTCTTCTTGCGCCTGGAGAGCCGCTTGGCGAAGAGCTTCTTCCGCATCCTCCTTCGCTTTGTGAATGGCGGTCTGCGCATCGGCGATGTCGTCGGCTTTGTCGTTTAAATAGGTTTGCGCAGCCGCCGCTGCCTTTTTATACGCCGCGGCGCGGTCTTTGTCAGAGGCCTCAGCAGCAGCGGCCTCGGCTGTTTGCAGAAGGGTAATGCTGCGTTCAAGAATTGCGGCCGTCTCTAAGGTGCGATGCGCGTGAGCGATCGGGTCATCAGCGGGGACTGCCGCGTCTTCGGACAGTGCCTGCCAGATCATGGCGACAGAGTCGGGATAAAGAGAGGTGCCCATTAGCGGTTTGTTCGGTACGTCCAGGCTCGGAAGTCCCAAGTCGACGAGGGTCTTTAGCATGGCAGCGGGATCGTCGTTGGCGCCCAGGGGATCGTACGCATCGAGCGACAGGATCGACCATGCTTTCCCTTCTTTTTTAATCGCAAAGAGCGGATGAGGAAGCATGTGTTCGGGGTAAGAAAGATGGGCCCGCAGACGTTCCACACCTCGTCGAATGAGAATCTGAAATAGATTTTTTAATACGGTGTTAGACTCCTTTAAGGGAAGGTCGACATACTCCGCTGATCCAACGTGGGGTTCGTAACGGAGGGGTGCGGAGGCAGACAGGCCGAGGGTCGTATGCCAATAGTCTTGGGGCCAATCGATAAATTCAATTTCAACGGTCCGGGGGATATCGATCGTCAACGCTTTTCCCCTTTGGAAGCCTCGGGTTGCGATGACTTTAATGTCTGCCGTGGTATGTCCCAGGGAACGGGCGGTATGCGCGGTATCCCACGTATGTGCCGTACGCAGGAGATCATGCGCGACCTGCAAGGTATACCCCGAGTGTTTCGCCTGTTTGCCGACCCGCGCAATAAAACGAACAGGGGCGCTGTTATCTTTGAAAGAAACAGTGATGGACCATTCATCAAAGAAGGAATGGGTCAGAATATAACGAACTTCCATCGCGCTTATTTCTTCGGCGCTAGTAAGCGCGGAAGCGCCGCGCTCCTTACGGAGCGCATTAACGACACCCAGAAGCGTCTGATAGTAGCCCCCTGTCTGTGCGCCCCGTCCCGCATCGCTAAGCCCACGCATCAGCGCTTCGATCTTTTTGTCCGATCCGATCATCTGCGCTTCGAGTAACCAGGCGCGCAATTGTTTCACCGGTGCAGATGTACGAATCGCTGTGTCTAAATTATTTTGCGTATCCAATAAATCATCAGCGACATTGGCAATACGCGTCCAGAAGGGGTGGTCGGTATCCGGTTTTTTAAAGATGATCTGTTCCATTTCCTCTAGACCCGCTGTGAGTGCTTTTTTAAAGGCAGGGTCGGCTTCGGTACGTTCAATGATGGCTATGGGAAGATGATTGATCGCCGCAAAGCCACTTTGCGTGTTTAGATTGATGAGCGTTTGTTCCGGATGATCCGTCCAGCCTTGATACAAAGCGACGGGGAAGGGATGGTGTCCCACCATGCGCAAGCGCGGGGTATTTTTCGGGGCACGGAAATTGGGTGCTGGTCCGCTGGCGGTTGCCGGCGTTTCTTCTTCTGCTTCGGCGGGGGCGGCGGCCTGTTCTTCTTTGACGTTTATTGCCCTGTCTGCGACATGCGCGGCCACATCGGGACGTGCCTTGAAGAGTTTGGCTTTGACGAACGACCAGAGCGTGTTCAGCGCGTCCATACGCGTGGAACGCAAGTCGGCGGCCGTTGTCGACCACCCCAGGTGGTCTAAGATGGCGGTTGTGATCGGCTCCGTCAGTTGCGAGAATGGGGATTGGGTATGCACGTGCACCAGACCCTCCCAAAGAGCCCTGAGATCGGCGTTGGGAACACGTTTTAAGTTCTGATGCCGGTTGCGCAAGGCGTCGATGTCTTTGCTCGTGAGCCCTTCCTGAAGGATCCCTGCTTCCAGTTGACCGCTTTGAATCTGGGCCTGTTCTCTCACCCCTATAACATCAGCGTCATGCGCACGCTTGTCCTGCAGCAGTGTGTGCAACGCATCCCGGGCGCGACTGTAGAAATCGGCACGTTCATCGTCCTTCCCCTGCAGAACGGCCGCGCGCTCACCCAGAAGGACCACGGAACGCACTGCGGCTGAAGCGGTTTCCAGGAGGGCATAGCCCGCCGCACATTTGGCGACAAGCAAGAAGTTGACCAGTGTGTCCCAGGCCATTAGCGCAACATCGGGTAAGAAATCGCGCCCTAGCCAGGCACTCTCGGGGTGGGCCCGTGTGGGAAGTCCCAGCTCAAAGGCATGGACGAGAATGTCGGCCAAGGAGCCTTTTTCCTTATAACTGAAGTGCTCATAGGCGTAGAGCAAATAAAGATCATCCTTGTCTTGATACATCAGAATATTTTCGGGCAAGTTAACCATGTGCTTGAGCACCAGGGTCTCTTGGTCTACATTGGTTAATGAAATGAGAAGTTTAATGACGGCAAGCCAAACCTGTTTCACTTTATCGGTCGCAATATTTATGGATTGGACCCAGGGCGTTGTTTGTACGCGTAGAAGATCTTCTGGTGATTTTCCAAACATAAGAGGGAGCGCACCCTGAGGCCATTCCATGATTTCCAGAGCGCCTGTACGCGGGAGCGGTGCCGATGTGACGGTGCCCATGGGCTTTGCCAGGGGGCGATCGACTTTAAACGGGACTTCAAAATATCCCAGGGGCTCGATCACTGAGCTGGGATCTTTGGCGTAATTGGCGAGCATGCCCTGATGTTGAACGTGGAGAAGACTCTGTGTTGAAAGATCGTTGCGCGCGACGCGGACCAAGAATTGAAGAGGGTCTTCGTCTTGAAGATCCAGTGTGACGGTTGCGATGAAAGCGACGTGATGCGCATTCGCGTAAACGCGAGTGAGCTCGAATGCTTTGATGACCTCGAGTCCTGCGAGCGGCTGGGCGTGCGCGGTCCATCTCGGGTTGTTGCCTTTGTTCATCCAGAGGTGGTTGAGTATGGTCATCAAGGTGTGGTACGCATGGGGTGCGCTCGAGTCACCATAGTCGCTTAATTGACGCATCACCAGATGAACAAGCTCTCCAGAGGTAAAGAGATGATCTTTCAGTAAGAGAGCTTGATAGGCGGCAAGGGTGGGCACCTTTTTCAGTTTTTGGGGCGAGTCCGTGAGTAAAACGTTTGTATAGGCGGCGATATCGGACCACGTCGCTGTTCCATCAAACTCAGGCTCGGAGTCCATTTCCATCTGCTGGATGACGGCGAGCAGCTGGGCTTCGAGATCCGGTGTTGTGCGAACCGTTTCATAAACGGTTCGCGTGGGCGGCAACGCAAAAAAGGTGCGATCGGTCTCAGTCATGGGTAATGGAGGATCGTTTGCGTCTGCGCTGAAACGAAACACGGTGGGAAACGGGTGAACCCCAAACATGTGAATTCTTGGATGCGCGCGGTCGTTGAATTTTGCGGAAGGCCAGGCATCGCTGGCAGAGGGGGCCGGCGCCTTCTCTTTCTTTGCTGGGGTTTCGGAGACCGTATTGGCTTTGGCGACCTTCGCGTCCACGTAGGCTTTGACTGCGGTAATCGCTTTGTCGCGTTGTTCTCCGCGGATCGACAGCGTCACGGATTCTTCGGCGCCCTCGGCCAGCGCCGCCCAGATTTTGCGTACATCCTCGTTGGGCACCCCTTTGAGCGCGGGGCCGTGGAGCTTTCGCAGCGCGTCAAAATGTTTGTTCGGCGCTTCTTGGCTCAAAAAGAGCGCGGAAGTCAGAGACATATACAGTGGATTTTTTTGTTGTGAGGGGTAGATGGTTCCAAGATGAAAAATCAGACTGTTCCATATTGCATGGATTGCAAAACTGATAACGCCTGAAGAGATTTGGGAGAAAAGATCGGAGCCCCTCATCATCGGCATGAGTAATATTCCGGAAAGCACGATTCTTGCCCCCAAATGACAAACATCCGTGAACAGCGCTTTCCAGGACCATTCCCGCTGCACCGTACGGACGATCCAATGGATGAGCGTATGTGCCACGGCAAACCCAATTAAAGTATGAGTAGCAGAATGGGTCTGGGCATAGACGACAGAGAGCATTACGGTTTCCCAGAGCGGGTCTAACCATACAACCAGTCGATGATGCGCCTTTGTGTCAGGAGAAATGCCAAAGGCTTGGTAGACGGGGGCCAGCAGGGAGGCGGTCGGACGCGTCATTTGCAGTAAATCGCCGACCACATGCACGGGAGCTGCGGTATAGAAAGGCTGAATCCAGCGGGTGAGATAGGGTTCGAGAGCCTGCGACTGGAAGGCGGAAGACGTGATACGTGGTACGTGATAC
>CAZDML010000014.1:0-26380 GCA_964506645.1 uncultured Elusimicrobia bacterium | reverse complement strand
AGCACGTGAAGCTGGTGGAAGACAGCGTTGATAAACTGAAGTTTGGCTTACTGGAAAGCTACAAGCGAGAAAACGAGCGCTACAAAAAAATTGTCCAGAAGCTGGAACAGGGCATGCCTGCACCCGCGCCGCTGCCAAAAATGCCATCGGCACCGCCACCCATGGAAATCGTCACACCGCATGAAAATTTTTCCGTCATTGCCCCCATCCCCTTTACACCGACAGAAATTCCCCCTCAAGATCCCACGACAGCGCCGTATACCGTGCTGCGACACACTCTCCAGGACACGTTGGAATCCCTGCAAGCCACATTGCAGCCGGTACGTGACCGTTTACACCAAGACGCCACAGAAACTACGCGACTCCTCCCAGATGCCCACGAGCATCTGCACACGCTCCAGCACCTCACGCGTACCCATGAAAGTGTTTTGGGTGAAGAACGAGAAAACATTCGGATGATTTTGCATTTATGGGAAAGCCATTTAAACAGCGTGACCAGCGGTCTTGCGATTGCGCCGCGCACACGCGTCTCCCAAACGCATTGGGAAACATCGCTCGCCGCCGCACGATCGATCGCTCAAGAGCTCGATCAGGTGCTTGCCGTTCCCCGCTTGCTGCAGGAAAAAGGTGAGGGGCTTCAAGAACGCTGGAAAGCCCTGGAGCCTGAGCTTCAAAAAACCTTTCAGCAATTTCATCACGACGTGTCAGCACAGTCCCAGGAACAAGGAACACAGCGAAAATCCATCGAGGAAATTATCGACCGTTCTGCTTCTCTCCGCGCAACTCTGGGGCAGGTCATTGTCCAGAATCATTTCTCAAAAGGCATCGAAGCCAAAGAATCCGGACACCCCGCTGACGCAATCGCGCATTTTCAGAGTGCCATTGAGTTAAAACCCGATTTTTGGGAAGCTTTTGCCTATCTGGGGGTTTGTTATCTGACGATGAAAGATGCGCGGGCGGCGGCCGCTCTGGAGAAAGCAGCGCAGTACAACCCGTCCCACACCGGCCTGCAAGCCTGTTTAAAACTCGCCAAAGAGATGCCGCGCGCCTAGCGCTAAAAAAGTTTAGACAGCACGCGCGGCGACAAGAGAAAATTCCACACGGCCTTTCCATGCCAGTCGAACAGCGCACGCTCACGAATCGCTTCAGATATTTTGGGATGATGACAGATGCGGACCAGCCGATCCAGCTGCGCATCGCTAAAACGCTCAAACACTTTTCGGCTCATACGGCCGATCCACATTTCCTTCGACAACTGCTTCTTCCACGCCCGGTCGTACTGCCGTAGAAATGCCGCATCCCAGCGCCGCACGCGAAAGGCCTCTTTGAGGGTCTCAGCGGCCAGCTCGGCGCCGATGAGTCCGTAATAGATACCGCCACCGGTTGTGGGTTTCACCTGCCCCGCCGCATCACCGATCACGACCACCCGGTTCGAGACACTGCGTACGACCGAATGAATCGGCACAGGGCGACGGCGCATTTCTCCGCCATCCAGAGTAATACGGTCTTTGAGCAACGTACTTTTCAGTAAGGTCTCCAGATGAGCCGCTGCCATGCGATGTGCCGTGACGCCCACACGGACACGCCCGTTACCCACCGGAACGGACCAGGCAAACGACCCAGGCGCGATCGATTTCCCGATATACACCTCGGTTTCTGTGATTTGGGTGGAAGCGACTTCCATCTGAGCACAATATAAATGGGATTTGGGATGCGGCAACCCCAGCTGGGTCTGGAGCTGATAGGAAATTCCGGTGGCCAAGACGACGGCGTGCGCCCGTAATTCGTGGGATGACTCGTCCGCTGTTTCAATCGACACGCGGACCCCGTCTTTGTCGACGTCAATGCTCTGTACGGTCGTTGCCGTCTGCACGTGAGCCCCCGCTTTTTCCGCCATCGCGGCCAAGTCGCGGTCAAACTGCGCACGCTGTATCACATAAGCCTGCCCTTCGTACCACTCCGTGCGGATTTTTTCGCCCGCGGGAGAGACGATCCAAGCGGCTTTAAGTTCGGATTGAACGGCATGCCGAGGCAGGTCGGGAAATCGGTCGAAAGCTTCCTGTCCGAGAACCCCCGTACAATGCCGGGGTTCCCCAATGACAGGATGTTCTTCGAGAAGCTGGACGCGAAGTCCGGATTTGGCAAGGCGGTAAGCCGCGTAGGATCCGGCGGGGCCGGCACCGACCACAATCACATCCAAGGGCGTCATCCTTGTATTGTAGTCACTCTCCGATAGACTTGCAAAACTTGGCGGGCTGTTTGTGACCAGGTGAATTGAGCCGCTCGCGCGAGACCTTTCTCAATCAGCCTGCTGCGCTGTGCCGCATCGGAGAGCACCTGTTCCACACGATCGGCCATCTGATCGATATTGGAAGGCTCTACAACAGCGGCCGCACCTCCGAGTACCTCGGCCAGCGATCCCCGCTCCGAAGCAACTACAGGTAACCCGCAGGCCATGGCTTCCAGCGGCGGCCACCCGAAGCCTTCCCACCAGGACGGATAAAACAAGACATCCGATGCGTGATACCACTGGCGCAAACGTTCTTCGGCAACACGTCCCTGTGCATGAACAGCCTCCTGAAGACCCAACGATCGGATGAGCGCCTCTTGCGCAGACGTCCATGCGGATCCAACGGTCACCAGATGCACGTCGGCACCCAGGCGGTGACGCAAGCGCGCCAAGGTCTGGAGGACCCCCGGCGTGTTCTTATAGAAAAAGTGGCTTCCGACCTGGAGCAGCGTCCAGCGCCACGTCACACCCAGCGTGTGTCGCAAGGCATTCTGCGCATCGGGATTGGCCAGAGGACGGAAGAATTGATGATTCACACCAGGATAGACCGTGGTGATTGCTGAGGAAGCAACCCCTAAAAACTCCGCCAGGTCTCGTTGGGTCTGCTCAGAATCGGCGATCAAATGAGCCGCCCGCGTTAAAAGCCGCAGCATCCGGTCGGTCCACAGAAAACGCCATGCCGGCATCTGTGATCCCCCTTCCAACCCACGCCGCGCGCGCAACATCATCAGGTCATGACAGGTCACCACCGTACGCTCGGGCGGCAGAGCCCCGAGCAGGTGCGCATTGCTATGGTCGGTAATATGATTGATCGGACCTGCATTGGCCCGGGCCAGCGACGGATACGTCACATACCGCTGCCAGTAGGAGTGAAGTTTGGAGGTGCGGTTGGATGACGGCGGGGCAAAAGTCTTTACGGTACAAGCATCGGAGTGGCCGGCGACCAGCGCGGTGCGCAGTTCCTCGGCATAGCGCAGCATACTGAACTGCCGTTCACCAGCATAATTGGTGAACAAATGAACGCTCAGTTTATCGCCGGCCAACACGCCCCCATCCCGCCGTGGCGGTATTCCAGAGCGACTTGAGAATTAACCCCAGATCCAGACGCAGACTGCGTGCTCGAAGATAAATCAGGTCATAGCGAAATTTCTGACGGCGGGGCAGCTCTCGCGACGCATACACTTGAGCGATTCCGGTCAGCCCCGGCCGCATCCACAGGCGCTTGGAGTAGCCTTCAATGGCATGTAACGGAACCTCGCCTTTGTGTTCAAGCCCGATTTCCACCTCGCTCGGCAAGAGCGCCCGCGGCCCGACAAAACTTAAATCTCCCCACAAAATATTCCAGAGCTGGGGCAGTTCATCAAGCGCCGTTTCACGCAGAATCGATCCGACCCAAGTGGCACGGGGATCTTTCACAGAGGCTTGCCGATTATCGCGAGCGTGATCTTGCAGACGCAGCGATCGAAACTTCAGCGCCTGGAACGGCCGACCGAACCGGCCGCTGCGCATTTGCGAGAAAAAGACGGGTCCGCCGTCTTCGAGTTTGATGGCCAGAGGAATCACCACCCAGAGCGGGGAAGAAATGAGGAAGGCCAGAAAAGCCAAACAGCGGTCGAACATCCGCTTCAGGAGATATTCGCGGTATCCTACCGCCGGCATCGCACGGTCGATGAGCTGCGGGATCAACGCAAAAACGGCCGCCGAGTCGTGATTCGCCTGCACAAACGTTCGCGCCTGCTGCCCCATCTGCTCCAGTCGATCGGGAGCGGATTGAAGTTGACGCAATTGCTGGACCAGACGCTCTGGCGCACCCGGCGGAACCACCACACCCCCGGACGTCGCGCGCAGTGTTTGTGCCAAAAGGGACTGTTCATCGGCAACCGCCAGAATCGGCCGGCCGCACGCCATTTGATTGAGAATTTTAGACGGCATGCTTAAATTCGCCATCTGCCGGGTCTCCATCACAAGGCCCACGTCCGCGCTGGACAACATTTCTGCCAGGCGCTCTTTCGGCTGAAGCGGCAGCCAAACCATCTGGCGTAGCCCCGCACGTTCCGCCTGCTGCTGGAGCTGGACTCGGTAGTTCCCATCCCCCACCACCACAAAACGGATCTGCGGATCATTCCGCATCTGCTCGGCCGCCGCCAGTAAATCGTCCAGTCCTTGGTGAATCCCCAAACTGCCGGAGTACAGCACGACAAATTGACCTTGCGTCCCTGTTTCCCGACGGAAAGAACTGTCCTTGGGCTGGGGAATCATCTCTTGCGTTTTTACCCAGTTTGGAAAGAGCGACACGGACAGGCGTGGTTCACGCGTTTCCATCCGTTTTCTCATCGCTTCACTGATCGTCGTCAGGCCTGTGGACTGACGCCACACCCAGGCCTCCAACCAACGCAATAGACGCAATAATCGTGGGTTTCGCAGAAAACCGACGGCCGCTCCTGCATCGACTTGTAAATCTTGCACATGAAGCCAGAACGGCCGCTGCCGCCAGCGTGCGACACACCCTGCCGCCAAGCTGAGTCCGAACGGAGGCGTCACCGCAATCAATAAATCGTAGCGCCGGAAAAACAGATCCCAGAAACTGCTGACCATTAGGGACAACTCGCACAAAAACCGGCTCCACGCACGCTGGCGCAAAGGGACGTAGAGCCAGCAGCGCGTGATGGGGATGCCCTGATAGGTTTCATGAACTTTCCAGCGGCCCTGGTAGCGCTCGGCGATTTTCCATTGCGGATAATACGGCATGCCAGTCAGCACTTCCACCGCATGCCCCTGGCGGCGCAATTCTTCGACCCACTCGGTGTTGTAGTAAGCAATCCCAATCGGGTCAGGATAAAATGAATTGGTGTAAAAAAGAATCTTCATACCGCCGACTCTATCAAAACCTTATACACCTCCAGAATTCGTGCACTGTGCTTACAAATATCAAAATTTTGTCGCACACGCTCTTCGCTGCGCTGACGAAGAAACGACTGCAGCGCGCGGTCCGCTAAAATCGCTTCCACCTTATCGGCAAACGCATAGGCGTTGCCAGCCGGGGCTAAAAGTCCGGCGTCTCCGACGATTTCCGGCGCCGCACCAGACTCGGATGCCACCAAAAACGTACCCGCTGCCATGGCCTCGATGAGGACACGACCAAAGCCTTCATCCACCGAGGTCATTACAAACACCTGCAGGAGCCGCATCCACGCCAGAATGTCCGACTGTGTCCCGGCAAAAAGAACACGCTCTGCAATACCCAGCCGAGATGCTTCCTTTTTAAGGGACGCCTCGTATTCCAGTTCCAACGTGCTGCCGTCTGTTCCCCCCACCACGACAAACCGAAGATCCTGTCGTTTTTGCGCCAGCCCAGCGCAGGCTTGCAAAAAGGTCTCTACACGCTTACGCGGATGCAACCGGCCCACCGTTCCAATCAATCGATGCGAAGCGTCCCACCCGTACTTCTGCCGTAAAGCGTCCGCCCGCGTATCCAGGTCGCGGGCAGCATCCAGGTCCAGCCCGTTATAAAGCACTTCCAGCGTGGGCCCCAGTGGAATGCCCGTTTCGACAAATAACTGCGCCGTTCCTTTTGAAATAACAAAAATATGATCCGCTAACCGATTCCAGATCCTGGAAAGACCCCAGAAAACCCAGAACGGTTTGACCATGGCATTCTGGCGCACATGAAAGACGGAAGGCAGACCGCAGAGTCGCGCAACCAACCCACCTTGCAGCAAGACGGCTTCGTTCGTATGTATCAATTGCGGCCGAAAACGCCGTACGGCCTGATACACTTTCCATAGGTTCCCAGGGAAAACAAGCAGATACGCCAGCCAAAGCAGGGGGTTCCAGGACCTGCGCAATCGGGCCCAGCGGCCGACGACGTGCACCTCAGCGCCCAGCGCTTTCAAGCGATCCGCGTACGGACTCCATTGTGGGACCAGCACTGCCGCCTGCACCGCGCCCTGCGGGAAATGAGCGATCGCCTGAACCAAACTTTCGTCGGCCCCACTGACGGACTGTCCGTAGGGGTTGAGGTACAGGATACGCAGAGGGGTCGGATTAGCGCAGACCATCATAAGAGGTAAGCACCTGTTGCGTGACGGTGTCCCAGGAATAGGCGCGTGCAGTTTGTGCCGCTGCTTCACCGAGACGTCTTTCCAGCGCCGGGTCATTTCGCAGGGCGCGAAGATGACCACACAATTCCTCTACGCTGCTGGGATCTTTAAAAAGAAGTCCGTTTTTATTTGGCACGATGAGTTCGCTCACGCCAGCGGCCGCACTGACAATCACGGCACGCCCGCAGGCCATCGCTTCCAGCACAGGAAGGCCAAACGCATCGACTCGCGAAGGCTGTACCAGGACGTTCGCCGCCCCATAACAATCAGAAAGCACTTGCGGCGACCGCCCCCCCGCATGAAAAACACAATGCGCAAGACCTACCTGGGCGGCTAGCCGGCGGTAACGCTCAACGTCTCCTTGCCCAACCACGCACACACCCACCGAAGGATCTTCCATGCGGCCACAGGCCTCCAGCAAGACGGCCAATCCCTTGTGCTTCCAAGCATTGCCCACAAAAACGATCCACCAGGGAGCTTTCGTCATGTTCCAAACCTGACGTTTCCGTGATTGTGCTGAAACATCGTGGGGCTGAAACACGGAAAGGTCAACCCCATTTCGGTTCAGCGCTACGGCACCACCGGCCGCTCCATGATGGCCTTCCAACTGAATACGTACTATCTCGGAAACGACCATACGCAGCCGGACCCGCGGATTGCGCCAGACCTGTCCTTCAAACCATCCAGCCACACACGCCAGAGCCCTGTGGGATGCGCGAGCTAAAAACCACGGGTCATCGATAGCCCCGCGCTGATGATCTTCGAACATGGTGTAGTGATCGCAGTGATAGCTAACGACATCCGGGCTCCAGACATCCGGTCCCGTTGCATGCAGTACATCAAAATGTTCTCGCAAAACCCAACGTCGTAGGGCACGGACGATGTGATTGGATAGCCAAAAGGAAAGAAACACCACAAGTCCCGGTCCCGGAAGCGACGGTGTCCAGATCCACCGGATCCTCGGATCGAGCCCTTTCACTTGCGAGGCAAACACTGTTACACGATGCCCTGCGCGCAGAGCCGCATGCGCCAGTTCAAAAAAAGCGCGCTCCGTACCCCCATCCTGATGCAGAGATGGAATCACATAGGCGACGGAGAGACCGTTCACGTTAGGTGAGGCGGAAATCGGCACGGGGATCTTCCGGTACAGTCTGTTTTTCAGAATCAGAATTCAGAGTTAAATCAGGCACGCGCAGCACGACACCGGCAAAAAACCAGAATGACACGAGCTGCAGGTTGGAGAAGAGAACACCATTCACCGCAAAAATAACATTCAGAATAAACAGGGCGATCGCAAGCATCTTCAAATCGAGATCTTTACAGCGATTGACGGCTCCCCACATATAGATCAGCAGAATGATTCGAAATACGTAAAAAAGAATGAACCCCATAATTCCCAATTCCATCATCACACGGCCCTGTTCTCCTTCGAAAGCACGGTCCATCGGTCCCCAGTCAAAGTCAGAGCCGACGAGGAAGCGGGTCGACTGATGCGCCGTTCCCACCCCGTATCCAAAAGGTCCTGCATTAGGGGCTTTGTCCCACGGCTCTAAAATAGGAACGAACAGACGCAACACACCGTCGTTTGTCGTTGACGCCCGGTCACGAAACGCCTGAAACGCTTCCGGGAACTGAATAGCAATCACCAAGGATGCCACGATCGCCACCCACCCCAAACGGAAGGCGATTCCAATGAAGCGTTTGACGGAAAAAATACCACTCATGAAGAAAAAGAGCGTCGTGCCAACAGCAATAAAGAGAATGGGCGCTCGCGATCCTGTCATCATCAAATTCACACCGGCCAATGCAGCCAATGGATACAAAATCCAACGTCCTTTTAACTGTTTAATCTGCATCATGGAAATCAGCAGCATGGTGAGCACGGTTAAATAGCCGGCATATTCCGTTAAATACGCAAACGTGCTCGTAATACGTACGCGGTCTCCGAAAAGACCCGATCCGCCAAACGAGGTGTATTCGGCCGCACTGTCACCCCAGCTTAAGCTCGTGGTGATGAAGCTTCCGGGCGGGCTGAAAAATTGAACGATACCCAGAATCAGTAGGGGAAGAGAACACACCACATACCAACGCAGATAACGGAGCAATTCTTCTTTGGAATCAAACAAATAAGGCGAGGCATACAGGAAAAAGAGATAAAACAGATGCACCTTAATTCCCATGATGGCAATGGCGACGTGCGGGATGCTGGGATTGAACATTTCCAGGAAAGTCCATACCACAAGCAGCAAGAAGAAGAAGTCGTACACTTTTAGCGAGGAATGACGCGTCATACGCCCGGTCATACGCAGCGATAAGAACCGCAAGAAAGCCGCCATCAAGACGATGTCTTTAATGAAGTAAATCGGAATATGGGCAGACGGAAATACCCATTTTCGAAAAACACCCTCCAGCAACAACCAGAACGGAATTGCCAGAATGGTGGCACGCCAATAGCGAAAACAGAGTGCCAGCATGAGCAGCGCAAAGGGCGCCCCTAAAAGAAGGACTTTAACACTCATAGAAGCGCCTCCCAACGCTGGGCCAGCAGCGGCCAGTCAAAATGACGCTCATAAAAACGCCGTGCCTGATCGGAGAGTGCAGAACGCTTCTCAGGGCATGCGAACAGATCTGTCAGCGCACGGGGCATTTCTGATGTATCTCGCACCTGCAGCACCCCGCTATCCTCCCAAAATGCATCCCGAGGCTCACGGCGGGGCTCCAAGGAGACCACCGGACACCCCAGTGAGAGCGCGCTAATGAGCGCCGTGTTTCGCGTTGTCGGGCCTTCTTCTTTGAGCTGCAGCAAGACATCCAGGTTTCCCAGACACTGCGCAAGAGCTGACGGATCGAGAGGTCCCGTCACGGTCATTGCGGGGGATTCGGGCATCGAGGCGGGCGGTGTCCCTTGTCCGATCCAGAACGCGCGCACGGGAATATGTTCCAGGCGAAGCGCCTCGATAATGTGGCGCCATTGCTGGTAGGCCCGTGCATCGAACATCGCGCTGAGCAGACCCAATCGAAACTCCCCCGCCTGCGGCGAACGTCTAGACAAAGACACAGGACGCGGCACCGTCGCCCCGACAGGAATTTGATTCAAGCGATCCTTAGCGATAGGCCAGTTTTGGTGCACTGTCCGTTTCTGTTTTTCCGTCATGAAGACCCACCGCTGTGCGGCAAGGACTAAAATAAAAAATTGGAGGCGATGCAGTACAGCCAATAACAGGTGAGCTGGAGACAAGCTCCAATCCCAATACAGTTCATGCCCCGTCACAATGAGTCGCTGACCATACCCCCAGCGCAGCGCAAGCATGGCCAGCGGCACACCGAACGTGATGCCGCACCAACCAAACGCGTGCGGTGCATACTCCAGCACCACAACGTCAGGGGAATGCTGACGGACGGCCCTGAGCAGACGAAAGAGTCCTAGAAGCGACCAGTGCCGTATCTCCGCATTCACGGCATAGGCGGTGGAGGGACGATGGCTCGTAGCGGCCAAGGACGTCAACACACGTACGACGTGTCCGCGGGCGTGAAGATGGGAAGCCAATTGATCGACATAATCACCGATTCCAGATTTTTCTGGTGGAAAGGAGCGGCTGATAAAAGTGATGTTCATGCACACACCTTCTTATACAGCGCGAGCAGCGGCGGAAGATGCGACTCATAGGTATAGTGCGCTCGAACGTGTTCCCGGCCTGCCTCCCCCCAACGACGGGACTGCGCGATGTCCCCCACACACTGCTGGAGCGCGGCTCCAAACTTCTCTACATCGCCAGCCGGGACCAGACAGCCTGTCGTTTGATCCTCGAGCCAGTCCCGGATTCCCCCCACATCGAAAGCCACCACCGGTTTTTGAAAGGCCATGGCTTCTAATCCCACGATTCCGAATGGTTCTGGCCATACCGACGGTAGCGCGAGCACCCGCGCATGGGCGAGCCACAGATCCTTTTCTGAACCTTCTTTCCATCCGATCCAATGCACCTGTCCGGGTAAACGCTTCTGGGCTTCTTTCTCTAACGCCATCCGATAGTCGAGGGATCCATCACCCATCACCACCAGAGGCAGCGAAATCTTTGCCGACTGCATAGCTTGCAACAAATACGACACCCCTTTCTCCGGATAGAGCCGTCCAACGAACAATACATAGCCGTTCCGTAAAGACGGTTCTGGGAGTGACGCACGCACCGGCTCCGGCAGTTGAATGGCATACGGGAGGACGCTGACTTTTTGCGAATCGTACCCATTCTGTATCAAACGCTCGCGGACATAGGCGCTGGCGGTGAGGAGATGATCCGCGAAGCGATCTTCCTCCGAATGCGCCAGCGACTCCTGGTAGGTGCGTGCAATCACCCAAGGGCGCAAACTGTTGCAGCGATGCACGTAGGCACTCGCCCAGCAATAAGCGCTTCGTGTCCGATTGCAAATCGTGTCGGAGCGCTGGAGATGATATGTCCCCGCAGGACAGACGGTGTTATAGACATGCACGGTCTTGATCAGCGGGAAGTTTTCGAGAACGGTATGGCGACCATGACGGGGCACACCGTTATGCAGATGAATGATATCGGGCTGGAAGGACCGTAGGCATTCTTTTAAAGAGGAACTATCAGAAAAAGCATCCGCGCCGGCAAACAGTCGGGTCGCATGCCCCTGGCGCTCGAGCGCTGGGAGAAGTCCCTGCAAATAGACTTCCACCCCTCCCCCGGGAACGGCGCGGTCATTGAGATGGAGAATTTTCATCCGCTTTAAACACCCGCGTCTGCCAGTACTTCAACAAATCCATCAGGGTTGTTTCAAAAGGGATCTGCGGCTTCCAGCCGGTCTGAAGCCGGAATTTGGTGCCATCCCCAATGATGCGCGGATTGTCTGCAGGACGGGCACGGGCAGGATCGACATGAATACGCGCGCGAATACCGGACGTTTTACAGAGAAAATCAACAATCTGTTTTACCGACCATCCACGGCCAGAACAGATGTTGTACACCTCGCCAGGAATGCCTTTTTCCATGGCCAGCGCGTACGCACGCACCACATCACGGACATCCAAAAAGTCTCGGACGACGGCCATATTACCGACCGTCAGCACGGGCTCTTGCAAACCCAGAGAAACGCGAGCCACCTGCTTCGCCAGTCCGGAAGCCACAAAAACATCCGGACGACCCGGACCGTCGTGATTAAACGCGCGGGTTCGTATGATCGGCATTCCGTAAGACCGATGGTATTGATAGGCCAGCATGTCCTGCCCGACCTTCGACACCGCATACGGCGATAACGGACGGAAAGGGGTGGACTCCTTGACGGGCAAATCATGCGGAGACACGAGGCCGTACTCTTCGGAAGATCCCACGATGAGCACGCGACAGGGCTTCTCGAGATCGCGAACGGCATCGAGAATATGCAGTTGTCCGACAATATTGTTGATCAGCGTCTCGCTGGGAGCATGCCAGGAGGTAGGAACATACGATTGCGCTGCCAGATGATAGATGCGCTCCGGGCGAATCGCGCGCACGGCACGCATCACACTGCCGGCATCACGAATGTCGCATTCTTTCCAGTGAAACCGGGCGGGCAATTTCTCGAACCCCTGCAGCTGGCTGCGCCAGCGGCAGAACCCCCACACCTCGTGCTTGCCCTGCTGCAGCAGCTGAGGAATCAAGTAGCGGCCGACAAACCCCGTGGCACCTGTGATCAGTATTCGCATAAAATCCTAGGCTGCGTTTTTCGCAGCGGTCGTAGTCGTGGCACGGCGATACGGACTTTGCAGAACCCCCGCCCAGCGCGTCATGCCCCATTGTACGCCCCAGCGCAGAACGGAAGAGCGCAGTCGGCGTAGAATACCCAATCCGTACCCCCAGAACTTCCCGAAGCGCTTGATGTAGTACGTATCCAGATCGCTCTGATGAATGTCCAGAATCAAATGCTGCACTCGGTCCAGGGAGCCGCCACCGAAATGCTGAATGGCCACATGCGGCATATAGTCAATACTCTTTCCGGTCTGTTGAATACGCCAGCACAACTCGTAGTCACCAGCGTACAGGAGCATCTGGCAATCAAAACCACCGATATCAAAGAGCACTGACCGCCGAACCATGAAGCAAGCCCCCGCCACGGATTCGACCACAAATTGTTTTCCCCAATCTTTGCCGGCATAGTGAAGCCGGTCGTACGCCTTTTGGCGACTAGAACGAAAGAGCGTGCCTAACGGTGTTTCGAGCAAAAAAGCCTCCCACAACGTTTCGAAACGGAAACAATGCTGCTGGAACACCCCGTCGGGATAATTCATACGGCAGGTGACTCCTGCCGCCTGCGGGTGGCTCTTCAAATAAGCCACCAACGACTCCAAAACATCCCGATTTACCACCGTGTCTGGGTTTAAGATGAAAATGTATTCCCCTGTCGAGGCTTCGATGGCCTGATTGTTGGCCACATGGAAATACAGATTGGTCGCATTGTCGATGAGGCGCACTTGTGGAAATTCGTGGCGCACCATATCCACACTGCCATCCATAGAATGATTATCCACAACGATGACTTCCAAAGGAAATGAGGTGGGTGTTTTATAAATAGAGCGAAGACATTCCTGTAAAAAATTGGAGGTGTTATAGTTCACAATGCAAATACTGAGCGTGGAGATGGCCTTTCGGTTCGCGGCATGAGGAGACAATTGGTAAGACAACGCGCGGCGCGGCAGATACGTGCGCGGCCCCAGTCCGGCCCAGAACTCCCTCACACGTGTATGGAGAGTCTGACGCCATGTCCATCCGAACACAAACATCATCGACAATGGAAAAAGGATCAGAATAAGCGATTCTTTCCATAGGGTATGCCAGGGCGCAATCACTCCAACCATCATAAACGTCAACACCCCACACAGCATTGTTTTCAACAACACGCCCCAGCGCATCCGAATCCCTAACGATCGAATACTGAACAGGGTTGGGACAAACGTTGCCAGTGCCATGCCGGAGACAGCGCCGCCAGCACCACGAGCGCCAAACGGTGGAACGAGAAAGTAGAGGAGAAGAAGACCGACCATCGTTCCAAATGCATTGATCGCGAGGCTTCGCTTTTGTTCTCCTGCCGCTACAAGCATCATCCCAATCGGCATCGAAATATACACCAGAAACAATTGAACAGCGAGAATCCTTAAGGTGAGTCCTGTCCCAGCAAATGAGGGGCCAAACAAGATCCGCAAAATAGGCTCCGGAATCATCCAGCAGGTGAGAAAAATGGGGACCGCAAGAATACCCAGCACATCCGTTGTCCGTTGGAGCAATGTCTGGAGACGTTCCTGATCCTGCTTCCAATAGCGACACAAGAGTGGAAACACGGGAACCATGATCGCTTGAGGAATAAAAAACGAAAAACTAACAAACCGATTGGCCGCACTAAACACACCGACGGCCTGCATCGTATGAAAATGGGACACCGCAATAGGGGCAAGGCGCAAAATAATCTGAGGCGCTAAAGCGGCAAGACCAATGGGAAGACCCTCACGGACAAGAATTTTCCAATGCTCAAACGAAAACTGCACGGGAATTCGAACAATACCGCCGATAAAGATGCCCATCCCTGCACAACGCAACATATGTCCGATCATGGCAATACATAAAATACTGAGCAGCCCCCCACCCTGCTGCAAAACAATCAATGTGGCCAGAAGCATAAGAATCTGACAGCTCAGAGTAATCAAGACCGGGATCTTGGTATTGAGTCGGACCTGATACACCGTAGAGAGTGCTTCGAAAGGGGCGAAGAGAATGATGGTGGCGTAGAGCAGGGTACCTAAAATCGCTGCGTTTGGCATCTTGGAGAATAGTGCAGAAATCAAACAAACCAAATAAATCGCAACAGCCACAAAGGACTTCATGAAAAATAAATTCCCTAACCATACCGCTTCTTCTTCGGGATTCTGGGCCATCTTGCGCATCGATACACTGACCGCCCCCCAGCTCGTAAAACCATAAAACAACAACACCTGGGAAATGACCAGACTAAACACACCGAAATCGGAAACTCCGAGATGATGGCTGATCAGAGAGGTATAGAGAACGCTGACAATGCCGCCAATGCCGCCGTTCAACACCTGAAAGCCGGCATTTTCGACAATATTGCGCGTCAACGAGAGGGACGGTGTCCCGGTCGTCGGATCGCTGAGTTCGTGAATAGGCGTGGAATCTTTAGAGAGGGTCTGGTTTTTCATAGCGGGAGTAATAGCCGGAGTAATCGCTTGTCTCGCCTTTGAGCATGTCATTGACCACTACACCCAGAACTTTGGCCTTCGCAGACAGTAAATGGTTATAGCTCTGCCGTAAAATATCCCGGTCTGTACCTCCGAACCGGTAGACAAGAATCACGCCATCCACATGCGGCGCCGCCAGGACACTATCGGCAAACAGCATGACAGGCGAACAATCCAGAATGGTCAGAGGAAAGCGTTGGCGCATTTCGCGCAACAGCTGAACATACCGCTCTGAGCTCAAGAGCGCGACTGGATTTGAAGGGATCGCACCGGACGTTATCACGCGCAAATTGGACATGCCGTTGGTGTTGATGGCATTGCTGAAGTCGGCATTCCCCTGCTGAATCTGATCCCAGCCCATCAAATAATTTTCCCAGCGTGGCGACAGATAAAAGTAATCGGCTAGCCCTGGTTCTTGAGGAAGACCCAGCAGCTTATGAACGGTCGGTTTACGAAGATCCATTTCGACGAGAAGCGTGGGGATCCCTCCCTGTGCGGCGGCAATAGCAAAGTTACAGGCCGTGACACTTTTTCCTTCTCCCGATACGGCACTGGCAATCATGAGGACGCGGCCCACATTTTCATCTTCGGGCTTCGGCAAATTGGTGCGCAAGATGTGATAGACCTCGGCGATAGGAGACTTGGCCGGGAAATTCAAAATGAGACGGGAACGCTGTCTCCCGAGATGATCCAGTTTTCGAGCCGGTTGTCCTTCGGGGGCCTCCCGCGGTTTTTCACGACGTTCAATGTGGGGCACCATGGCCAGCACCGGCACCTTGAGCATCGCTTCGATATCCTGCGTTGTTAAGAGAGAGGTATCCAGCTGGTGTTTCATCCAGACCACGCCACACCCGGCCACCAGCCCGAGAATAAAACCGGCAAGCAAGTTAAACGGTTTGTTCGGTTTTTCTGGCCTGTTGGGACGTATGGCGGGTTCCGAGATAATAATCGGAGCCAAACGCGCAGATTCCATAATGCGCGCTTCTTCGAGTCGCTTGACCAGCATTCCATACAAGTCTTCATTCATTCGTACTTCGCGCGACACACGGGTAATATCGATTTCCTGATTCGGCAGTTCCTGCAGTTGACGTTCCAGGGAAGCAATTTCCATATTCATACGCTGCACATCGGGGTGAGAGGAGGTAAATTTGTTTGTAACTTCGGCGCGACGCGCTTTAAGCTCCATCAAATGCCCAATTAAGTATCCGCCCGTCGACTGCGGACCGAACTTCTGCTGCAGCGCTCGCATTTTATCTTCGGATTCCTGTAGGCGGTGCTGTACATCACGCATCTGGGTTTCAATGAAAGAACGGGACTGCTGAGTTTTCATTTCTAAATTCTGGCCCACGAGCCGCACGGCCACTTCGGCGAGTGTATTGGCCTCCACCGCGACGGTCTCAGGGTTGGAGGAAATGACCGACATATTCACGATTTGCGGATCTGAATCAGACCACTTCACTTTTGCCCGATGGGAAAATCCATCGATAGCAGCTGCTTGTTCATGATCGGTCATGCCTGTCTTCAAAATATTGACTTTCTCGAGAGTTTCGCGAAGCGTTTCCGGAGAAAGCAGTGATTCAATATTAAACTGTGAACCGCCATGGGAAAGGACGCTCAGAGGGTCTATTTGAGTCACGCGTGAAACTTCGGTACTAACCTGGACACGAAGAAGAACGCGGGCGCGGTACTGCGGCGGAAGAAGAGCCGTATAGATCGCAACGATCGTAAAGACACCACTCCAGGTGGCAAAAAGCCACAGGCGATGCCGCCGAAGAATCGTTGTAAAGTCGCGTACTGTGAGTTCTTCGTTATTGGCCATTTATTTCTTTACCGCAAGAATAATCGTTGAAATCGTCAATCCGATGGCCATAATCGGCGTAAACGTGCTGACGGTCGCACTGGCGCTCCAGAGAGGACGTTTGGGAACGTAAATGATGTCACCCGGCTCCAGCAAAAGATTTTCCGATTGATCCCCCTTCAGCACTTTCGCAAATTTGACGCGAATAATTTTTTGATTCGGAGCTTCACCACGAAAAATAACGATCTTTTTAACATTGGCGGCATCTGAAAAGCCACGCGCCATCGAAATCAGATCGAGCATGCGCGTGTTGGTTACAAAATCAAATGTCCCCCCGGCTTGCACTTCGCCAAATACCGTCAAGCCAAACGACCCACGAGGCACGTCCACCAAATCTCCTGGCTCTAGAGGAAAATCTTTTGTGCCATCGCCCGTGCGAAAGGCCTCATCAATATCCACGATCAGGGCGCGGCGCGATGCGCCACTCCCACGCTGAATACGGATATGCCGCCGATTGGCCGTCGGTGCAAATCCACCCGCGCTTGAGATGAGGTCGAGAAGACGCATTTGGGACCGATAGGGAAATGACCCCGAACTCCGCACTTGGCCCATGACCATCACATGCTGAGAGGAACTTTGCCGGACCAGAACGTTAACGCTTGGCCGGTTCACGTATTGCGACAGCTTCTTTGTCAATGCGCGCGCCAGATCTTCCGCCGTCAATCCAGCCACATCCAGACTCCCCACCAACGGCATGGCGATACGTCCATTTTGGTCAACATTTAAATCGCGCGAAAGTTCTTCTGCGGGACTGACGGAAATATAAATGGCATCGCCGGCCTGAATCATCGCGCTGGGGCCGCTGCGCTCGGAGACGGCGTCGTTCGCTTCAGCCATGACAGGAGGGGTCACAGGGACAGCGGCAGGAACGGCTTTAGGCACACTGAGCGTGACGGGTTTTTCTTCTTTTTTAGAGGGGGCCTTCCCCGCGGCTTTGGCAATCTCAAGACGCACCCCTTCAGCGATTTTCTGAATACGATACGGCGCTTCCGAACTCAGAAAGAGGGCGACTTGAGTGACTTTTCTGGGATCCTGTGAAATTTGCGTTACTTCAATCCGCGACACAATCCCCAGGCCATTGCGCTTTTTTTCGACCAGCGGATCCAGAGTCGCATCATAAAAGGAGAGGTAAATTTGGGAGCCACCGTAGGCGTCTTTCGTAGCGACATCGTAATAGTCATGCAACTGAGACCCTAATACATCCACACGCACACCGCCAGCTGTCTGAGACAGCTCAATACGCTGTACCATCCCATCGATTCCGGGATTTGCGGCCCACGCTGCCGAGCGTCCGAGCGCATCCGACAAAAGTGTCAGTACAAGCCCCAGGGTGACAATCCGCCGAACCGCATGATGAGTCATGAAAACTCCCCGTCCATCCAATTTAATAACTTGTTGATTTTAAAAGTAGTTTTTAACTATTGCAAGGACCGTATCTGCTTCAATTTCCGCTCGGCATCCTCCAGAAGTGCATACATCCGCGCATCGACAGACACGTGCGCTGAAGCCGCTGCTTTTTGGAACGCAGATTGCGCCTCTTGGGACCGGCCTTTGGCGGCCCAAGCAACCCCCAGCAAAAAGATCTGGCCGTCTGCCTTTTCCTGAAACAGTGCCGGAAGCAGTGCGGCATCTGACCGCAAGACAAGGAGATGTCGCTGAAGTTCCTGGATTTTTTTCATCTGCTCAACAGCAAAGATGCTCCAGGATTCGAAAAAGGATTCACGCATCGTCTCATCCGCAGCGTCTACGCCTTCCCAGCGTTTTTGAAAGGCAGCCGTCATATCCCGAACGTGCTCGCATCGTTTCTGTGCATTCTGCCGTGCGTGCTGCAGAGCTTTACGATCACCGGCGGCGAGCCCCTCGGATGACATATTTTCGTAGGCCGCCAGAACATCGAGCGCCAGAGTGCTTAGTGCGGACAAACTCTTTTCGCCCTCACGATGCATTCGCTCCATCTGCGGCATGACACTACTCGGGTGCGGCCGAGAAGGTTCTTTTTCAATAATGGGCTCAGGGGTAGGCGGAGCAGAAATGACCGGCGCCGCCGCAACCGGCGCAACCGCATTGACAGATGGGATATGAGCCTCAAAATCACTCTCAACACTGTTCTTCGACCATTGAAACACGGTTAGAGCATGGGCTTTGTCCCACCCCGGCACCCATTCTTCGGGATGCTCCAGGACTGTACCACGGAGCGAACCCGCGTGAATGCCACCTAGAATAAAAATTTTTGGGACCTCTTTAAGGTCTAGAAATGAAAATCCCACCTGGGATTGGGTCTGAACAGCCACCTGAGGATGCGCAAAATCGTTTGACCGCACACGCAGGATATACGCGTTCTGCTCCGAGCTTAAGCGCACCCAACTTCCGACGGGATAGGGCCCCATATGCGCATAGAAGACGTTGCGATCCACAAGCGGAAAACGGGTATCTTCACGCAACAGCTGAACCGCATTCGAGGGCTGCACGACTTCGGAGATAAATTCATCCACCCCGGTCCCTCGCGTTAATTCCAAGTACCGTGCATTGAGCGACAAAAGATGAAACGGAGAAGGATCCGTCGCAGGACTATGGTGATTGAGAATCATGTTTTCCACCGCATTTGACCACCAGGAGAAACGACAGCTTTTCAATACGCGGGGCGTCGTTTTTTCATGATTATCAAAGAGCGTAATCCAGGACGATCGAAATCCCAGATCGCTGAGCAGCGCGGCGGTGACAATATCCTGCATATCTTCATGGCGCAAATGCAGGCCTCGACTGTTATAGAGACACAAAGTTAAGAGCTGCGCGACCTGAAGCGCATATTCGGCATGAATGGATTGATTCCCCAACAGGTAGGCGGTAAGGGCACTTAATCCGACGGAGGTTTGAGGCAAGACCAGCTCGGCTGCCAGAGCAGCCGCTTCATCACGAAGGCTCGCAATATATTTCTGATCGGCCATCACTTCATTACCGACTTCGATCTTAAAAAAGGCCGTCACACGGCCTAGAAAATTTTCAAACTCCTTCAGATTCATATCGTCTGATCCTCCGCCAACATCTGCTGAATGCGCCGTTCAAGAGCGTCCTGACGCTGCTGTACGCGGCGGACCACCTCTTCTTTCAAAAGCACCAGAAGAGACTGAAGTTCTTTTTTATTCTCCTGAAAACGTTGAATTTCTTCTTTATGAAGGCTCTCGACGCGTGCCGCGTCCTGACGCATGCGTCGGTGTCGCAAGAGCAGGTCCGCCATCTTGGCTCGCAATTTGCGATAGGCATGATCTTGCGTGTCTACCGCACGTTCTTTTGTCATCAGATCATGACGCAACCGTGAAATCTCTGCCGACTGATAGGCCAGCTGCTGCTGCATGGGCGCAATTTCCTGAGCGATCCGGTCGTTCAAGCGATTTGCATCCCATTGACTGACCGAGGCCATCAGCTCACGACTACGATTTTCCCACTGCGCTCGAAGCTCCCGTTCCAGCGCCTGACGTTTGGTTTCCGCTTCGGCGTCTTCTTGACGGCGCAACTCCATTTCTTTTTCCAGCGCCTGCTTCGCTTCGTCAGCCCGACGGCGAAAATCATCACGCATCGCTGCTTCTTTCTCCAAAAATTCTTTCGTCAGCTGAAGTTCTTTTTCGCGTAGATTTTTTTGCTGAAGCGTTTCTTTGCGAATAGTGTCCTGCCAGAGCTCCTCTATTTTGCGCTGATGCTCCCGTTCAAATTGTTTTTTCAAAGCCGTCAACGCATCGGCATCGGTGGATGCTGTTAGTTTCAGAGACAACGCTTCTTTTTCTGACTGCAGCTCACGCACTTTACTCAAGAGGGAAGCGTTTTGCTCCTGTGTCGCGCTCAGCTGATCCCGTAGGGTTTGCGCCATCTCCTGGAGTTTATGAATGGTGGCTAATGCGCCGCGAAGCGCCAGCTGAGACGTCTCCTGAGACTGCCATTGTTCATCCATGGGGCGAGGATCTTTTTCATCCATAAGTGGTGTATATTTAAAGCGGAAACCCTTTAAAATCAAGGGGTTTTTCGAATTGACATCTCTGGCAAATTAACGCATAAATGGTTCTTAAACTATGGCTGCCCCCCTCCTAAGCATCATCATTCCTGTCTACAACGAAGCGCGAACCCTGCGCGAATTGTTGCGCCGCGTTCTTGCCTCCCCCATAGAAAAAGAAATTCTGATTGTTGATGATGGTTCTACAGATGGAAGTGCTGACATTCTAAAGCATTGGCTTACGACCTTGCCCAAAGAGGATTCGGCCCTTCGCGTCCGGCTCCTCACAGAACCCACAAACCGTGGCAAAGGCTACGCCATCCGACGCGCCAGCCAGGAAGCGCGCGGCCAATTTACTCTGATTCAGGACGCAGATCTGGAATACAACCCTCAGGAATATCCCGCTCTGCTAAAACCGCTCCTGGACGGGGATGCCGATGTCGTCTACGGGTCCCGCTTTTCCGGTGGGACTCGACGTGTGGATTTTTACCGTCATGCGGTGGCCAACAAGGCCCTGACCACGCTCTCCAACTTCTGCACCGACCTCTTTTTGACCGATATCGGAACGGGATACAAAGTCTTCCGAACGGAAATCCTTCAATCGCTGACGCTGCGAGCGGATGGATTTAATTTCGAACCCGAAATTACCGCGAAGATCGCCAAACTGCGCTGCCGCGTCTTTGAAGTCCCCATCTCCTATCGGGGCCGGTCGTATTCGGAAGGCAAAAAGATCCACGGTTACCATGCCCTCGGCTGGATCTGGACCATATTAAAATACTGGCTCATCGATGATCTCTACGGACAACGTTCTGACCTGCAGAAAAACTTGAAGATTATGGAAGGGGCCGGGCGCTACAACGAGTGGCTGTTTTTGCAGTGCCAGCCGTATGTCGGCAATCGCGTGGTCGAAATTGGATCCGGCATCGGCAACATCACCAAATTTCTTGTCTCGCGCGACCTGGTGGTGGCGACCGACTATGACGCGTCCTACCTGACAGCCATTCAACAGCAGTTTGGCGACTACACAAACGTGAAAATTGCCAAGCTCGATCTCACCGATGCGCAGGATGTGACAAACATAGCCAAGGAAAAGCCTGACACGGTCGTCGCACTGAACGTCATTGAACATATCGAAAATGATGCACTCGCGGTACAAAACATCTTCAAGCTACTGACCCCCAAAGGACGTTTTATTATGCTGGTCCCCGCCCATCAGGCGCTCTATTCTCCGGTTGATAAACTGGTCGGCCATCACCGGCGCTACGCCGCCGCCCAGGTGCGAGCATTATTGGAACAAGCCGGTTTCCGCGTTCTGCAATGCTCGTACCGTAACTGGCTGGGCGCCATTGGTTGGTACGTCAATGGCCGCATCCTTCGGCGCAACCGCATTCCTTCCCATCAGCTGCGCTTGTTTGATCTGTTTGTTCCCTTCCTGCAGTACATTGATCAATGGTGTCCGTTTCCCTTTGGTATTTCCGTACTTGCCGTTGTAGAAAAACCGTGAGGGCATGAACACAGGACTCCTTTCCTGGCTGTTGCCCGGATACATCGACGAAGCTCGGCGGCGCGTACAACAACCTCTTTTTGAAAAAGCTCTCCATGGAACGCCCTGGAAAGGCCGTTGCTTAAATGCCGGTTGTGGCGAAGGGCTGTATGCCGAATTTCTCGGCACGTTTCCCGCGGTTACGGAAATTACCCATATGGATCTTCAAAAACCTTCCTTCTGTGCATCGCTAGCTCCCCGCCATCAAGCCGCGGCGGGATCCGTGACGGCGTTGCCATTTCCAAACGAGCATTTTGATTGCTGTCTTTGCTCAGAAGTTCTGGAGCATGTTTCAGACGATCGCAAGGCCATTCAAGAATTGTCTCGGGTGCTAACGCCTGGCGGGTATCTTCTGCTGAGCACACCGACCCCACCGGCACCAACGGACCCCGCGCACGTGCGCGAAGGCTATACTCTCGGCGAGATGACAACCCTACTCACTGCAGGCGGCTTTGCGGTACGTTCTCATGCCGTCGGTTTCCATCTCCTCCTGCGCTGGACAATGTCTCTGTGGCAATGGCAGTTTCATACTCTGGGGAGAACGCGTCGCAGCTTCGTGCCGCGCATCTTCCTCGTGGCCTCCGCATGGCTCGACCGCCGGCTTCCCCTCGGTAAGCCCTGGGATCTGGTTGTCCTCGCCCAAAAACAATGAGCTGCCGTATCTGCCGTAACAACGAAGGAAATAAAACACATACGGCGCACGAAATGATGATCGGCACACGCGAGTCGTTCGTCTACGAAGAATGCGCAGCTTGCGGAACGCTGCAGCTCCAATCCCCGCCGTCGGATCTCGGAAAATACTATCCCAAAAGCTATCCCAATTTTCAGACGGCTAACGGTTCACTCTCAGCCGTTCGGCGCTGGATTGCACGTTCCTGCCAGGAAGAAGCACTCTTCCATCATTCTTTTATCGGCAGGATATTTTCGATTCGCTATACACCGGATGCTGCGCTCACAGCTCTGGGATGTGCCGGTATTCAAAAACAGAGCTCTGTTCTGGATGTTGGATGCGGCGGAGGCATTCTCCTTCACTCGCTGTGGGAAGCGGGTTTCCCCCGACTCTTAGGCATTGACCCCTTCATGGAAAAATCTGTATTGCCCGCCCATCTGCCGTTTAAATCCTGTCGGCTGGAAGATATTCCGATCTCGCCGAAATGGGACATTATTATTTTCAATCATGTGTTCGAGCATGTGCCGAATCCGCGAGAGACATTGATTGCCGCGGCCGAACGCCTGTCGAGAGGCGGCGCCTGCGTGGTGCGTATTCCACTGGCATCCTCCTGGGCGTGGACACACTACGGCACGGATTGGGTGCAACTCGATGCCCCACGTCATCTCTTTCTATTGTCAACCAAGGCTATCGCACAACTCGCCACAGACGCCGGATTGCGGGTCGAATCGACGGTGTATGACTCTTCCGAATTTCAATTTTGGGGAAGCGAGCAGTACCGCCGGGGGATTCCCTTGGAAGATCCCCGTTCACATTTAAAAAACCCGACCCTCCCGGCATTCACACCGGCAGAGTTGCACCGCTTTAAAAAGAGGGCTCTTCGTTTGAACGAAGGCAAGCAAGGGGATCAAGCCTCGTTTATTTTAAGGAAAGCATGATCTATACCTACAGCCACAACGCCTCTTGGGGAGAAGGCGGTCAAGGTGAAATTCTGCGTCAGATGGAAATGGCCTATGGAGCATTTCCTGAAAGCCGTGTCTACTGCCGTCCTGGAAAATCTCGAATGCCCAGCCGAATCGAGCTTCCATTTAAAACGTTTCCAAACGCCTTTCTTTTTAAAACCATTGCACACACGCCGCTCCTTCGTGCCCGGCAAGACTGGCTGACGCTTCTTTCCGACCTGGATTTTGATGCACAGCTCAGCCGGACGATCGAAGCGACCGATCTCTTTGAAGGGGTGATGGGACAGTGCCTACAGACATTCCAAGCCCTGAGCGGGCGTTCCACGCGGCGACTGTTGTATGTGCTCAATACCCACATCCGCCATCTCAACCGCGTACTTAAAGAAGAACACGCGCGTCTTGGACTATCGACCCCCACGTTTATCCATCCTCGCATGATGGCACGCGCCCTGGCAGAAATTGATACCGCTGACGCCATTCGCGTGCTCTCGGACAAAGCCAAGCAGACATTTGTACAGGAAGGCGTCGCCGCCGCTAAAATCCACGTGATTCACCCCAGCGTCAACCTGCAGCACTTTCATCCAACCGAGAAGAAAGACCATATCTTCCGCGTGGTCACCTCTTCGAGTGTGGATCCACGCAAAGGCATTTACTATTTGCTTCAGGCGTTCGATCAGGCGCGCATCCCCAATTCAGAACTCGTCATTATCGGCGGAACAGGTGACCGGTGGTCCAAACAGATGCTGGGCCGTTTCACCGCGCACAATCCGCGCATTCACCAACGTTTTATGGATGTGATGGCACGTCCGGTCGAAGAAAGTTTTGGTCAGGCCAGTGTGGTCGTACATCCTGCGATTGAAGATGGCTACGCCCTGACGATTCCACAGGCACTGGCTTCCGGCCGGCCTGTAATTGCGACGCGGGAGTCCGGTGCGTCAGAATTGATCCGGGATGGAAAAGAAGGGTATGTGGTCCATGCGAGGGATGTCAAAGGCTTGAAGGAACGGCTCGAAGCTCTGGCCAGTCAGCATACATTACGCCATCGGATGAGCGATGCGGCGCCACGCGCCGTTGCTCATTTAGACTACCCCCACTTTATCCCGCGGCTGGAAGCGTACTACCGGGAACAGAAGACCGAGAGAAAATCTCAGGCGATTTCACCCGCGTAAAGAAGGCATACAGGCTCAAAGGCCAAATCTGAAGCAGTAACCGATTGGCGGACGTTGACATATGCCAGGCCAAATCTCGCGGCGTAATCCAATAAGCCAGAGTGTATCCGATCCCCATCGCCCCGATCAGCGCCACATCCAGCCTCTTTCGCTGCCCGCCCCGGAGAAATCCCCCCACCAACCCGGCGTAGACAACAAGAAATAAGACCGCGTGATCACTGAATCGTTCGATGTAAAGCCCCCAGGCTTTCACAATATATCCAAGCCGGCCAAGATCCTGAAGAAATACAATCGCTCGAGCTTCCTGTCCCACAGGCAGTAAATCGGTCCGCGGGGCGAGAGTGAATTTAAAAACCAGCCACACCCACACCCACGGCATCGCGCCGATGAAATAGAGACTGCCTCGCCGCCAAACGCGATCCCGCCACACCTCACGCAGCATCATGAGCGTAAGTCCTAACAAGAACACAGCCCCTTCGTTTTTCGTCCAGGCCGCGCATCCGGCAAAAAACCCTGCCAGAAGTGGCCACAGAGAAAACGCAGGAGTTGCAAAAGCCGATTCCGCACACACCACGCTGAGCAGAATAAACAGCCCGAGCGGGACATCCGCACTCATCCCCTGTCCTGTCTGCCAGAAAAAAGCGCTTCCGGATAATACAAGACCCGCCAAAGCGCCCTGCAGCCGGCCTCGGCGTTCACCGACGGCCGCCGCCAGTGCCAACACCACGCTCGTTATGGAAAGGAATGCGACCAGGATAGGAACGGCTTGCCACGGACGCTGCAAGAGCGTCCAGACTCCTGCAATCAATCCTGACACCATCAAGGGATAGTCGGGATGACACCACGCGTTTAAATTGGTAAATGTCTCACGCCACTGAGCACCGCCCAGAAATAAAAACCGCGCCCGCAGGGTCCAGATCGCCCACCCGTCCCATCCGCTATACGGCCACCGCCAACTCATAATGACGGCACTCGCCACACCCATGCCAAACGACAGAAAAAACAGCACATTAATTAAGGGGACATTGGATGCCCCCGGAGCACACCCTCCCGCGATCCACCCCGAATCGCGTAATTGCATGCGGTAAAAGCCAACGGCACTACAAATCAACAGACTTTCAAAAACCAGCAAAGTGAGCCGCCGTTCCCCTCCCATAAAACGCCAGAGCGCATATCCCAGAGAAAACAGAGCGATTGAAGCGATTGCGAGTGCAATCGCACGAAAGAGACGCGAGCAGCTCACCGCGTATTCTCCCGACTGACGCGCAAACGATCAGCCTCATCATGAATCACCACGGGCAGCGAGGCATTTTCCACAAGAATGCGTGGCGCTAGCGCAAATTGCGCAACGAAATAATTTCGGATCGCCTCAAAACTTTCCTGCGGATATACAGAGACAAAACCCATGATCCCTCGCGCAGGAAGATCGACTTCCAGCGGTTTAAAGCGTTGTTCGACCAAGCTAATGTAATCCGGATCCGAGCCGGTACGAAGCAAATGGATTTGTTCCATCAGAAGTTGGAAGGGAAAGTACAAGCCAAATAGAATGAGTAGGAGCACCGCGAAG
>CAZDML010000013.1:25224-26471 GCA_964506645.1 uncultured Elusimicrobia bacterium | reverse complement strand
GTCTGTATGGGCAAAATTGGGATGCGGAACGTGCAAAACGAGTCCGCAACGAGACGCGGCGGTTGCTGGCCCTGATCGCTTCGGCCCGATTAGAAGAAGGCCCGATGCTGGATCTCCTGAGAGACCTGGCCATTCGCTATAAGAGGGCCGGCGAGATCCACTCGCGAATCAGTTCTGATATTAGCCGCCGCGTTTTTGCCAATGACGCACTTCACTTTCTTGGTCTCATTTATGACGTCAATACACTGCGAATGCTGACCCGTCATCAGCAGCGAATTGTCCCCATGGTCGATCGCTTTGTTGAAAAATCCCCGTTTTCAGCTCGGTTGCTCTTAGAGGTTCTCGTAGTTAATTATCAGAATAAGGACTACTGTGAGGATGTCTATAAGACATTATTTCTGGATAACCAGAATGTTTTTGGAAGTGAAGAAGAACAGCGGCGTATTAGCCGGTTCATCAAACATATATTCCAGAAAGCGGAGCGGGTGACGGCCGAGTTGCATGCCGAGACGGCCACGGATTTATCCGAATTGGAAAGTAAAGTCTATGATCAGATGGAACTGATGCGACTGGCCTCCAATCTCGCACATGTGGAGATTGTGGCTGCGGAATCCATCGCCGAAGAATTACACCAGTCTTATCCATACAATAAGCCGACGATTCAAAAGATCAGCCAGCGCCAGGGACTTTTTAGTGAGACATTGCTGCGAAAAACGCACGACCTCGCTTACGCCTTTTTGGTGAATAAATATGGGGTACCACAGTATAGTCAGGGGATACAAAAAGAGGTGGTGCGTCACGCTCTCTTCTTAGGGGGGTCGAATGCGCGCCGAGAATATCCTACGTATAACTATGATGGAATGATTGTTTATGAGCATGAGGGTGCTACCGCGGGCGGACAGTTGCCCAGCATAGGAAATGCGGAATTTTTCTCTGAACTCCAGCAGCTTATAGATCAGCTTTTGGCAAAAACATACCATCGTTTAGACGATAAGTTCTCGGAGCCTGTTGTGGCCTCAAAGTTATTGTCACGATTCCAGCAGGCCGAGACGCGTCCCTTTTCAACCGATACGATTCTTTTTTACTCTCACTTAATCGTCAACTCAGGGGACGCGGATTTCGCACATCAGTTTTTGAGCCAATTGCATGACGCGGTCTATGCGCCAAAGATCCAGAAGTCCGTTAAGCAGCGGATTGAGAAGAATTTGGCACACCACCCAGAACTCGATTTGGACCCGAGACGAGAC
>CAZDML010000013.1:3196-25214 GCA_964506645.1 uncultured Elusimicrobia bacterium | reverse complement strand
AACTTAAAGAGGGATATCCTCCGCCAATTTACAGACTTGATTCACATCATGGAATTCTATGCCTCTACTCTTGGGAGAGGTCCTTTCGCGGATATGTATGACATGATCGCATGGCTTCAGTCTCAGAGTCAGCTTGCCACAATGACAGAGGTCAATGCGATTCACTCGCAATTTTTAACGAGCATTCTGTGGCGCTTTTCATTAGACCGAACCTATGGAAGAAACCAGAAAAATCTTCCGCAAGGAGAGGAGCTAGAACGCTTTGTCCGTACGGTATATAAGGGGACAGGTTCGGATGGTGAGATGGAATATTTCCGGAGTACTGAGGAATTTCTCGGTAGTTATAATGAATTAGCCGTTTCTCTGCGCAGGACAGTAAATGCTATTTATCTTCGTCTGCAAGAACGTTGGGTCATCGTAGGTGAGTCGGAGATGACGACTGAAGAAGCTGATAGCCCTGTCCCCGCGGCATGGCAGCCCTTCCTGCGGCCGTTGTCGTGGATCGAAGAAGTGATCTGGCATCAGGGGGCGATTCGGGGACTCAACGTTTTGCGCAGAGTGATGGGAATGGAACCCATCGTGATCACTCGAATTTCCGTACCTCGCAGGGCGCAGGCTGAGATTGAATTTGAGATTCCTGGAGAGGTGGGGGAATCGGGTTGGTCTGCGGGGGTGGCTCTCGCTGCACCGGCGGCGTGGGGGGGTCTCTTAAGTCTGGGACTCTTGCATGGAGTATGGGCTGCGGTGATCCCGGCGGGTGTTATGACGACGCTGCATGTCTGGCAGGGGTTCGTGAATCCTGCGTCCGATCTCCGGCAGGGCAGCCGTCTCCTGGCAGCGGCTGCATAAACGGTGTGCGATTAGCGGCGCAGGAGATGCCGCAACGATCCTTCCAACTGCGGGTACCGGAATTTAAATCCTGATTTTTGAAGGGCCGTCGGTTCCACACGGGTGCTGGCCAGCAGGAGAGCATCGGCCATTTCACCAAAAGCCAGGCGCGCGGCAAAGGCCGGCATCGGCAATACGGTCGGCCGTCCGAGGACATTCCCGAGCGTTTGGGTGTAGTCGGCATTGGTCACGGGCTGCGGTGCCGTAAAATTAACCGGTCCTTTGACCGAGTCGTTTTTCAAGACAAAAAGAATTCCCTGCACCATATCCTCCAGATCGATCCAGCTCATCCACTGCTTGCCTTCTCCCAATATTCCACCGACCCCCAGTTTAAAAGGAAGAAGCATTTTCTTAAGCGCGCCGCCCTTCGGGCTAAGCACAATGCCCGTGCGCAAATGCACGATCCGGATGCCCTTTTTGGCGGCCGGAGCGGCCGCGGCTTCCCAGGCTTTGCAGACGTCAGGCAAAAAGTCCTGGCCCGGTGCGCTGGTTTCGGTGAGCGTTTCATCGCCGCGGTTTCCGTAGAATCCGATCGCAGAACCCGAGATCAATACCTTGGGGGGATGTTGAAGTTTCGAAAGAGTTTGAGCGAGCTGATGGGTCCCTTTGACCCGGCTGTCCCGAATGCGTGCTTTTTTCGCTTGCGTCCATCGCCCATCGGCAATGGAATCGCCAGCAAGATGAATGACCGCATCAAAGCCTTCGTAGGGAGCGGGGTGGGCTGCTTCGGCCAGGGGGTCCCAGACAATGCCTGGGCTACCGTCTTTGATGCGCGAAAGCCGCATGACGGTGTGACCCTCCTGTTCTAAAAGAGGAATGAGCGCTGAACCGATAAGCCCGTGACTGCCCGAAATTAGAATTTTCATGACCCCGTCTCCTTGAAATAAGAACGGCCCTAACGTTTACCTTGCGGTAGCGTTAGGGCCGTCGTTGAGAAGCTGCTTAGACCTTAGATCTTGCGGACGTTAGCGGCCTTGGGACCCTTGTCGCTTTCCTGGACGTCAAATTCGATCTTATCGCCTTCTGCCAGGCTTTTGAAGCCTTCGCCCTGAATGGACGAGAAGTGAACGAACACGTCTTTCGATCCATCATCAGGAGTAACAAATCCGAATCCTTTTGCATCATTGAACCATTTCATTTTTCCGGTCTTAGCCATGACATGAGTCTCCTTTGTTTTCAATAAACACCCTACTACAGAAAGCAACAACCTTGGAACTGTACCATTTCAACCCCGGGCGAAGCGACTGTTTTCTTTCCCCCTATTCCTGCCATCATCCCGGCGGATTGTTAGCCGGGATCCATCATTAATATGGTTTTTGTGGGCCCCGGATAACACAATTCCGGGGCGACGGCATTTAATGTACGATATCCCCCTCATGAAACGACCCAAACATCCTTTCTTCCGAAAAAAGAAGCATTCCGAGCGGCCCCGGTCCCATCCTCAGCCCCATAAAGGCCACAAGCCAGGCAGTTCTCCCTCCAAGGAGACGCCCAAAGCCCCGCTTTTTGTAGAAGGTGCCCTGCAGTTGAAGGGTAAATTTGGCTTTGTGCTGTCGGAAGACCCCCGTTTTGGCGATGTCATGGTTCAGGGACCCAGTTTGCGCATGGCCATGGCCGACGACCGGGTACGGGCACGCGTTACCTCAACCCCGGACGCCCTACGGCGCACGGGGGAGATCGTGGAAGTACTTGCGCGGGCCCACCAAACCGCGGTGGGCGACTTTCGCCGGTTCGGCAACATGGCCGCTCTTTTCTCTCAAAACGATGATTCGATCATTCGCATTCTGGACATGGGCGGGTTCTCTCCCAAAGTGAACGATGTGGTGGTGGTGAAGATTACCCGCTGGCCGACCGCTAAAGAAACCGCGGCTGGAACGCTGACCGAAGTGCTGGGGTCACGCGATACGCCCGGCGTTGACTTGGAAGCGATCCTGCGCGAGCATGAGCTTCCTAAAGATTTTTCATCCGACGTGCTGGCCGAGGCTGAAGCGTATGGAGACGAAGTTCCCCCAGAGATGGTCAAGGGCCGCGAAACCTTTTTTGGGCGGGTGTTTACGATTGATGGTGCGGATGCCAAAGATTTTGACGATGCCGTCTCGCTGGAAAAAATTCCGTCCGGGTGGCGTCTCGGTGTGCATATCGCCGATGTCGCGCAATATGTGAAGGAAGGAACGGCGCTCGATCAAGAAGCCTATGACCGCGCGACGAGTGTGTACTTTCCGGGAACGGTTGTGCCCATGCTGCCGTTTCCGCTGTCCGACGGGCTCTGCAGTTTGCGGCCGGATACAGTCCGGCTCACGCTCTCCTGCATCATGGACATAGGTCAGGATGGCAAGGTGGGAGCCTACCGGGTGATTGAAAGCGCGATTCGTAGTGCGAAACGTTTTACCTATGAGGGCGTCGAGGACATCTTAAAAGGAAACAACCCGGAAGGGCTCGACCCTCTGATTGTGGCCGATGTTCGTGAGATGGGAAAGCTGGCCAAATTTTTGCGTGACAAGCGTTTTGCTCGCGGCTCACTGGATTTTGACTTTCCAGAACCGGACGTTATCATCGGGGCCGATGGGCGGCCGACCGATATCCGTAAGCGTGAGCGCTTGGAAGCCCACCGGTTGATTGAAGATTTTATGCTGCTTGCCAACGAAACCGTGGCGCGGCACATGAAAGATCGCCCCTTCTTGTACCGCATTCATGAAACCCCCGATCCGGGCCGGATGGAGAAACTCCAAAAGTCGCTCGATGTGGTCGGTTTGCATCTCCCCAAGCATGTGGATGCCTCGCATCCCTCGGCCCTGCGCGGGGTGCTCTCGGCGAGCGAAGGCACTCCGATTCAGCCGATGGTGCATCTCATGGTGCTGCGCAGTCTGAAGCAGGCGGTCTATTCGTCAGTCAACAAGGGGCACTACGGCTTGGCGTCCGTCTGCTATACCCATTTCACCTCGCCGATTCGCCGTTATCCCGATCTGGTCGTGCATCGCCTCCTGAAAGAACGTATGCATCATGTGGAACGACGCTCGTTCTGGGAAAAAGAATTGCCCAGCATTGCTACGCATACTTCAAAGTGTGAGCGCGCCGCCGTTGATGCCGAACGCGAGTTCATGGACATCCAGAAAGTGCGCCTCATGGAGTCGCATGTGGGAGAACGCTTTTCGGGATCGATTTCCAGCGTGACGAACTTTGGCTTTTTCGTTCAGCTCGATCCCTATTTTGTGGAAGGGCTCGTCCACGTAACGAACCTCGGGAACGACTTCTTTGTCTTCGATGAAGCGCGTATGATTTTGACCGGCCGGCGTACGGGCCGTGTGTTTGCGTTGGGACAAAAAGTGAAGGTTCAGCTCGCCGCGGCAAATCTTGTCAAACACCAACTCGACTTTGAACTCATTTCAGCCGAACCCGTTCGCCCCATCCCGAAGCCGCACGCTGTGCCCGCCCAACCTTCGCAACAACACCGCCGTCGCCATCGACGGAACCATTAAGCGGTTGTTATAATACTGCCCATGTCGACGACTACATTTGGTGACGACGTTATTGCTGAAGCGCAAAAGTTGCGCGCCTCAGGGCTTGATGCCAATCAGATTGCCGGTATTCTCTGCAAAAAGGATCCGCAGGGGAAAAACTACGGCATCGGCATTCTCTTGGGCGGTGATGGTAAGCCCGTTCCGACCTCTCCGACCCTCCTCGACTATGCCGCAAAGGAACTTAAAGAAAGCGGTTCGGGGACCTATTACAATTCCGACGCGCTAAAGAAAGACGTCACAGAAGCGGTGTTGCGTTGGCAGGGTGTTCCTGAAGCCTATTGGCCAAATTTTCAGTTGCTTCTGCCCTCGGATGCGGGAACCGGTGCGGTCCAAACCGCCATTCAAGTCGCACAGATTTTAAAGGAAGGGTTTACAACGCTGGCGGTGGAAGAGCTCGGTTGGCCGGCGTACAAGGCCATCGCGGCTTCGACTCGCTTAGGATTTAAAGAATACGAGACCGATGGGGTGGCCACGGGGGCGGGGCTTCTTCCTCTTTATCAGGCGGGGCCCATGAACACGACGGGGCGTGTGCCGTCTCTCGAGATCGTGACGAAGCGCGCCGCTGCGGCGCGCGAAGCAGGGACCCCAGCGATTTTAGACCGCGCCTATTCTGGATTTGAATATGCCCGTAAGCTTGGCGAATGGTCTTATGCGGACGTCATGCAAAAAAGTTACCAGGGTCAGATAGAGCCGTTCATCAAAGCCGGTGTACCCTTCTGTGTAGCGATCAGCCCTACCAAGGCGTTTGTGACCTTCAGCCTGCGGCCGTGCGGACTCTTGCTCATCTATCAGCCGGATGCAACGAAGGTCGCTGCGAACGCGCCGAAGCTCAACGGGGTGATTCGTGCCCGCGGCTCTTCTTTTGAGCATGCGATCACGCGCGCTTTTGTGAAGGCTTTGGTGAAGGACCGGTCGCGACTTGAAGCCGAACATGCCAGCGCCCTTGGGCGCTGCGCCGAGGCCGAACGGCTCTGGGCCGAGCTCACCCGGGGCACGGCCATCGAAGCCCTCTTTTCCGATTCCTACGCCGGACTCTTCCGCAATCCCAAAGCCAAACCCGAAGCGGCCCGGGAAATTTACGGCGCGCACGTCTATCCGGTGTTTGCCGATGGCCGTTGCCGCTTGAACGTCACGGGCCTTCCTGCCGACAAAACCCAAGCCGAAACCCCCGTCTCTACCTTCGCCCGCTACTGCTATTAAGCTTTCTGGTGCATCCGCACTTTGGGGGCTTCGCTCCGGTGCTTTTCCAGATTTTTTGAGAGCTCTTCGAGTTTTTCTTCTCCCAGAACCCGTTCTGAGATAGGAAAAAGTTCTTCCTCTTCTTTCTTCATGTGGGCAAGGAGTCCTTTCGCAAAGAGCGCAAAGGTCTGCGGCCAATAGGTGGCCGGGGGTTGGCGCTTTACTTCTTCTTCCAGTTGGTCTAAATAGCTGTCCACATGGTGGTGTTCCTGGTCGAGGTGGTCCATGTAAGTGGGTGTGAGCGGTGCTGAGTCTTTGGTGAGATGCTCTCGAATGACGGGGTAGTAAAAACGGTCTTCGGCCCAGGCGTGCAGCAGGAGATGGTCTCTGAAAAGTTCGACAGTGCGGACGAGTTTGGCCGTATCGCGCTGCGTGGCTGGATGATCTGCCAGATGATCCAGTTCTTTGAGCATCTTACGGAACGTGATGTGGTCGCCGACTAAGCGCTGGGTGATTTTCATGGAGAGCCTCCAGAATTGGGATCTGCCTTATTGTATCGCATCCCCAAGGGGGTGCTATGACGTACGTCATAGTGACATCCGGGGGAGGACGCGCATAATGAGACCATGAGTCTTCCTTCCTACCAAGCTGCTCCCCGTATTGTGATCTGGGAAATGACGCGTGCTTGTCAGTTGGCCTGTCTGCATTGCCGTGCTCAGGCGGAATCGCGAAGAGACCCCCGTGAACTCACAACGCGAGAAGGTTTTAGGCTGATTGATCAGGTCGCAGAGCTGGGCAAGCCTCTGTTGGTGTTGACAGGGGGTGATCCCATGGAGCGTGGCGATCTGGAAGAGGTGGCAGCGTATGCCGTGTCGAAAGGGCTGACCACGGCCGTGAGTCCCAGTGCGACCCCGAACGTCACACGCGAACGGCTCCAACGGCTCAAAGACGTGGGGGTGCACCGCATTGCTGTGAGTCTCGATGGTGCCGATCGCAAGACGCACGATTATTTCCGGGGGGTTTCAGGCTCTTTCGATCGGACGCTTGCAATTGCAGAACAAGCACGGTTGTTGCGTCTGCCGTTACAGATCGGGACCACCCTGACCCGTTATAACGCAGAGCAACTGGAGATGATGGCCGCGCTCGTCGGGCGTTTGGGGGCCATTTTATGGAATGTTTTCTTTTTGGTGCCTACAGGGCGTGCTCAGGACAGCGATATGGTTTCAGCCGACGCCAGCGAGGCCGTATTGCATTGTCTGTACGACATTTCCAAGCGGGTCCGCTTCGCTATTAAAACAACGGAAGCGCCACACTATCGACGTATTATGACGGAAAGTTCTCCCAATCGTCCGGCTGTGTATTCCACAATTAACGACGGCAAAGGCTTCGTGTTTATTTCGCACACGGGGGCTGTGTGTCCCAGCGGGTTTTTACCTCTGGAAGCGGGGAATGTGCGATACCAATCACTGCAGGCGATTTACAGGCAATCGACGCTTTTTCAGGCCCTGCGTGATCCCGAACGACTCAAAGGCCGCTGTGGGGCCTGTGAATACCGATCGGGGTGCGGCGGCTCTCGGGCGCGCGCCTATGCCGTGTATGGCGATCCGCTTGCAGAGGATCCGCTGTGCAGTTACCAGCCTCGGGTGGCTGTATGAGGGAGCCGATCATTATCCAGGGCGGCATGGGCATGGGCGTGTCCAATTGGCAGCTTGCGCGAGCTGTCTCAAAAACAGGGCATCTGGGCGTGGTCTCTGGAACGGCCATAGATACCATCCTTGTCCGCCGCCTGCAGGAAGGAGACCTGGGCGGACACATGCAGCGCGCCTTAGCGCATTTCCCCGATCGCGATATGGCGGACCGCATTTGGGGGCTCTACTTTATTCCGGGCGGCAAAAAAGAGGTTGAAGCCTACCGTAACACGCCGATGTATACGTTGGAAACGCCGTTGTCCAAGCTCGAGCTCTGTGTGGTAGCCAATTTCGTAGAAGTCTTTCTGGCGAAAGAAGGACATTCCGGAAAAGTGGGCATTAATCTTTTACAGAAAATTGCGCTCCCCAATCTGCCTTCCCTTTATGGGGCCATGCTGGCCGGTGTGGACTATGTGTTAATGGGCGCCGGTATTCCGCGCGAGATTCCATCGGCTCTGGATCATTTGGCGCGTCATGAAAAGGCGAGCATGCGTATTCCCGTGGAAGGCGCGGGGTCTGACGAGGTGTGGATGTATACGTTTGATCCTAAGCACGTGCTGTCACAGCCCCTCGAGCCGCTGAACCGCCCCAAATTTCTTGCCATTATTGCCTCCACCACCCTGGCGGTTTCTTTGGCGCGACATGAAACAAGCCCAATTGATGGATTTGTCATTGAGGGGCCGCTGGCGGGCGGACACAACGCCCCGCCGCGTGGGGGTCCGCAGTTGAATGCCCGAGGAGAGCCTGTCTATGGGCCTCGGGATGAGGTTGACTTGGACCGTATCAAAGCACTTGGCAAGCCCTTTTGGCTGGCCGGTACGTATGGACACCCCGAAAAGTTGCACGATGCGCTGCGGGCGGGGGCGGCAGGGATTCAGGTGGGCACTGCATTTGCTTTTTGTGATGAATCTGGATTTGATCCGGACATCAAACGGCGTGTTCTTGAAAAGGTGCGCGATGGATCGATTGATGTTTTTACCGATCCTTCGGCTTCCCCAACGGGATTTCCTTTTAAAGTCGTTCGTCTGGAAGGGTCGGCCTCGGAATCGGATGTCTATAAGGAGCGTTCCCGTGTGTGCGATTTAGGCTATTTGCGCGTGCTCTATAAAAAAGAGGACGGGTCTGTCGGCTATCGATGTCCTGCAGAGCCTATTGAAACGTACATTAAAAAGGGGGGCCGTCCCGAGGATGCCGAGGGGCGCAAATGCCTTTGCAATGGACTTCAGGCGGTGATCGGGCTTGGGCAACAGCAGCCGAATGGGGCTGTCGAACCCCCGCTTGTGACGGCCGGCGATATGCTTAGAGAATTGTCGCCACTGCTTCAAAAAACCCCTGTGGGATACAGCGCCGCGGACGTCATTACCTATTTGCTGGCCCAAGGTCCTACCGCCGTTCCTGCATGAACCGCCTCACCCTCGTCCGTCACGGCCCCTATCGGCTATTTTTTCCGATGGGGATTGTCTATGGGATCCTCGGCGTGGGGCACTGGTTGTTGTGGAGTGTCGGATATCTTCAAGAAAGCAATTCCTTCCTGCACGCCATGCTGCAGACGGAAGGGTTTCTGGCTAGTTTTGTCATCGGATTTTTTACCACCGCGATGCCTCGGTTTCTGGGGGCCCCCACCGCCGCGTTCTGGGAAGCAGTCTGTTTGTTTGGCTTTTCACTTTCTTTTTTAATCGGCGCGCTTGCGAATGCGTGGTGTTTTGCAGAAAGTGCTTTTATCGGGCTGTTGGTGTTTGCGCTATTTTTTGTCGGCCGTCGATTTGTTCGCCGCGTTAAAAACCCTCCGCCGTCATTTCTCCTGGTCGCCTTCGGCATTCTCCATGGGATCACAGGCCCTGCCTTAATCCTGTGGAGCCAGTTCGGCGTACGGTCTCCAATCGCCATGGACATGGGCCGTCAAATGGTTCAAATTGGATTTTTGCTTTGTCTGGTGCTGGGGATTGCCGGGTATTTGACACCGTTTCTGATGGGCTATGCGTCGGATCCTAGCTGCGATCCCTCCGTCTCCTTGATACGGAGCTGGCACCCGGCGGTCATCGCTTTTCATGGAGGGACAGGGGCCGTTCTCTTTATGAGTTTTCTCATGGAACCCTATGTCCCGCGCTGGGCCGCTGCGCTGCGCGCTGTGCTTGTCGCCGTGCATTTTCTTTGGTTTGCGCATATCGCCCGGCCGTTACGAAATCGGAAAGTCTATACGTTCTTTTTCTGGCTGTCGTGCTGGGGTATTGTACTGGGCACTATCGGGGTATGGCTTTTTCCGGAATTTCGTATCGCGATGTTGCATGTTTTGTTTATCGGGGGCTATAGCGTAATGATTTTTTCGTTTGGTCTTTTGGTTGTTTTTAGTCATGGCGGGAAAGCACAGCGGTTAAATCAACCGATGCCCGTTTTTAAAGGCATTGGGACGTGCGTGCTTCTTGCCATGGGGCTTCGTGTCGCCGCGGATGTGGATGCATGGCATTATCAGCGCTGGATTCATGCGGCGTCCGGGTTTTGGGTGCTGGGTGCGCTTGTGTGGTTGGGGTACGTGTGGCCTATGCTCTGGCGCAATCCCATTCCGGATGAAAATTAATATGATGCGCATCATATTCGGGATGAAGCAATATCCATAAAATACGTTGATTCTTTAAGAAAGGAGACCTCTCTTGTCTACACCTGTTGCGATGACAACAAACGATTTGGACAGTCCAGAACAAAGCGGCCACGTTGGACTTTGGATTTTTATTTTGTCGGAGATCATGCTGTTCGGCGGTTTTATTGCCGGGTATATCACGATTCGATGGGGGAGTGCCGTCTGCGCGCTCGGTACCCCGGCGTGGCCCAAACCGGGCTATGCGGGAGGGCTGGCTTTAGCGGCGCTGAATACGGTTTTTCTCCTTACAAGTTCGCTGACTATCGCCCGCGCCAGCGTCTTCGCGAAAGAAGGGAAGCCCGCCCTCGTTAGCCGGCACCTTCTGTATACGCTCTTGCTCGGGTTGGCGTTTTTAGTTATCAAAGGATTTGAGTATCACGCCAAAATGCATCATGGATATTTCCCCGGGAGCGAATTTCTGGCGGCCAATCCCGGAATGGGAATTTTTGTGTCGTTTTACTTTGCGCTCACAGGGCTGCACGGACTTCATATTCTGGTCGGGCTCTTGTGGATGTTCTTTCTGCGTCAGCATGCGGGGGGAACGGCTTTCCCACCGCGGTTCGCTAAGAAAGTAGAATACGCGGGTTTGTACTGGCACTTTGTGGACATCATCTGGGTCATTCTCTTCCCGCTGTTTTATCTCATTTAAGGAGTCATGGAATGAACGATGAACTCGCCCTTTATACACGCGTCTATATCGGTTTGATTGCACTCACGGTTATCACCGTCGCTTGCTATGGGCTGCATTTGGCACGCATTCCAGCGGTTGCGCTTGCGATGGGCATTGCTACTGTGAAAGCGTATTTAATCGGGATGTTTTTTATGCATTTACGTGAGGACCGGCCGCTGGTGATTGGAATTGCGGTAACCGGTATTCTTGCAGTGCTAATTCTTATTGTGGGAATACTCCCGGATATGGCCTGGAAGTGGTAAAAGTGCTGCGAGCCCGTAATGGCTGGGTGGTCGCTGGGTTTTGCGGCATCGTGGGTGTGACCGCGTGGCTAGCCGCTCGGGCCTCACGCCCGGCATTGCCCGTGTTATGGCCAGTGACTTCTTTTCAGATGACAGGCGTTTCCACGCAGGGCGTTCGCCCGATGGGCCTCTCGGATTTGAAGGGCCGCTTTTGGGTTGTGAATTTTATTTATACCCGCTGTTCCGGCCCCTGTCCGTTGTTGTCTGAGAAGATGAGGCAGCTTCAAAGGCGCTTGCCTATAGACGTGGGGCTGCTCAGTTTTACGGTCGACCCGGATCACGATACGCCAGACGTTCTAAAAAATTATGCTTTTGGCTACGGTGCGGATCCGAACCGATGGCTGTTTATGCGCGGAACGAAAGCGGAGCTCTATAAACTCGCTTATGAAGGATTTCGTACCGCCGTGGTGCAGGATCCATCGGCCCCTGAAGGGTATCGCGTGGTGCACAGCACGAAGCTCGTACTCATCGATCGTGCGGGCAATGTCCGCGCACTTTATGATTCCAGCGAGGATGATTTGTACGAGAGAATCGCGCGGGATATTCGGGTTCTTGGCAAAGAAAATTCACGGACGTAAGGAGAACGTATGAAAGCAATCAAACCTCTTTTAACCATTGGAACTCTCGCGGCTATCATCGGCACGGTCTTTTTTAAAGTCATGAGTCATTTCCCCATGATGCCGCTGGCTGCGACGGTTGAAGCGGGCGAAGTCGATGAGGCCTTCCGTGGGTGCTTGTATCTGACCATTCCCATCTATGCCCTGGTGATCGCCACCTTGATTTACATTTTGATCGCCTTTCGTGCGAAAGAGTCGAGCGATCAAGGAAGCGGTTTTGAATCGAGTCGTGGTTATCGTGTTGAGGCCAGCTGGATTCTCATGAGCACGATTTTAACCGTCGGCTTAGCGATCTTTGGCGCCAAAGAGCTGCGTGCCATCCAGGGCAATCACCAGGCCGATATGGACATCCAAGTGAATGCATCTCAATTTTCCTGGGAATTCTATTACCCGCAGCACGATTATTACAGCCCTGTACTGCTGCTCCCACAAGGAAAGCGAGTGCGCCTTCTTCTGACCTCTAAAGATGTAGTGCATTCTTTCTGGGTGCCCCAATTTCGTACGAAACAAGATGCGATCCCGGGTAAGGTGGTGTCGCTGATTTTAACACCAACGGTGATCGGGACCTATACGCTGCTGTGTAATGAGTTGTGCGGGATGGACCATACGCTGATGACCGCACAGGTGGATGTGATGGACGCACAGGCTTTTGAAGACCGCATCAAGGGCGGAGCCAAAGGCAGTAGCGACGATACGTTTTAACAGGAGGCTGGAGTGTTCTATTTTCTGAGAGGGCTTATTACGTTTGTTGTGGCTTTGGGAGGTTTTTACGCGCTGACATACGCACGCCTCGGAGACCAGGGCGCGGTGACGCTGGGGTATCTCATTGGCTTGATTGCCTTTTTAGCGGCGGTCGGTGGATGGCATGCGTTTCAGAGCTGGTTGGGCGCTCAGGAAGAACCAGTCGTTCATGATTGGACGCGCTTTTTCCGGTTCACGACCGACCATAAGGTGGTGGGCGTGCAGTATCTGGTGGCGACGTTTGTGATTTTTGTTGTTGCCGGCCTGATGGCTCTGGTGATGCGCGCTGAGCTGGCGCAGCCTGGAATGCAGTTTATAAATACCGATCAATACAACACCGTCATGGGACTTCACGGGATGGGGATGGTGGTGGTGGCACTGGTTGGAATTGTTGGGGGGCTTGGAAATTTCCTGGTGCCCTTAATGATCGGTGCGGAAGATATGGCTTTTCCTCGACTCAATGCGCTCAGTTTCTGGTTGGTCCCACCGGCCGTCATTCTTCTTCTATCGACACCGTTCTTCGGAGGTTTTGACTTTGGCTGGACGGCGTATCCGCCGTTGGCCGTTCGCGGTCCACTGGGCAAGTTGATTTTCGTGCTTGCGTTTGTCACGGCAGGATTTTCGTCTATCTTCGGCGGGGTGAACTTTTTAACCACCATCGCTCAGCTGCGGACGAAAGGCATGCGTTATTTTCGGATGCCGATTTTCGTCTGGTCGATCGTCGCCGCATCCATCATTATTGTTCTGGCGACATCTGTCGTCGCCAGCGGACTGCTGATGATCGTGTTTGACCGCGTTCTGCATACGTCGTTTTTTAATCCCAATCAGGGTGGGAACGTACTTCTGTATCAGCATCTATTTTGGTATTACTCGCATCCGGCGGTGTATATCATGGCGCTCCCGGCCTTTGGGCTGATGTTGGAAGTGCTGCCGGTGTTTGCCCGCAAGCCGCTCTTTGCCTATTCCATAACGGCCGTGTCCTATATCGTCATTGTGGCTATCAGTTTCATCGTCTGGGCACACCATATGTTTACCAGCGGGATGTGGCAATTGCTGAACTTTCCGTTCATGCTGACCACCGAGCTGATCTCCATTCCAACAGGGGTCGTCTTTTTAAGCGCGCTGGGAACCTTGTGGCGGGGAAAATTGCGGATGCGGGCACCGATGCTATGGGCGATGGGGATTGTGTTTAATTTTTTGGTGGGAGGGTTGACGGGCATCTTTCTGGCCGATGTTCCAACGGATCTGCACATGCAGGACACCTGGTTTGTCGTGGCCCATTTCCACTTTACGATTGTCGGCAGCGCTGTGATGGCGTTGTTCACCGGGATTTATTTCTGGTTTCCAAAAATCACCGGGAAAATGTACAGCGAAACACTAGCGAAAGTACATTTCTGGCTCTTTGTCGCCGGATTTAATCTTACTTTTATCCCAATGTTCTGGTTGGGGGCACACGGCATGCGCCGCCGCGTGGCGGATTATCCCGAATGGATGGGACATACGCAGCTGTTCATCAGCTGCGCATCGCTCTTAATCGCCGTGTCAGTGGCGATCTTCCTTTATAACATCATCCGTTCCTGGATCTCGGGAGCCGCGGCATCGGGCAATCCTTGGGAAGCCAAGTCCCTGGAGTGGACCGTGTCGTCGCCGCCTCCGCACACCAACTTCACGCACCCACCCGTCGTGGACGGCCATCCCTATCGGTACGGAACACCGGCCGACTAGGCCGGGCTTCTATGACGACCCTCATAGTGAGGGTCCGGGCCCTCGCGGTACACTCAAGGTGTCCAAGGCTGTTTCTCGGAGGGCTTTCCAATGCCAACCTACCAGCTGCGGTTTCCCCAAGGATCTACGCTCTGGACACTTGAAGAGCGGCTGATTGCAGAATTGTGGCATGTCCTGTTGCTCCACACCGAATGGGACGATGCCTCGGATGGCCACTTCCAACGTTTAACCCACCATGTTCACCGGTTCTTAAACCGGCATGTCAAAAGTTTTCTGGTATGCGGGGATCTGCCTCGGTGTCATCGAAATTTAACATCGATGGAATGGTCTCGTGCGCCGGAAGGCGCCGACGATCGTGCGGCTGCAAATCATCAGATTTTATTGCTGGATGTGGATGAAGATATGGATGAATTCTTGAATGCGTTGGAAGAGATCATTTTTGATGATTTCTGCGCGCATGTTCCCACGGCGCAGTGGGTGAGGGCCAAGACTCAGTTTGATGAAGGTATTCGCCAGGCGTTCGGATCGTATGTGCTATGGAATCCGGCCTGTGAAGGCTGCCCCCGTTGTACACCGGATAAGCGTGTGAGCCCTTGGGTGGGGCACGTGATGGAAGATGTTCTGCCCTCGGCCAAACCCGCCAGGGCCAAGGCTTAAGAGAACGGCTGAGCAGCGGGTGTTTTTGTGTTTTGGTGCAACACAAAAACGGGACAGGGCGCAACGCGCACCACTTCTTCAGTAATGCTCCCCTCGAGAATACGGCTCATGCCACGCCGGCCTTCTGTAGTCATCACGACCAGATCAATGTCTTTCTCTTTACATACTTGCTCAATGATCTCTGCCGGACGGCCTTGATGGTAGAGCGAAAAATACAGAACGTCTCCTGGGATCACTTTCTGAAAGGCTTCCATCTTGGACTTCCTCGCCTCCATCTCTTTCTCATAACCGATGCTGCCCATACCGGTCGCGGCTTCGGGTAAGACGTGCAGCAGATACAAGGTGGTTCCATGTTTCTTCTGGGCTAAGAGCATGGCCCATTCCAGAGCAAGGGTGGATTCGGAAGAGAAGTTGGTGGGGACTAAAATGCGAAGGACGCTTTTCATGATACGCACCTCCTCGGGGAGAAGCTTCGGCTATAAATAACGGTGAAGGCTTTTCTGTACCGCCTCAAAAATATCTGCAAAGTGCTGTGGTTTGAGCACATGCAGTGCGGGATGATCGATGATCGAATTCCAGACATCCTGAGCAATGGCATTGGCCAGGGCATCCACATCTTTACGAGAAGGTTTTGCTTTCACCATGTCTGTCATAGCCGTACTTTAGCGTATCACGCGCATGACGTGGACACTATGAGCTATGTCATACAGGGAACGACGGGGATGCGGTTTTAACAGCGGGATTCGATGAGCTGTTGAAGGAGGACAGTGTTTTTTAGCGTCATTTTTCCGCGGCCGGAAACGACCCATCCCTTTTTTGCGAAGGACGATATGGTTCGAATGGTTGTTTCAACGGTTGTTCCGGCCAACTCGGCAATTTCGCGTTTGGTAAAAGGTAATGTGGGGCCGTGGGTTTTGTGCAGTTGCAGTAAGAGTCCGGCGATGCGGCGATCGACCGGTTCTTGCGCGCTGCAGTTGATGCCCTGCATCGCGTTGAGTCGCTGGCTGCACAACGAACAGACCCCCATGACCAGAGCAGGGAAGCGGTTATAGACTTCCAGGAACGTCCGGTCGAGAATGCGCAAGACTTTGCAGGGGGTGGCGGTAATGGCGGTGCAGGGGTAGGTGCGGTTATTGCCACCCATGCGGCAGAGCGTCCCGAACAATTCTTTGGGTCCCAAACTTTCAATCGCATGCGGTCGTCCCCCCGTGCTGTATTTGAAAATTTGAATACGGCCTTCCCAGAGCACCCAAACGCTGTCGGCGATGTCGCCTTCTGTATAGATGGTCTCCCCTTTGGTGTACGATTTTTCGGTGCTGAGTCTGGCCAGGCGATCAAGTTCGTTGGCGGGGAGAACCCGAAATGGATCGAGGGACGAGAGAAACTGTGTGATGGAAGTCTTTGCGACAGGCATAGATCTGATTCTAGCACAGATGCGCCGCATGGAAACGCATCCAAATATAGATGTGAAATTGGCAGAGGATGTATTTGTGTTAAGGCATATTTGTTACAAGAACGTGGGTTGCAAGGGGTGACATCCCATGGCATCTATGCGCTATGAAAGTCCGATGGTTGCTTTGGGTACTTTTGACAGGGCTGTGCGGCTCGCGGGGCGCTGCCGCTGACTCTTATCCGCTACAGGCGGGGGAAGATCTCCTTTTTGCGATCAAGTGGGGGGTGATCAAAGCGGGGTATTCGACGCTGACTATTCCTCGCATGGTAACACTGGATGGACAGCCGGCCATGCATATCGTTTCAGAAGCACGGTCCTGTGGTTTGGTTGATACCTTTTATCGGGTGCGGGACAAGAACGAATCCTGGCTCGACGCTCATGCACAGTCGACCTATAAATATTCCAAACAAATTCGTGAAGGCGGTTATAAAGTGGATGAGCAGGTGACCTTTGACCGTGCCGCCGGACGTTTTCGCACGACCTCGTATCGAATCGACAAAAACCGTCATGAAGACGCGGAAGGTGTTGTGCCGCTGAACGTGCTCGATATTTTTGGCAGCCTCTACCACGTACGCACGCTGCCGCTGGAAGTCGGGAAGGAATTTACGCTGGATGTGCACAGCGGTGAAAAGGTGTATCCCTTAGTGGTCAGCGTGAAGCGCCGAGAAACAGTCAAGGTGAAGGCAGGGAAATACGATTGCTTTGTCGTGGAACCGCACCTGCGCTCACCGGGGATTTTTGTTCAAAAAGGAAAGAAGTTGGAAGTCTGGCTCACCGCGGACGCACGGCATATGCCTGTGCTCATGCGCTCGGAAGTGTTTATCGGACATGTCAGCGCCGAACTGATTAAGAACCGTACGGCCTCTCCGGCCGTCGCCATGAACCTGCCTGCCACCGACGAAATCGACCAGTAATCTTAAAGGAAGTCTTCGGCTTTTTCGGCGGGCCGCGCGACAATCGCGCGGTCTCCTTTTACGATCACCGGTCGTTCAATTAAAACAGGATTTTCGTGCAGGAGCGTGAGCCATTGTGCCCGGGTCAGTGCCTTCCCGGCAGCTTTTTCCTGATAGACAGGCTCTTTCTGACGTGCAAGATCCTGGGGTTCCATGCCGAGCTTCTTGAGAAGTCCATCAATCTCCTGTTCGCTGGGGGCGCTCTTGAGATATTCGATGGTGCGCACGCTATAGCCTTTGGCCTCTGCGATCGCTTTGGCTTTCTGGCAGGTTCCGCATTTGGGGTTGTAGTAAATCGTGACTTCTTTCATAATTTTCTCCTTTCGATCTCCAATTATACCGTACCGCGAAGGAGGAGACAGAGGATTCCCTCCGAGTGCTGTGGTGGATTTCCCTGCCAGAAGCTGGCGGGTCGGTTCGTCAGATCGAATGGGCCTGCAACTGAGGAAGACTCCTAAGGTCGCCTTCGGCGACCAAGCCAAGGCAGGCCCATTCATTCGATCCTCCGTTGTTGCCGGCCGGGGTCCGGATCGGGCGTTGAGAATTTGCGCTAGCGCCGAACTCATAGTGCTTCGCTCTTCCTCTCCCCTGGCGCGCTCTTTTTTTTGTCTAATGAGAGTCTTAAACGCATGTTTTACGCCTACGAAATTCTGATTGTCCTCTTGATGCTAATTTTTAATGCCCTGTGCGCGGGGTATGAAATAGCTTTGGCATCTATTTCCCATGCTCGGCTCCTGGTATTGGTGGAACAGAAACGCGCCGGCGCTACCGCGGCGCTGTTCATGAAAGAACGCATGGAAGGAACGCTGGCGGTATGCCAGATGGGCATGACCTTCGCCGGCTCGGTGGCCGCGGCAACCGGCGGTGCGACCGTGGACGGGCATCTCTCTCCCTATCTGGAGTCTGCCTGGAATCTGTCCGGGGTCACCGCGAACATCCTGTCGCTTATCTTTCTGATCGTTCCGCTCAGCAGTCTTATTATTGTGGCCGCGGAGCTGATTCCCAAAACGTTCGCGCTGGAAAATAAAGAATGGGTATGCCTGACGTTCTCTCCACTGATGCGTGGCCTCACGGGCCTGGCATCACCGATTGTCCGTTTGTTCGAGGGCACGGTGAAAGCGTTCATGGGGTATTCCCGGAAACGCTGGCGGACGAACCGGTCTCCCGAGGAAGCCACCGCGCTGCATGAACTCTCCGCCGCGGCCTCGCTGGCACGGGCGTCGCGTTTAATCGGGACCCGGGAAGAAAAGATCGTGCTGGCCGCTGCGCAGTTGTCGTTTCGCCCCGTTCGTGAGATTGCGCTCCCGGCCGCTGAAATTTCGATGATTCCAATGGGGTGTCCGTTGCCGGATGCCATGATTCGCGCTCATCTTGACCTGCATACGCGTTTTCCTGTTTGCTCAGAAGAAGGAAACCCGCAGACCATTCAGGGGTATGTGAACTTTAAAGATATTGTGATGACGCTGAAGATGAGCCATGGGGCGGGCGAACTCCGCCAGATCGTACGTCCGATCAAGCGGTTGTCCGATGCCTTGCCCATCGCTCAGGTCCTCGAACAGATGATGCATGAGAAGGTCCACATTGCGCTCGTGGAAACAGCCGACCTTAAAATTTTCGGCATGATCACGCTGGAAGATATTATCGAGGAGCTCGTAGGCGATATTGAAGACGAGTTCGACCGTATGCCGTCACACGTCCATCAAACGGAATCGGGATGGATTGTCGGAGGGGCGCTGCGCATGGATGCTGTGGGCGCACTGCTCCATGTGCCTTTTACGTACCCCTTGGAAGGGGGAAAGCCACCCACGCTGGCCCGATGGGTGGATACCGAGCTGAACCGGCCCCCGGAAAAGGGCGAAATCTTCAGCCGCGAAGGCGTTCGTTTTATGGTGCGTAAGCTTCGTCGAAGACAGGTGGCGGAAGCGTTTGTCAGCTTTGTGAAAGCCTCTTAGCGGGTCCTTCTATCCCTGTGTTATAATCGATGGATCAATTGTCCTCGGACTTTTTCAATTTTCGCCACCGGAGAGGTAAGGACTGCCCCGCACTGTTAAGATAATACGGATGCGGGGCGTATCGAGGGTTCGTCCCGTTGTTCATTGAGTTTTGGAGGCCGGAGAGGTCGCATAGTGGCCTAGTGCGGCGGTTTGCTAAACCGCTATACGGGGTAAACCCGTATCGAGGGTTCGAATCCCTCCCTCTCCGGTCTCCAAAACAAGATAGGTCGGGACAGTCCCGCATCCTTAAAAAATAAGGAAGCGGGGCGAATCCCTCCCTCTCCGGTGGCGAAAATAAAAAAGAGAATAACGAAAGAAGGTAAAAGGATGTTGTCTATGTCTGGTCATGTGAAATCGCAGCTCTCTGCCTATCTAGCCGGAGGGCTTATGGAGTCGCAAAAACGCCTGGTGGATGCCCATCTGGCAGAATGCGAAAAGTGCCGACAGTATCTATCTAAGCTTCGGGCGAAAGAAGCGCGCTCCAAGCGTGATGCCCTTAAAAGCGCCACTCCACAACAAGGACAAAATCTTTTTGTCAGTCGGATCAGCCGCCAGCAGGCGCCGCTCGCCAGTCCGCCCAGTCCAATGCGACGCTGGATGTTTATTCCCTTATTTATGGCAGTGCTTGTGTGGGCCGGCATTAAATGGGATTGGCTCTCCGTTTTTTCGTCAATGCGTTCGAAACCAGATGCCGTTCCGGAACAACCTGCTGTGGAAGCGATGTCTCCCAGTGTCGCCGTAAGTACAGCGCCTGCCGAACCCCTGGCTACTGCTGTTGTCGAAGATCCCAAGGACGCCGCGGCTGCCTCCCGCGTGGCGGTCAGTACTGTGGCGGCTGTGCCTGAACCGCCGAAGCACCGTCAGTGGAAAGGATCCTTCTGCCTGATTAAGGATCATCGCGAGATGATTGTCAGGAATCGTGATGACTGGCGTACGCTCTGGCATGAAATGAACGGCGAAGACAGCAAAACCCCGCGCGTGGATTTTGAACAGCAGCTGGTCGTGGGAGTTTTCCTGGGAGAAAAACCGGTGGCCGGGTATACCGTGTCGCTGCTTCCAGCGAAGGAAGAAAACGGCCAGATCGTTGTGCGTTACGTGGTGACTGAGCCTGCCGCTGATCAACAGGCCGCGGCGGTGATTGTGCATCCCTATCATTTGATCACCATTCCAAAAACCAATCTGAAAATTATTTTTGTCAAAGGAGCCGCTTCATGAACCCGCTTCTCCAATTGCAGCCTCTGGGTCAGAGTGTCTGGCTGGATAATATTACGCGCCGATTTATCGCAGAAGGCGGGCTGGCGAAGCTGATTCAGCAGGACGGACTGCGCGGCGTGACCTCCAATCCCACAATTTTTCAGAAAGCCATCACGGGGAGTACGGATTACGATGCGGTGATCGCAGAGGGATTAAAAAAGAGCCAGAAAGGCCCCGCCATTTTTGAAACGCTGGCCGTTGCTGATATTCAGCAGGCCTGCGACGCGTTTAAAGACGTGTATGCGCAGACCCAGGGACTCGACGGCTATGTGTCTTTAGAGGTGAATCCACATCTGGCACGCAACACCCAAGGCACACTTCAGGAAGCACGTGATCTTTGGAAGCGCGTGAACCGACCCAATTTGATGATCAAGATCCCCGCTGCTGTGGAAAGCCTGCCGGCCGTAACACAGGCACTCGCGGAAGGCATCAACGTCAACGTGACGCTCATTTTTGCGCTTGACCGGTATCAGCAGGTGATCGATGCCTGGTTGGCCGGATTGGAAAAGGCAGCGGCATCTGGCAAATCGCTGGGATCTATCGCGTCGGTGGCGAGCTTCTTTATTAGTCGCGTAGACTCGTTAGTCGATGGTTTGCTTGAGAAGCAATCCAATAAGACCCTTCAGGGCAAGGCAGCGATTGCCAACGCCTGCCTGGCGTACCAGATTTTTGAAAAGGCCACCGCCTCGGCGCGGTATCAGGCGCTTAAAGCCAAGGGCGCCGCTGTGCAGCGCCCGCTCTGGGCCAGCACCAGCACCAAGAACCCGGCCTACCGGGATGTGCTCTATGTGGAAGAGCTCATTGGCCCCAATACCGTGAACACGCTGCCGCCGGCCACCATCGACGCGTTCCGCGATCACGGCGTGCCGAAAAAATCCCTACCCGGAAACACCGCGCAGAGCCAGGCGGTTCTCGCCGATTTGGAAAAGCTCGGCATCCGTATGGCGGATGTGACACGCCAGCTCGAAGACGAAGGCCTAAAACTCTTTACCGACTCCTACGACGCTTTGATTCAGAGTATTGAAGCCAAGCGAAAGACCCTTGTCGGCGTCTAAACTCCTTCCGGTGGAACTCATCGTCTCCGCGACTCCCGAAGCCTTGGCCGACCGCGTCGCTCAGGACTTTCTGAATGTTGTCCAACAGACAGTCACAGAAAAAGGGCGTTGCATCATTGCTCTGGCGGGAGGCGTTACTCCCAAACTGTTTTACGCTCGGCTCACTCAGGCTCCGTATGCCCAATCCATTCCCTGGAATAAACTCTGGCTCTTCTGGGGCGATGAACGTTGTGTGCCGCAGGATCATCCCGACAGCAACTTTGGCATGGTGAAGCGGACGCTCCTCGATCACGTTTCGGTGCTAGGATCGCAGGTGTTTCGTATGAAAGGGGAAGAAGCGCCGCCGGAAGCCGCGCGCGCCTACGAACATACATTGAAAGATCTTTTTAAAGGGGAGGAATGGCCTCGCTTCGACCTGATTTTTCTCGGCATGGGGCCGGATGGACATGTCGCCTCGCTCTTGCCGGGGACGCCCGCGCTGACCGAGCACGGTACGCGATGGGTGGTAGGTAATGTTGTGCGCCAGCTGCAGACCGTACGTATGACGCTCACGATGGATGCTATCAACCATGGGCGGCGGGTTTGGTTTTTAGTGACCGGTGCCAAAAAGCGCGAAGCCTTTGCCCATGCGCAGGAATTCAGCGACGTATCGTGCCCGGCAAGCCTAGTCGACCCGGTGAACGGCGGCG
>CAZDML010000013.1:0-3186 GCA_964506645.1 uncultured Elusimicrobia bacterium | reverse complement strand
GGTACGTCGATCAATCAGTGATTGGATAGGATGTTACTCGGGAGGATAAATCATGGCTGACGTTAAGATAAAAGTACTCAAAAATGGGCCGCTTGTTGTGCAGGGGGCAGTAGACGTTCAGGAGGCCGAAGGTAAGACGCTCACACCGCCGCGCCCCACCGTCGCCCTCTGCCGCTGCGGTCATTCCGCCAACAAGCCGTTTTGCGACGGTGCTCACGCCAAGAATAACTTCCAGGGATAAGCCGTTCCTTGGGAAAAATAGCCATATTCTTTCTCGGTCTCTGCGGAGCAGGGCTGCTGTGCCGCCCGGCTCTTGCCGTCATTTCTCCGGTGACGGAGTTTGACCGGATGGATTATGAGACAAACATTACAACCTCGGCCTGGTCACAGCCGCCTTCCAACCATCACCGCCTTTATTTGGATGTCTATAATGTCATCGATTTTTATGATTTTGAGTCATCCGATGCCGAAGGCTTTGTCGATGGGACGTTTCTGTCTGATACACTGCGACCCACTGCGACGATTCTTTGGGACGAGCGCTTCCGGATTCAGTTGGGGCTCATTGCTTTAAAAGGGTACGGCGATCGAACCGGATTCGGATCGGTCGACCCCTGGATGCAGCTGTTGTGGCAACCGATTCGTCCCCTCAGCGTGGTGTTAGGCAATCTGGATACGCCGCACTATTACCAACCTGCCTTATTTTATCCACTTAATTATGTAACGCAAAAAACAAACGAGACCGGTGCTCAACTTCTTCTGCGCAAAGAAAATTGGTACGACGATCTCTACTTTAATTATCGCCAGACGGATACGGCAGATCACCGCGAAAAATTCGACCTGGGATTTGTGCACCGTAACGCGTGGAGGTGGTTTCGTTTTAACTACCAGTCCCACTGGATCCACGAGGGGGGAACGCTCCATGATCACAGCGGTGGTTCAACGAAAAATGATATCGCCGAGCTCTTTGGTATTGGAGTGCAGATCCCGATCAGCCAGCGCATGAGCGGTGGCGTCAAGTATTCGTATCTCCATTCGCACTATCGTGTGGACGGCTCATCCAATGCGGCCGACAACATCTCACGCAATGGCGACGGCGATCTCTATGAATTCTATTTGCGCTATAGTCGTCTGAAGCTGATCTACGGCCATTGGCGCGGGCACCGCTACTCGCACGAGGGCGGCGATCCTGTTTACACACAGCCCATCGTCAACATCGGAACGATCCGGTGGGATATTATTCTCAGCAACGACTTTAATCTTCTTCTCGAATACACCGGATCGTTTATCGGGAACAACCCGTACGGGGTGGACCATTACGTCAAATCTGCGATCCATGTGCAGGCGCAGTGGCAATTTTCTATTCCCGTCATGGAATGGACGACACCCGCCGCGTCTCCGCAGGGACAACCCATCCCCGCCCGCTGGGATGAAGGAATTTAGTTTAACCAGAGCGGTACAATAGGATGTAAAGGGAGGCTTCTATGAATGGCGCTTATGCGCATTTGTTGGTGAATCATATTCCTGTGATTGGAATTCCGGTCTGTTTGGCATTTTTTGTAGCGGGATGGTTCCGCAAAAATAGCGAGACAGTGAAAATCGCTTTGTGGGGGTTTGTAGTCATGGGTGTGTTGAGCTTTGTAACGCTACGGACCGGCGGTCCGGCGGCCAAGACATTGTTTGATTACCCGGGGGTGACGATCGATCGTGCCGTCGTGCATGAACATGCCGAGGCCGGGGAAGGCGCCTGCGTGGGTTCCTCTCTTTTGGCGGCCTTAGCACTCGCGGCACTGTATCTCATGCATAAGAAAGGCGAGCTTCCGAAAACCTTCGCGTGGGTTCTCCTGGCGGGGGCGGTGGCTGTCTCTGCCGCCATGGGAAAAGCGGCGCATGAGGGCGGTTTGATTCGACATCCGGAAATTTCAACCGATGCAACGGCGTAACGGCACGATTGCTTTTCTTCTTCTGGCATGGCTGATCTCTGTGGGATATGCCGCCCAGGATCCCCGGCGCGTTCAGTCCTTTGTGGTGATGGGCTATCAGGGGCTTGTCGATAACATTCAGTCGGGACAAGGTCCGTATCTGCGCACGCTGATGGAACTGCAGGGTGTTTCTGCCGAACGACAGCCCGAGGTCTTGAAGCAGCTGCGCGATTCTGCGGCCCGGTATCCAAATATCATGGACTTCGCCGATCATGTGGCGGGAGTCCCGTCCGTGCCGCCACCGGTGCGTCTTGTGCCTCCATCGTCAGAGTCGGTGGTTCCAACAGCCTCGGCAGTGACCCTGGCCCCGCTTCCCGCATCGGCGTATTCCGGGGACCGTTTGGAAAATGCGTTGCGTCATCTGACGCGCGGCATGCCGGTCACGGTCTACACAAATACAGGGGAAGTGGTCCGCGGGCGTGTGAGCGAGTACGATGCTCGCCGCTTAACCCTTTCAAAGCCAACGGCACGGTCGTTTACGCTGGATCAGATCCGCGGTATTGAGAGCCCCTCTCTCTAAGCATCAAAAAGTTAAAATAAGACCCTATGAAACTAAACGAACTTTTCGAAAAGAACAAAGCCTGGTCCCAGAAAATGACCCAGCAGGACACGGCTTTTTTTCGTCGTTTGTCCGAACAGCAGCGGCCGAAATATCTATGGATTGGCTGTTCCGACAGCCGCGTACCCGCCAATGAGATTGTTGGGCTCCTGCCGGGGGAACTGTTTGTGCACCGCAATGTGGCCAATCTGGTGGTCCACACCGATTTGAATTGCCTTTCGGTGATCCAGTTCGCTGTGGAAGTACTTAAGGTGGAGCACATCATCGTGACGGGCCATTACGGATGCGGTGGTGTTCAGTCTGTTGTCGAAAAGAAAGATTTAGGACTCGTCAGCAATTGGCTTCGACACCTGGCCGATGTTCGTGATAAATACGAGACGATGCTCGCGGCGCTGCCAAACGATTTGGAGCGCGGTCGAAAGCTTTGCGAACTCAATGTCATTGAGCAGGTGCGCAACGTCTGTGAATCCACGATTGTGATGAATGCTTGGAAAAGTGGACAAAATCTTTCCGTGCACGGCTGGGCCTATGGACTCGATGATGGGCTTCTTCGCGATATCCTAAAAAACCCCGTCACGTCCATTGCCGAGAGTCTGACGCTGTAGACGTTTGAACGTTTTGGAGCCTGCCTGCTGGCAGGCAGGGATT
>CAZDML010000012.1:19750-27065 GCA_964506645.1 uncultured Elusimicrobia bacterium | reverse complement strand
TCCAGAACGGCCCCGACTTCTTATTCTGGAAGATCCCTGGACTGCTCTCGCTCTTCAGCGCAGCTTAACAGCAAGCACTCAGGTCGAATGGGTTTCTCGTTTTGAAGGGGAACTCCTGGCTTCCAAGTGCCGCTATGTGGCCGAAGGGGTGTTTAGCCGTTTATACTTTCTCGGAGCGGCCCTCGGCTCGGCCCTGCTGGCGAAACTGAGCTGGGGAACATCCAACATCACGGCAAGTGCCGAAGAGCGCTTATGCCTGCTGTATTCCTGGATAGAAAAACGTTCGGTTCAACCCGATGGCACTTTTCGTGATCCCTACACCGGCCGCCTGCAGAGTTTGCTCGAGTCGCAGAAGGCGCGTGTCGTCCGGCTGGTGTCGCCGATCGTGCCTTTTTCGCTGATGCTACGCCTGCTTAGACGCAAGCAGGATTACCTGCTCACAGGCGCTTTTGTCGGCCTAACAGATATTGTGCGGTCCTTCCTAAGCTGCCTCCACATCGAACTGCCCGGACAAACAGCTGCCTTCCAAGGGGTGAATGTCGCGTTGCTGTTTAACCGTGAATGTTGGCATGAAAATTCACGTCCCGAATACCTGCGCCAGCAGCTGTGGTATCGCGCCATCCGCAACACGTTCCGCCGCTTTCCTCCGAAGATCACATCGATTCTCTATCCGTTTGAAAACCAACCCTGGGAAAAGCTCATGCTGCTCGCACTCAAAGAAACCGCCCGAACAGCCAAGACAATCGGCTACCAGCATTCCTCCATTGCGACCTTCACGCTCGTGCATTGTCTCGGACACGCCGGATCGGAACTTCAGCCACTGCCGAACCAGGTGATCGCCAACGGACCCGTTACCCGCAACCTCCTGATCGCCAACGGTTATCCCCCAGACCGGGTGTTCGATGGGGGCAGTTTCCGCTATGAATACCTGGCACCTGCCGCACGGCCAGCCCGGCGAACCTCAGCATCACCCACTGTTTTAGTCTTATTGCCCACCACACGGCCGCATGCGACGCTACTGTTTCAGGAGCTTTTAAAAATTGCCGATCGCCAGACCCCGGCGCAATTTCTGGTGAAGTGCCACCCCGATTTACCTCTTCACAAACTCATAAAAGCCGGACAACACATTCCACCCAGTATCCGCGTCAGCGCAGAGTCAATGCCAGCCGTCCTACCCCAACTACATGGTTGCCTATTCACGCCCCCAACCACGGCCTGGATGGAGGCTTTCTTTTACGGAATCCCGGTTCTTAAGTTCCGCGCAAACCTTCTCGATATGGAAGCCAAGCCGCTCCTCCCGGCCCTTGTCCTCCAAAGTTGCGGCCCCGCAACACTGGCTACCGCTCTTCAAGATCTCCTCAAGCCCCTTCCAGACACCGATCAAGAGGCACACCAACGACTGCTGCCCGACGTATTCTCTAGCGTACCGGAAGACAAGTGGATACGGTGGGTGCTCTCATGAGCTATTTTGACTTCTTTGCTGGTACCCAGCGTCTGTCCTGGGTCTCGGCTTACGGCCGAGAGACGTCTTCTCAAGACTGGGTCCGTACTTATGAAAAAGCCCTTGCTTCTCATTTCCAAAGCCCCTATGCCTCCTCCTTCGGCTCCGGCCGTATGGCCCTCTATGCGATTTTAAAAGCTCTGGGTATTTCTGCAGGCGATGAAGTCCTTCTTCCCGCGTACACCTGCGTGGTCGTTCCGAACGCTGTCCTCTATTGTGGAGCCGTTCCTATCTATGTCGACATTGCATCCGATGCCAATATCGACGTTAAAGCACTGGAAAATAAAATCACTCCGCGCACCAAAGCCATTATTGCTCAGCATACGTTCGGCCATCCCTGCGCCATCAAAGCGCTCATGACAGTCGCCGAATCGCATGGAATTGCGGTGATTGAAGATTGTGCGCATGCTATCGGGGCGACTGTGGAGGGAAAACCGGTCGGGTCGTTCGGTGTCGCCGCCTTTGCTTCCACCGATCACACCAAAATCATCTCCACCGGATTAGGAGGATTTGCCGTAACGCGCTCAGAAGCACTCGGACGTGCGATCGCTTCGATTCAAAGCAGCAGTGCTTCGCAGCCGTTCTATCGCCGCCTGCAGCTGCCGCTTCAATATGCCGCCGAGACGTTCGTGGCAGAGTCTCTTCCAAGTCGCTTCACTTTTAAAATGCTGCAGTGGGGGTATCGGGTGCGCCTCTTCCATTACTGGCGCGATGAGCTCGCCACCCAACGTCCAAGTGCTTACCCCGCCGCGCTCACGTCCTTTCAGGCCTACATCGGCGTTCAGGAACTCCAGCAGCTCCCGGCCAACCTCGCGCATCGCCGAACACTGGCGCAGCGTTTTTACAAGGCACTGGGTCGGCTCGAACTATATGATCCGGCAGCCGCTTATCTTCGTCTTTCACTGCGCGTTCATCATCCCGAACGCTGGAAAGCCGCTTTTGCCGATGTCTTGGCTCTGGGAGACTGGTTCTCCAGCGTCGCGCATGGACGACAAAGCCGTCTCGAGGATGTTCGTTACCGTAGTGGCAGCTGCCCGACAGCCGAAGCCTATAGCCGTCAGACCATCAATTTCCCAACACACCGCTGGATGAAAGAAATTGATCTCGATTCTTTTGTGCAGAGAATTCTCCAAACAGCTCTCAAAGACGATATAATCGGACCCATATGATTCCTGTTTCTCGACCTTCCATCGGCAATGACGAGCTGCAAGCGGTGAAAACCGTTTTTGACTCCCATTGGCTTGGCCTGGGTGCGACTACCAAACATTTTGAAGACGCCATATCAGAATTCCTTGGCGGCACCCCACGGACACACGTCATCGCCGTTAATACCGGAACGACAGCGTTGCACTTGGCGCTGGCCGCCGCCGGTATCCAGCCTGGCGACGAGGTGATTCTCCCTTCTCTGACGTTCGTTGCCACGGCCCAAGCGATCAGCGAGCTCGGCGCTCGCCCCGTCTTCTGTGATGTGGTCGACGCCACGCTCAATATGGATCCGAAAGATTTGGAACGCTGCATCACCCCGCGTTCAAAAGCGGTGATCCCTGTGCATTACCGCGGCCTCCCCTGCGACATGGACGCCATCCTGTCGATCGCCCATAAGCACAAACTGCGAATCATCGAGGACGCGGCGCACGCCTTTGGGTCGCAATACAAGAATAAGCGCATTGGTAGTTTTGGAGATCTGGTCTGTTTCTCGTTCGACCCAATCAAAAACATCACCTGCGGCGAAGGCGGCGCAGTAACCACGCGCGATGCCGTTCTCGCAGAAATGCTGCGTCGTAAACGAATTTTAGGCATTGATAAAGACACCTGGAGCCGCTACCGCAATGAACGGTCCTGGTTCTATGATGTGATCGAACAAGGGTATCGTTATCATCTCAGCAACATTAACGCCGCTATCGGCCTGGTTCAGCTCAAGAAGTTTCCCGTAATGAATCAGCGCAAACAGGCGATCGCACAGGATTACGACCGGGCTTTTGCCAAGCTTCCGGGTCTTCGTGTGATTCCGACCTCCTACACCGACACCGCGATTTTTACTTATATCCTGCGAGTGGAAAACAGCAAACGCGACGATTTGATGAAGGTCTTAAAAGACAAAGGCATCGACTCCGGCATTCACTACATTCCTGTTCATCAGTTCACGTTCTATAAGCCGCAGGCCAAACGCCCTCTGCCCAACACCGACCGTATCTACAGTGAAATTTTGACCCTGCCGCTTTTTCCAGACATGACTGAGGATCAGGCCAAACTGGTCATCGACACTATTTCTGCATGGGCCAGCCGCTCGTCAGCGTCATAATTCCAACCTATAACGGGGCGCCCTGGATTGCCTCGACTTTAGCGTCTGTTTTTGCCCAAACCTATACACCCCTCGAAATCGTTGTGATTGATGATGGGTCGACCGACTCCACACGATCACTCTTGGCTTCCTACGGCGATCGCATCCGTCTGATCCTGAACGAAAAAAACATCGGTGTCTCGGCCTCCCGCAACAAAGCCATCGACGCGGCCCAAGGGGACTATATTGCACTCTTGGATCACGACGATTTGTGGGAAGAAGACAAGATCGCTCTCCAGATGAAGTTGTTTGAGGAGCAACCCGAGCTCGGACTGGTCTACAGCGATGCCTTGTGCTCCACCGAACAGGGACATTCCTGGCGCTACAATGAGATTCGACCCCCGCACAGCGGTCTCGTCCTTTCCGAACTACTTCAGGACAATTTCATTACCTGCACGACCGCCGTCATTAAAAAATCCATCTTTCAAGAAGTGGGGGGATTTCGCACGGACCTGCGCATGGTGGAGGACTACGATCTCTTTCTCAAGATTGCGGAGAAGCACCCTATCGACTATGTGGAAACCCCGGAGGCGACCTATCGCATTCACGAAAGTAATTTCAGTCACAAGAAAGACATCTTGTTTCGGGAACTCATTGATCTTTATCTGCCCTATACCGACATCCATCCACTCTCCGGACGACTGGCCTACTTTCAACTGCGCTTGGCCGTGTGGGAATTTTTGGAAGGGCAGTGGCTCAGCGCCCTCCGCCATACGTGCGAAGGGGTGTGGGGTGCGGCCATTGCACCGTTTCAATTTTCTCAATCGATCGCTTATTTCTCCGGGGTGAGAACCCGGCTAAGGCAGGCGCACTAGTATGTGTGGACTGTGTGGCATCGTCTATCCCACACCCGGCGCGCGTTCGGCCGATAAGGCCATGCTCGCGCGCATGAACCACACCCTCCAACACCGAGGTCCTGACGACGTTGGGTTTTATGATGAACCCGGTGTCGGCCTGGCACATTGCCGGCTTTCGATTATCGACTTAGAAGGCGGGGCGCAGCCGATGAGCAGTGCCGATGGCCAACATGTCCTGGTGTTTAATGGCGAGATTTACAACTTTCAGGCCTTGCGCGATGAACTGCTGGCCAAAGGCCGTACTTTTAAAACCCGCAGCGACACCGAAGTCATTCTTCACCTCTATGAACTCTATGGTCCCGAGTGCGTGCGTTCCCTGCGGGGGATGTTTGCCTTCGCTTTGTGGGACCGGCCTCGTAAACGCCTTTTCATGGCGCGAGACCGGATGGGGAAAAAGCCGCTCGTGTATGCCGCCGTCCCCGGTAACGGTATCGCCTTTGCCTCTGAAGCCAAAGCGCTCCTGGAGCATCCCGATATCTCGCGCGAGATCGACCGGGAAGCCATCGACCTCTATCTGACCTATCAATACATCCCCAGCCCACACACGATTTTCAAAGACATCCGAAAGGTGCCGCCCGCACACTTTCTGATCTGGGAACAGGGAAAGATTTCGCTGCACCGCTATTGGGACGTTTCCTTCCGCAAGAAGACGATGCTTCCGCTCAAAGAAGCCACCGATCTTCTGATGGCCAAGTTACGGGAATCGGTCCGCCTGCGCATGATCTCGGATGTTCCGTTGGGAGCGTTTTTATCCGGCGGTATCGATTCGAGTTTGATCGTAGGACTCATGAGTGAGGTGTCTTCGCAGCCGGTGAAGACGTATTCTATCGGCTTTGAAGAACAAGATTATTCCGAGCTGCATTACGCCAAAATGGTGGCCAAGCGCTTTGGCTGCGATCACCATGAATTTGTCGTGAAGCCGGAAACAACCGAGATCCTGCCCAAACTGGCCTGGCATTACGGGGAACCCTTTGCCGACCCCAGTGCGCTGCCGTCCTATATCGTCGCCCGCGAAACACGCAAGCACGTGACAGTTGCCCTCAACGGCGACGGCGGCGATGAAAATTTTGCCGGCTACTACCGCTACGCGGCCATGCGCCTGCTCAAGCAGGCTGACCCCATACCGGCCTGGATGCGCAGCGCCCTGGCCAGTGCCGCACGCCGCCTTCCACTGCCTGACAAGCAAAGCGCCGCGATATGGCGCCTGCAGCGTCTGGCGCTTCTGAGCGAGAAGTCGCCCGCCGAGCGTTACCTGAACCTGGTGGATATTTTTACCGAAGACCAGAAACTGCCTCTCTACAGCACGGCGATGCGCGATTCACTGACCCAGGGAAGCGCAAAGCGATATCTCTTTTCATTCCTTGAGAACGCCCAGGCCGATGACAACGGCATCGACCCCTATCTCTATGCCGATCTTCGTTCCTATCTTCCGGAATGTCTGATGACCAAGATGGACATCGCCTCCATGGCTGTTTCGCTCGAAGCCCGTTCTCCCATGATGGACCATGAATTTATCGAACTCGTCGCGAGCTTCCCCGCTGAATGGAAATGGAAGCCGCTGCTGCACACCAAATGGATGCTGCGCAACGGCCTGAAAGGCTGGCTGCCGGACCCTATTCTCTCGCGCGGCAAACAGGGGTTCAGTATCCCGGTTGATCAATGGTTTAGAGGTCCCCTGAAAGGCTATACCGAGTCGCTCTTGTCTTCGACCCAGGTGAGCAAGCGCGGGTATTTCAATCCCAGCGCCGTTCAACAACTGCTCGCCGAACACCAAAGTGGCCGTAAAGACCACAGCACCCGACTCTGGGCACTGATGATGCTTGAACTCTGGCATCGGGTCTACGTTGACCGCGAGTACGTCCCCTCATGAACCTGACGCTGATTAGTCCCAACCTGCTGTTGCAGAAAGACGACATGTTTACGACTGGCATCGTCTACATGCCCGTTTCGCTTGCCTATTTTGCCGGGGCCCTGCGCGAGAAGCGCCATACCGTCCAGGTGATCGATGCCTTTGGCGAAAATCCCAACCAATGGTGGGAAGAAAACGGCATTCTCTACCGCGGCCTGGCCCCGAAAGAAGTCGCGCAGAAGGTCTTCCCGCAAAGCGGCCTGATTTTTATTTACGCCATCAATGTGACCTACCATGCTTCCCTCATCAAAATCATTCAGGCTTTGCGACAGGCCGGCAACACCCGACCGATCGTCGTCATGGAAAACACCCAGGCTGTTACGGCCTACTCTCTGCGACAAGTACAGGACGAGTTTTACCGCGCCGGAGCAACCTATATCCTTTCTGGAGAACCGGAGATACGCGGAGCAGAGCTGCTCGAAGCAATTGAGAAGGGGGACTTCGCCACCATCGAGCAAATCGATGGAATAGGGTTTACAAAGGAAGGGAAAACCCACTACCTGCCCCCCAAACGCCTCATCGAAGCGCTCGATACGCTGCCTTATGCCGCATGGGATCTCTTTCCACTTACGAATTACTGGAACCTCCATTACGCGCATGGGCCCCTCTCGAGTCCCCGATACCTTCCCATTCTGACCTCACGCGGTTGTCCCTATCCCTGCCGTTTCTGTGTCATCCCCGAAACGAATAGCCAGAAGTGGCGATAC
>CAZDML010000012.1:13795-19740 GCA_964506645.1 uncultured Elusimicrobia bacterium | reverse complement strand
AAGCGCGGCACGTGTAGTTGACGAGATGCGACACCTCTCGCAAACCTACGGGGTCCAGGAGTTCCATATTGAAGATGTCGACCCGACCATTCTCGACCAACGGATCCGGGAGATCTGTCAGGGACTTATCGAGGCGCGGCTCAACGTGCAGTGGAAGTTGTGCTCGGGAACCAAAGTAGAAACCATCCGCAGTCCGGAACTCATTGCGCTCATGGCCAAAGCGGGTTGCAATTACATCTCGATTTCACCGGAAAGCGGCTCACCGCGTCTGCTCAAGCTCATGGACAAGTCGTTTAACATCGACCATGCCAAAACCATGATCCAGAAGATGTCCGAAGAAGGAGTGTATTCCCAAGCCTGCTTTATTCTGGGATTCCCTGAGGAAACCGATACCGACCGCACCATGACGAAAGATCTCGTGCGTGAGCTGGCGCGCCTAGGGCTTGATGAAGTGGCGATCTTCATCGTGACCCCGATTCCGGGGTCTGACATCTACAAGGAATTTTCCGGATACAACAATTATTCCCAGCTCACCTTTTCGCCGAACTGGCGGCAGGATTATGCGGCTCTCAATCGGTTCCGCCTTCGCCTCTATGCCCTCTTTTTATTCACGAAACTAACGCACTGGCCGGGCAAAATGCTTGCCCAACCCTGGCGATTCCTCTGCCGACGATTTAAAACCAAAATGGAAATGACCCCGTACCGCGCTATGCACACGCTTCTGCTACGCGCGGGGGTGATCGGACATCGCTTATGTCAGCCTCAATAATCGACTCCTCTCTTTTAGAAACGGTCGTTTGCCCGATCTGCGGAGAATCCCGCTATCGCGTCCTGCAGCCAGCGCGCTATCCGAGTAACGTCACGCGCGAGGAGTTGCTGCGTCTGTATTCCTCTTCAAGCGATCATGCTTTGATGGATCAGCTCGTCTGCTGTGCGGGGTGTGCGTTTATTTACCTCAACCCGCGTATCAACGCATCGATCATTGTGGATTCCTATTCCAACGCGGTGGATCCAGTCTTTTTTGAACAAAACCCGATGCGTATTAAAACGTTTCAGCGCAGCTTCGGCCGAATCGTTCGCACGCTCGCACTCCAGCCCAACCCCGGTAAACCGATTCTCGACATTGGCTGCGCAGGTGGGGCTTTTTTAAAGGCAGCCTCAGAGCTGGGCTTTCACGGGATAGGTGTTGAGCCGAGCCGCTGGCTGTGTGAGCAGGGGAAAAAGCTCTATGGCCTGGATTTACGCCCCGGAATCCTTTCCGACCATGCCTTTGCTCCCAAAAGCTTTTCCATCATCAGCCTCTGGGATGTTCTTGAACATCTGACCCACCCGGGCGCTGTTCTGGACGATGTCGCCAAGCTCTTGAGTGATGATGGAACGCTCATCATTAACGTTCCAGACCACGACAGCCTGGCACGACAGCTGCTGCGCTCACACTGGCCGTTTTATTTAAGTGTCCACCTGTCTTATTTCACACCTGCATCGCTGCAAAGGCTCCTGGACCAGCACGGTTTCAAAGTCCTGGGGGTGCGGCCGTATTTTCAAACCCTGGAACTTGGATATGTGCTGCAGCGTGCATCGTCATGGATTAAGCCGCTAGGTTGGGGGAAAACTCTTCTAGAGAAAGTCGGCCTCGACCATGTGCCGTTTGTCTACACCATGGGACAAATCACCGTTCTGGCCCGTAAGAAATGACAACGAAACTCCCCAAAGCCCCGCGGCTCTTCATTTTTGATATGGACGGAGTTCTCTTTGACTCCACCCACGCCCACGCGGCGGCTTTCCGCAAAGCGCTCGGACCCAAGGTTCGCCAATTTGACTACCGGCAGGTGGCTGGCATGAAAACCCGCGATGCGATGCTTCACGTTCTGCGCGCCAACCGTCTTTCTTACAGTCCCCGACAGCTCCAGGCTTTGATCCGAACAAAACAACGCCTCGCCTATCAGTTGCTGCAGCAACGGCCTCCGATCGTGTCCGGGTGCCGAGCGCTTTTAACGACCCTTCGCAAACACAGCCAATTGGCACTGGTAAGTTCATCCCGCAGAAAAAATGTGCGTCTCTTTCTCAAATCCAGCAAGACACGCCCGCTCTTTTCCACGATCGTTGCTGGCGAAGATATGACACGCAGCAAACCCTCGCCTGTGACCTATCAGCAGGTGCTGCGCAAACTTCGAGTGAAACCGAGCGAGGGGGTCGTCATCGAAGACGCGATCCAAGGGATTCAAGCAGCCCGCCGGGCGGGGATTGCAGCGATCGGAGTGCTGGGGCATTCCTCACGCGCCCAACTCAAACGCGCGGGTGCCTTCAAAATCATCCGCCGCATCCAGGAATTACGCTCTTATGCCGCGCATCGTTAACATCGCAGAATTCCCCAAGCCTCAACATCCTTCACGCCCGTCTGAGGCGTGGACCGCGATCATTCCAGCCGCCGGACAAGGAACGCGGCTGGGCTATCACCAGCCTAAAATTCTTTATCCGGTCTTAGACAAACCCATTTTGGGATGGTTGGCCGAGCTCTTAAAGCCTTTCATCGCTCGTTTTGTGGTGGTTCTGGCCCCCGATGCGAAAGCCCATGTCGTGCCCGCTTTGGACACCTGGCTCAAAAACCGTTACGAGGTCGTCCTACAAACGGCACCGCGCGGAATGGCCGATGCCGTGTGGCAAACCAAGGAGGCCGTCCACTCCCCCAGCACGCTTGTCATCTGGGGGGATCAAATCGCTCTCACACCCCAAACGATCGCCGCAGCGATGGCACTGCACGACTCACGCCCTCACGCCGCGCTGACATTCCCAACCGTCTGGCGAAAAGATCCTTATATCCACTTTGAGCGCGATGCGGAGCAGCGTCTGACCGGAGTCTATCAGGCTCGTGAAGCAACAACCCGGCTGGCGGAAGGGGAAAATGACTGCGGACTGTTCCTTTTTAACACCGAACGTTTGTTTGCCGTTCTTCAGGAAGCCATGACGTCCGGGTCCGGAAAAGGAAGCAAAACGGGCGAATTTAATTTATTGCCACTTCTTCCCCGGTTTGATAAAAAACCAGACGACGTAGCGACGCTTCGGATATCTAACAGCGAAGAAACCCTGGGAATTAACACCCCCGAAGAAGCCGCTGTCCTTTCGCGCATTCTAAAGGCACGAGGAGCTTAGATCTCGCCATGACCGCAAAATTCCGCATCGCGATGTTTTCAGGAGGCAGAGGGACCCACTCGATTACCGAAGCCCTGATGAAACATGCCCAAATCGAGCTGATCCTTCTGGTCAACACCTACGATGACGGGCTTTCTACCGGGGCCCTGCGCCGGTTCGTGCCGGGAATGCTTGGGCCCTCGGATGTGCGCAAAAACATCGCGCGACTGATCGATCCTACGGATCGCGCAGATCGGGCATTTAAATTTCTACTGGAATACCGTTTTCCACAAAGTACCCCGGCCCAGAAGGCCATCGCCGCTCTGACAGGTTTTGCAAAAGAATCCTGGGACACGCTTGAAGCAGACATCCACCCTTACGCCCTGGACCTTAATCATCGCCAGACGAAGATTATCGCCGGCTATGCGCGCGCCTTCATCGCCTACTACGATGAACAGATCAAGGCGGGGAAGCTCTTTGAATTTAGCGATTGCAGCCTGGGGAATCTCTTCTTCACAGGCTGTTTTCTTCAAAGCAACCGTTCGTTCAATGAAGCTATCGACGCTTTCTCTAAGGTTAGCCCGTTGCGCGGCCAAGTGCTTAACGTCACGGCAGGGGAAAACCTGGTTCTGGTGGCCCTCAAGAAGGACAACACCTACCTGGCCGATGAAGCCGCGATTGTGTCCATCCAGGACGCGACCCCGATCGAAGAAATATTCCTGCTCCCCAATTACTTAACCCCCGATGAAACGACCCAGCTGCGCGCACGCGACCATCGCGGCGCACTGGAATTTCTTGGGCAGCGTGCCATCACACCGAAGATGAACCCGCAAGCCAAAAGCGTTCTTGAAAGCGCTGACATGATTATTTATGGGCCGGGCACCCAGCATTCCTCCCTTTTTCCTTCGTACTTTACCCAGGATCTAGCGGCCGCCATAGCGCGGAACACGGCGGCAGAAAAGATTTTTGTCGGCAATATCTATAAAGACTATGAGATCCGCAACGAAACAGCGGCCAGCCTGGTCAACAAACTCTTCTTTTACTTAAATTCCAAGGGCAAAAATGCGTTTTCATGGAACCAACTGGTGACTCTGTTCTTTTTACAGAACACGAGCCCAGCCACAGGGGCTTCTTCGGACTATGTCTTCTTCGACCCCGCCACGTTTCCCTATCCGCTCGACACGGTTGTTCTCACGGATTGGGAAACCAAAGATCGGGGCCACTCGGGAGGCATGGTCGTTGATGAAATCGTCAGCGTGGTCAATTCCAAACTACAGAAAAAACTTAAGCCTTTTCCGCACACGGTGTCGATTATTGTTCCAGCCCTGAATGAAGAACGCACCCTCGCGACCGTTCTCAAAGACCTGACTCAGCTAAATCTCACATCGCTTGATCTTGGAAAACAGATTATTGTGGTGGATGGTGGATCGACAGACCACACCCTGGAGCTGGCGCGCAAACAAAGTGATATCGAAATCTATACACTTCCAAAACCCCTGGGCCGAGGCGCCGCGCTGCGCATGGGCATAGAAAAAGCAACCGGCAACATCTGTGTTTTTTATCCCAGCGACGCGGAATACAGCGTCAATGACCTCTTGCAAATTATTCAGGAAGTCTCCAAAAACGAATTTCAGGTGGTGTTTGGCAGCCGCGCGATCAAATGCGTCAATGTGAGCCAGCGCATTCTCGATATTTATCAGGGCAATTACCTGATGTATTTCATGAGCAAATACGGGGGGATGCTGGTGAGTTCGCTAAGCCTTGTGCTCTACAACCGTTTTATCAGTGATGTGTTTACCGGAATCAAAGCGTTTGATACGCGCCTTCTAAAAAGTCTCAAGCTAACCTCCAACGGCCTCAATCTGGAAACAGAAATCGTCGGGAAACTGGGTCGCCGCGGCCTCTTTATCCTGGAACTGCCGGTCGATTACTGGCCCCGCACGCGCAAGCAAGGAAAAAAGACGACGGTCTGGGATGGCATTGTCGCTATCCTGTCCTTGATCTATCACCGCTTTAGCCCGCAATGAAGAAGCTCTCGGTTGTTATCCCGGCGTACAACGAGGAACGGTTTATCACCTCCCTGCTGGAAAAAGTCCTGGCAGTCCCTACGGAATCTCTGGGTTTTTCCAAAGAAGTAATTGTAGTGGATGACGGATCGAAAGACAGGACATTTGCGCTGGCCTCCGCTTTTCAGGAAGTCCGCTGTCTCCAGCAAGCCAACCAAGGCAAGGGCCGAGCCGTGCAATACGGCATTTCCCAGGCCAGCGGTGACTATGTGATCGTTCAAGATGCCGACCTGGAATATAATCCACAAGACTATTTGCCCATGCTACAGATTCTTCAAGAACATCCCGGGGCTGTTGTGTACGGAAGCAGGCCGATGGGGATTCACCAAAAAGGTCGGTCGTCTATATTGCCGGGGAAATTGCCCGAACAAGAACTGGGGGCATGGCTCGCGAATGGACTTTTAACGTTGTGGATCGCCTTACTCTATCAACGCCGTATCACCGACTCACTGACAGCCTATAAACTGTATCCGCTTTCGTTATTAAAACGGATGCAAATCAAAACCCACGGTTTTGAAACCGACCACGAGCTGACCGCCAAACTCATCAAGATGCAGGTTCCCATTGTTGAAGTTCCTATCGATTACATTCCGCGTTCGCGTGAGGAGGGAAAAAAAATCAAAGCCAGTGATGGACTCAAAGCCGTCTGGACGCTGCTGCGCTTCCGATTTTCCAATTAATGCCTATGTTAGAATCGCTTGTGTCTTCGAAACGACTACTGATTCCCGCTTTTCTTCTCGTCGCTGTCTG
>CAZDML010000012.1:12642-13785 GCA_964506645.1 uncultured Elusimicrobia bacterium | reverse complement strand
TTCTCGGTTTTCAATGGGGTGTTGTGAGTGTGCCGCGCATCGATGGCCTGATGCCTCAGGAAACTCCGAACCTCTACGAAGACATTGCCCAGCTCACCCGTGAAAAAGGGTATGCCGTTAACCTCCATGTCGATGGAAACGAACAAGGCCCGCTTGAAATTCCCTATTTAACGGCTCCGCAGCACATCACTTGGCAGACCCACAAGGTGGACTATCTGCGCATCTACCGCCATTACCTGGCATGGACCTACTCCGGCGATGCCTCGACCGCTTACGGACCGATCAGCACGATGAAACCTCGCCAGTTCAATTTTAATCCGCATTCCTACCAATACGGTGGGGCGTTCCTCTACCCCATTTGTGCCGCTCTCGGTGTTTCCGCCCTCGCTGGTTGGGTACATATCGTGCCGGACGCAACCTATTACATTCTTCATCCCTTCGAGCTACGCAAAATGCTTCTGGTGGGACGAACGATGAGCGTTTTGATGTATCTAGTGACGCTCCTTTTGATTTATCAGTGTGCACGCCTCTGGAAAGGTCCGGAAATTGCCGTGCTAGCGGTCCTGCTCTATGTCTTTTTGCCGGGACCGTTTTGCCTGGCACGAGAAATTAAGCCGCATGCCTTCGGCGTGGGATGGGCCATGGCGAGTTTTTACTTCTGCCTACGCTACCTCAAAGAGGAAAAACAGCGTTACTGGGTATGGGCGTCGGTGTTCTCAGGACTGGCTGCGGGGTCTCTGCTCAATTATGGCATCACTCTGCTTGTGCCGTTTGTTCTGATTCTGACAAGTCACTCCCCTAACAAATTGAAATCTTTCTTCCTCTCAGGGTCGCTCTTTGGTCTGACCTATCTCATCACCAATCCTTACGTCATCCCCAGTCACAAAATCTTTATTACAGAAATGACCGTTTTAAAGGGAGTGTTTGATGAGAACGCCATGACATCGATCTCAAATTTATTTTTCAAAGGCATGCCCTGGTGGCTGAGTCTGGTCTCTTTCATGAGTCTTCTGGGATATCTCCTGAGCCGGGAAGCGACTCGTGAAAAGTGCGTCATGACTGTTGTACCGCTCGTTTACTTACCCGCTTTTTACTGGGCGAGCAGCGGAGAATGTCCGACCCGCTTTGCCATTATCATCTATC
>CAZDML010000012.1:7853-12632 GCA_964506645.1 uncultured Elusimicrobia bacterium | reverse complement strand
TTCTTTGCCATGCTGATGGCCTGGGGGCTCTACACCGTCATTCAAAAGCACCGCCCCGGGGGAGTGGCAATCATTCTTTTGCTCGTCGCGCTCTCCGGCGTGCATGCGGCCTCTTACGTGGTCAACTATATTCGTGATGCGAACGGCACATCGACCGTCTTTCAAGCCGAGCGCGTGCTCAACGCGATGCCAGCCGGAACTCATATCGGATGCCTGGCCTATCCACATCCCGGAGTGTTTCCGAGCCTGGCTTTCCATCGTTACCCGCTGGACACTTTTCCTAGCCTTGAAAGTCTAGAAAAAGCACCCTACAACGAGCTTCCTGAATATTTTGTCCTGAATAACCAGCCGGTCATGCAGATTCCACGTTACGAGCTCGTGCACCACTTTGTGCCGTTTTCGTTAAGTTCAAACAAATGGCTAATGCCAGATTTCACGCTGACGGTGGTGGGTCCGGCCATGGAAATTAAAATCTTTAAGAAACTGCCCCAGGGACAAGGGTGATGGGAGCGATCCCCGGCAAACGTCTAAAGATCACCCATTTCTGTGTCGGGCTCGATTGGGGGGGTGCAGAGCGCTTAATTTTTGACATCGCCACACGGGTCAATCACGAGCGTTTTGACATCACGGTCGTGGCGCTTCGACAGGATGGCGCCGTGGGGGACGTTCTGCGAAAAGCCGGCATCCGTGTCGTCGCTCTGGGAGCACCGCGCTATTCACTCTGGTCCTCCTACCGCCGTTGGTGTGCCTATCTTGAACAGGCGAAGCCAGACCTTATACATTCGCATCTCCATATTCCTAATCTTCTGGCCTGCCTTTCGGCTACCCGTTACCGAGTGATGACCCATCACCACTATGTGACGACCGTGGGCAATCCTCTCACACGCTTTCTGGAAAAGCAGCTCGCCCCGCGCGCGCATAGACTGATTGCCGTATCGCAGACGGTCAAAGACCATTTGCTTGCGCAGTTTCCTGCGGCTGCCGCTCGGATTGAACTGCTGCCCAATGCGGTCGATACCGACCGTTTTGTTCCTGCGGTCGCGTCCCCAGAGACTCGGCAAAGCGTCGGACTCCCTGCGCAAGGCCCCGTCATCGGCTACATCGGCCGTATTGTAGAACCCATCAAAGGCCTTAAAGGCTTGCTAACGAGTTTCTCTGCGATTAAAAAACAAATTCCTGAGGCGGCCTTGTTATTAGCGGGAGAAGGTCCTGACCGCGAAGGACTTCACCAACTTGCAAAATCCCTGGCCATTGACTCCTCTGTGGTCTGGCTTGGACACGAAATCCCCAGCGAAACACTCTACCCATTGTTGTCTGTCTTCGTCCTCCCGTCATTATCGGAAGGTTTTGGGTTGGCCGTCCTGGAAGCCATGGCCAGCGGGGTTCCCGTCGTCGCCGCGGACGTGGGGGGAGTTCCTGAGATGCTTACTGATACCCGTCTCGGCCTGCGTGTCCCGCCAGGGGATGTTTCCGCTCTCACTGCCGCTCTGCTGCAGGTCCTCAAAGACCCCACCGCGGCCCGGCAGATGGGCCAAGCCGCCCGCGAACACACCCTGCGTCATTTCCGCATTCTGCCCATGGTGCAGCAGCTTGAAAACCTCTACGAATCCCTCGTCGAAAGTCCGCTTGCGGATCGACGGAGAATTGGATAAAATACCTGCTCAATTTTAGGAGGATCCTGTGATACGAGAGAAGATTCAGTCGCGTCGAGCCCGTGTGGGTATATTAGGTTTAGGGTATGTCGGATTGCCGTTGGCTGTCGAATTTGCCAAAGCCGGCTTCCCCACGGTAGGCTTCGAGCTCGACACCCGCAAAGTTAAAAGTCTTCTGGCGGGCCATTCCTATATTGAAGACGTTCCCAGCCGGGATATTGAAGAACTTACCGACAAAGGCATACTCACCGCAACGACCGATTTCTCCAAGTTGCGCACCGTCGACGCCGTCATCATCTGCGTGCCCACCCCGCTGAATAAAACCAAGGATCCTGATGTCTCCTACATCGGTTCAGCGGCTGAAAAAATCGCACAGACTTTGCATAAAGATCAGCTCATTATTCTCGAAAGCACCACCTACCCGGGAACGACGCGCGATTTCATGCTGCCAATTCTCGAAAAGACCGGTCTTAAAATTGGAACGGACTTTTTCGTTGCCTTCTCTCCGGAACGCATCGACCCGGGGAATAAACAATTCCATCTCACCAATACTCCCAAAGTCGTTGGGGGGATTACCCCGAAGTGCCAGGAGCTGGCATGCTTGCTCTATGGCCAGGTGATCCAAAAGATTATTCCTGTGTCTTCCGCGGAAAGCGCCGAACTCGTGAAGCTGCTGGAAAACACCTTCCGCTCGATCAATATCGGGCTGGTCAATGAAATCGCTCTCATCTGTGACAAACTCAACTTGAACGTCTGGGAAGTCATCGAAGCTGCCTCCAGCAAGCCGTATGGATTTATGCCGTTTTACCCCGGACCGGGCCTGGGCGGGCATTGTATTCCCATCGACCCGCATTACTTGTCCTGGAAGATGAAATCCCTCAATTTCTCGGCGCGCTTTATTGAATTGGCTGGAGAAATCAACAGTCATATGCCGGAATTCGTCGTTGAAAAAATTGCTCGCATTCTTAACCAGCGTAAACGTGCCGTCAACGGATCAAAAATTCTCGTCCTGGGCGTAGCCTATAAGGCCAATGTCTCCGATATGCGCGAGTCTCCGGCCCTCGATATCATTGAGCTCCTGCACAAAGATGGGGCGTCCGTGACCTATCATGACCCCTGGGTGCCACACCTGAACCTGGGCCATCTCAAACTTACCAGCAAACCGCTCAGCAAGACCCTGCTCAAATCCGCCGATCTGGTCGTGATTACAACAGCGCACAGCAAGTTTCAGCCTTCCGAGATCGTCAAGCATTCCCGACTGGTCTTCGATACGCGGAACCTCACCCGTGGATTGAAAGCCTCACATATTATCCGACTTTGATCGCCCTCCTAGCGTTCTTCATACCGCTCGGCCTCTACTTCGCTTGGCCGTCGACCTATTGGTATTTTGACGCCATCGCCTGTGCCAGCGCACTTGAACTGGGCCAAGGGGTCAACCTCGTCCACGGCAATCACCTGCTGTACGGCCTGGGCGGATACCTCTTCTGGAAAGCACTGCTGCTGCCTTTAGGGATCACTCGCGCTCTGTTGGGACTTCAGATCTACACATCGCTTCTTTCCGCCGTCGGTTTAGCCGGTCTCTATCAATTTCTTCATCTCACTTTAAAAGACAAGGTGCAAGCGCTGCTTGTGACTGTCCTTACCAGCACGTTCGCTGGATTCTGGTTCCTGAGCATTGAGCCGAATCCCTATGCGTTGGGATTTTTGGGGCTCTCCTGGGCGGCCTATTTCCTTTTTCGTGAAGATCAGACGGCGATGCAACCGGTATGGGTAGGATTGTTTCACGGCCTGGCTGTTTTAGGGCATATCACGCACGGATTGTGGGTCGTACCCGCTCTTTATGCCTTCTGGACCACACCGCAACCTACCGATAAAAAGAGACGTCTCATGACCTATCTGTCTGTGCTGGCGCTAACCACTCTTCTGCCCTATCTGTTCATTATGGGGCTGGTCGTCGGCCCGCATCTCGGTTATGTACCCCTGCGATTGTGGCGTTGGTTCCTGGGCACTGTCGCTATCGAGGGGGGAGGCGTGGGGAAATCGCATTGGAATTTTCCTGGGGCCTCTTTTCTCTTTTTGTGGTTCAAAGGGTCTTTCAAACAGATCTGGGGCACATTTTGGCCTTACACCATGCATCCATCTCAAAAACTGTGGGGGTTCACTGTTCTTTCGATGGCGACGATGGCTCTTCCTCTCGTACGTTCGTTGGAAGATCGCAAAGATCGCCTATGGCGTTTTGCCATGCTTTGGATCGGGACCTATGCTCTGTTTTTTTTCACCTGGGAGCCGGATAATATTCACTACCGCATGGGAGACGTCGTTCCCCTGGCTCTGCTGATTTCTCTGGGCTTAAAAAAATTAAAATCTGCCCGATTTTTCTATGGATTTGGAGGCCTCGGACTTGCTTTACTTTTGGCGGTCAACCTCCAGACGCGTATCCGCCCCATGAGCCGACTGGAAAAAAATACGGTCTACAGCGAAGTCAGTGCCCTGTCCCATCGCACAGCGCCGGAATCGCTTTATCTGACAACAGGCGGGACGCGCTGGTTGTATTTCTTGTACTTTTCTGGTCGCCAGGCATGGAACGTCGCGGAAAATGGCGCGCAAGGGGCGGTGACCGCGGATCGACTCCGGCAGGCACTGGCCCGCGGTCCGGTCTATCTTTATGAAGAAGCAGGTTTGAGTCCAAACATGCAAAATGTCTTAGTGCAATTTCACTTAACACCCATTGCGGAGAATCCCTTATGGTTTCAAGTCCAGTAAAATCCAAAGTCATCGTCGTCATGCCCGCGTATAACGCGGAGAAGACCGTCGCCAAAACGGTGGCCGACATTCCGGCAGGGGCTGTCGATCAAATCATTCTGGTGGACGACTGTTCCAAAGACAACACCATCAAGGTAGCCCAAGAGTTAGGACTCACGGTTATTGCGCACACCCAAAATCGCGGTTACGGGGGCAACCAGAAAACCTGTTACGAAGAAGCGCTTAAGGCCGGGGCGGACATTGTCGTGATGATTCACCCGGATTACCAATACGATTCTCGGCTCGTCCCCTATCTGGCAGGATTGATTCAAGACGGCATTTGCGATGTGATGCTGGGCAATCGCGTCAGGACACGCTGGGAAAC
>CAZDML010000012.1:0-7843 GCA_964506645.1 uncultured Elusimicrobia bacterium | reverse complement strand
TCGGCGGAGGGATGCCTGTCTATAAATATTTTGCCAATCGTCTTTTAACGGTTATGGAAAACCTTTCCACGGGTCAAAATTTAGGGGAATGGCACAGCGGGATGCGCGCCTATTCCCGTAAAGTCCTGGAGACGATCAACTGGAAAAACAATTCCGAAGATTTCGTCTTTGATTCACAATTTCTTGTTCAAGCGGCCGCTGCGGGATTCCGAATCGGAGATATTCCCGTGCCCGCGCGCTATTTTGAAGAAGCTTCATCCATAAATTTTAAACGCAGTGTACGGTATGGACTGGAAACCCTCAAAGTGCATCTGCAGTTTCAACTGCACCGGACCCGTTTGTGGACATGCCCACTCTTCGCCCCGCGCTAAAAACCGCCCTCGCACTCGCCTGTGTGACGGCCTTTACGGCCTCCTACTTCGTTCATTACCCGATCCCCAGTTTCGGCATCACCCTCTTATCCATCCTTCGAGCAGCGGCACTCCTGCTGGCGGCCTATGGCGCTGGGCAGGTCCTTCTTCGCCGCCTCGAAGTCCAAACGACGCTGCTGGAAAACATCGTCTTCGCAGCAACATTGGGATGGGGACTGCTAAGCACGATGATGGTGATTGCAGGGCTTTTCCACGGATGGACGCCCGCCGTAGCAAAAGTCCTCACTGTTATTCTGGTTCTGATCGCGCTCCCCGGCCTTCGCGCCCTGGGTCGTGATATCCCCTCAACGACCACGGATGTGCTTTTGCCGTTTTGGCCTAGTCTAGGGCTCTCGATAACGCTCATCGCCGGTGCCCTGCTGGCTTTTGCGCCAATCACCTATTACGATTCCCTCGTTTACCACTACAGTTTACCGGCGCTCTACACCCAGAGTCGACACTGGGTCGGGGCCTCCCACTTTATCTATTCGGCCTTCCCACAGACACTGGAAATGCTCTGGACGCTCGGCCTGTTGATTGGAGGTGACCGCGTCTCCAACCTCGTGGCTTTTTGCCTAAGCCTGCTTGTGCTCGCAGCCGTCGTCAGTTTTTCCCGGCGGTTTATGAGTCTTCCTGTCGGCTATATTGCGGCCACCCTCCTAGGAGTCATGCCGGCCTTTCTTCTGCTGAGTTCAGGCGGATACATTGAAACGGGTCTCATGCTTTTTGCGTTCACCTCGCTCTATGCCGTTTTTCGCTGGCACTACGAGCCCACGGCCGGATGGATGGTGATTGCGGGACTTTTAGCAGGATGGACGATGGGCACCAAATACACCGGACTTCTTCCGAGTGCTATCGCATTCGTTTTTATTCTGGCCGATCGTGACCGCCCATGGTCAGTTCGTCTGAAAAGCGCCGGGATTTTCGCGGGAACCGCTCTGATTGTTTTTTCGCCCTGGTTGATCAAGAACTGGCACTACACAGGAAATCCTGTTTTCCCGTTTTTCCAGCAGTGGGGGGCTACGTCTCGTAACCCCTGGCAGACTCAAGCCGCTCAGGGCTATTTCCAGGCATTGGTGGAATATCAGCCGCGCCGTATGACGCAAATGCTCTCCACCCTCTGGGAAATTTCTGTTCAAGGACTCCGCTTTGGATCGGGTGCGGACGTGCTGGGAAGTCTTGGCTGGGCTCCGTTTTTTTGTTTTCTACCCTGGCTATGGATCGGACAGAAACCCCATCGCACCTCGCGGTGGCTCCTCGTCTACAGTCTGTTGTTCTTTATTCCCTGGATGATGATGCGTCCTGTCCTGCGTTTTCTCATGCCGCTATTGCCCGTCTTGGCACTGCTGACAGCACAGGCCTGGGTAGGGGGAGTTCGCACGCAAAGCCAGGGGATCCGATGGCTGATGTGCGGATTTCTGGGACTCTTTGTTCTATCCGGCGTGTCCTTGTTTCTGATTGTGACGGATGTGTTCTCGCCCTGGAATGTCGCTCTGGGCCTGGAAACACGTGAGGCGTACCTCTCGAAGAAATTAAATTACTACCCCGCTGCACAATTTATTAACCAATCACTGCCCGGCACAAGCACGCTTTATCTGTTTGGCGACCAACGCGGCTATTATTACCAGCGCCGTGTTATTTTCAATACCGTTTTCAGCCGAAACTGGATGGCAGCATGGGCGGACGAAGCCACAACTCCCGCGGCCTTGCGCGAAGCTATCGTTTCTCGTGGAATTACGCATATTCTTATCAATCGCACTGAAATGCAGCGTCTTAGCAGTTATAATCATTTCACCATGACGCCGGAAGGCCAACAGCGCTGGAGCGACTTCCAAAAAACAATGACGCGCTCTGTCTATCACGATATCCACTGCGATGTTCTGGAGATTCTTCCCGCATGAACTCTCTCATGCACAGTCTCTACTTTCGCTGTTTCTCGACGGCATTTCTCTTCGGACTCCTCCTCACGCCGCTCATGCGGCTCGTAGCCCTTCGTTTTAAAGTCCTGGATCGTCCCTGGAGTTCCGTCAAGACACACCAAACACCGGTTCCGTATTTAGGCGGCGTGGCCATTGCGCTCTCTTTTGCTGCAGTACTCTTGATGTCACGTGTTCTGACCAATTTCCCGACTGGGACACTGCATTCGCTACGCGGCATTCTCTGCGGCAGTCTGATTATTTGTCTGATGGGGCTGGTGGATGACGCACTCATTCGTGGCCTGGGCTATAAAAAGAAGTTTCCAATCCAAATTGCAGCGGCCATCTGCCTGCTTCTCTTCGACATCCGCATTAAATTTATTCAACCGACCTGGTTCGCCAACATTCTCACGGTGATCTGGATTGTTGGAATTACCAATGCCCTCAATATCATCGATATCATGGACGGGCTTTCCAGTGGCATTGCCGTTATCGCCAGCCTGGGTTTTCTATTTATTTCACTGCCATCAGAGGAAATTTATGTAAATTTCACCTCGGCAGCTCTCGCGGGCGCTGCGCTAGGCTTTATTCCTTACAATCTGTCTAAACGGTTGAAGATATTCATGGGGGACACAGGGAGCCTGTTGCTCGGTTTCGTGTTGGCCGCTCTGTCGCTGGGAACGTCCTACTCGCGTGTCAACTCGTTTGCCGTTTTTGCTCCGATCTTTATTTTAGGAATCCCGCTTTATGACACCTTATTGGTCATCTACCTGCGTTACCGAAAAGGGCAGTCGCCGTTTTTGGGCAGCAAAGACCATTTTGCGCTTAGATTGGAAGCTTTTGGGTTTTTCCGCGAAGAGATTCTCGTCCTCTGCTATGCCATCAGTCTCCTGATGACGTTTATCGCCTACCAGATTTCCGTCGTTTCAACACCCTACGCCATCGTCATTTCCACCATGGTGGGCATCACAGCGATCGGGTTGGGAACTTGGCTGGCACGCATCCCCATCGATTAACCCGATGATTTCAACACGCACCCTGATCCTGGGCGGAGGAATGTCAGGTCTTTCCTGTGCCTATCACTTAAAAAGCGACTTTCATCTCTTGGAACGTTCCGATGAGCCAGGAGGGCTTTCACGCTCAATTAAGCACGAAGGCTTTGTCTATGACCATACCGGCCATTTGCTGCATCTGCGAAACCCCTACACGCTCCAATTGATTCCCGATCTCCTGGGCGATAATCTCGCAAGCCACGAGCGCCGAGCCTGGATCTACTCCCATGGCGCTTATACCCGCTATCCCTTTCAGGCCAACACCTATGGCCTTCCACATCCCGTGATCAAAGCGTGTCTGAACGGTCTCATCCAAGCCCAACTGGATAAAAAGTCCGCTCCCCCGGGCATTGAATCGTTCGGATCATGGGTCTTGCGTACTTTCGGAGAAGGCTTTGCCAAATATTTCTTCTTCCCTTATAACGAAAAGCTCTGGACAGTGCCGCCGCATGTCCTAACAGCGGAGTGGGCGGCGCCTTTTGTGCCCAATCCTTCTATCCCTGAAATTCTGGAAGGGGCTTTCTCTGACCAAACCAAGAAATTCGGCTATAACGCGACTTTTTACTATCCCAAAGTAGGTGGGATTCAGTCGCTAGCCTTTGCTTTCTCCGAAGGATTACCGAATATTCACTTAAATACTGGCGTGAAGCGAATCAACCTTTCCACGCGTGAGGTTATGACAGAAAACGGCGCGTCTTACCGGTACGAACACCTCGTCACGACTTTGCCGCTTGTTCGTTTTCTACAGATGGCGGATGGACTTCCACCAGAAATCCAGACCGCTTTACCGAAGCTCACATGGAGCTCGGTGTATAACATCAATCTAGGGATCGAGCGACCGGATGTCAGCGACAAACACTGGATTTACTTCCCGGAAAAAAAGTATCGCTTCTACCGTGTGGGATTCCCCATGAACTTTGCACCGTCGATGACCCCGCGCGGCTGCAGTTCCATGTATATTGAAATCGGACACCAGCCCAACGAACGGCTTGACGACGCCAAAGAACTCAAGAATTGTTTAAAGGGACTCAAAGACTGTGGCCTCATTACGGCCAAGGACAAAATCCGGGCCATTAAAGTCCTTCATATCCCTGTCGCCTATGTGACCTACGACCAGAACCGCACGGTGCTCACCCAAAAGATACTTAAATACCTCGAATCGGAAAAAATTTATTCGATAGGGCGGTTCGGCGGCTGGAAATATTCCTATATGGAAGAAGCCATACTCGAAGGGAAGGCCACCGCGGAGACCATCGATGGCCGCTAAACTACGGGTTTGCCACATCATCACAAAACTCGAGCTGGGTGGCGCCCAACAAAACACCCTTTACACCGTCGGACACCTCCCGCGCGATCAGTACGACCCCACGTTAGTGACAGGGGTGGGGGGAATGCTCGACGATGAAGCGCGAACGCTGACGTTCCCCATCTATTTTGTTCCGTCGCTCATCCGGTCCATCCACCCGTTAAAGGATGTGTTAGCGACTATCGCCCTCTATCAGAAACTGCGAGAGATCCAACCCCATATCGTTCACACGCATTCCTCGAAAGCAGGCATCCTGGGCCGCATCGCTGCCTACCTGGCAGGGGTCCCCATCATCATCCATACGTTCCATGGGTTTGGGTTCACCCCCACGCAGCGTCCGCTCGTTCGTAAAGCATTTATTCTTATTGAAAAATTCTGTGCCCTGCTGAGCACCCACCTAATTTTTGTCTCACAAGCCAATCAGACAGAGGCCGAAGCCCTAGGGATTGGTCGTTCCAAGTCCAAGAGTCTGATTCGCAGCGGGATCGCTCTCCAAACCCCGGAAGGGGAAAATCTTCGCAAAGAAACGGCCATTCCGTCAGAGGCCTGGGTGATTACGAGCGTAGGGAATTTCAAACCGCAGAAAAATCCTCTCGATCTGGCCGACATTGCCATTGCTGTTACGCAAAAAGACCCGGCCGTGCACGTCTGCCTGCTGGGCGATGGGCCTCTGCGCACCGCGGCGGAAGATCGTGTGAAGGCGCACAATGCCTCTGAACGGATCCATTTTCTGGGCTGGCGGCGAGATGCACGTGCGATTGTGGCACAATCCGACTGTTTTCTTTTGAGTTCGCTATGGGAAGGCTTGCCGCGAGCGCTCGTCGAAGCCTTTGCTGCAAAACGACCCGCCGTCGCCTACGCCGCTGACGGCGTCCGCGATATTCTCGAAGATCATCAAACAGGTTTTCTTATTCCACCGGGAAACACGGCTCTTGCTGTTGAGAAACTCCTCTGGTTGAAAAACCACCCCAAGGAGGCAACAGCCATGGGTGCTGCAGGCTACGCCCGTATACAGTCAGAGTTCGATATCGACACCATGGTCCGTCAGCAAGAAACCTTGTACCAGGCCCTCTATACGTCGGTTCCGCTAAAAAACTATTATGAGCCCCTCTGGGACTCGCACAACACCCACTAAATAAACGGAGACATCTTATGAATACCCTTCTTAAATGGCTGGTTCGCCTGGCAATGGCAGGAATTATTTTGTGCGGTCTTGTCTGGGCCTCCTGGCATGGTTTTTCCCTCGATAAAAAGCTTCACACGCTCGTCCGCACGAAATTACAGACGCAAATCCATCGCGACATCGAATGGGATGCGATCCGGCTCGGATTTTTCAAACTCTCTATCGAGAACCTGCGTCTCTCAGAAATTCCTGATTTCTCCAAGGGGACGTTTGTTCAAACCTCACGGATCTCTGTTCGTGTCTCACCCCGTTCACTGTGGCACGGTCGCGTGAGCCTGATACTCCATTCTCCCGACATGGAATGGGGGAGTCTCAAATCACGTCTGTCCGAGACCGCCCTTCTGGTCGACAGCCACTTTTCCGCTCAAGATAACGCCGGCCGTCTTTCCGTCCAGAAAATCGCAAACCCCGCCTACGAAGCCAGCGACTTTCGAATTGATTGGGCACTGCGCAACATCGATCCGACACTCAATAATATCGACGGCGAAATCACACTTCACCAGGGTCCCGGGCGATTGATCGATGTCCAACGCTGGGCCGCCTCTTCCCCGGGAGCCAAAGTCGCTCTGATGCCTGTCGTTGCGCTGCAAAAAGTCGAGCGCCTGGGATTTATTAAGACCGGATTGCCGGATCTCTCCAAGATGACGATTGCGGCCATCGACGGAAAATACACGATTGAGAAGGGCTCGATGACGATTCAAACGTTTGATATCAATAGCAAAGAACTTACCATCAAAGCCGGTGGAAAAATTCACCTCCCGACGGAACGTCTGGCCATTGACATGAATGTCAAATCGCCAAAAGAAACCGTCCTCGGCGATTTGGATCTTCACATGGGAATCACCGGAACACTTTCTTCTCCGAAAGTCGATGTGAAATCTCTCAAAAAGAAAATGTTTAAAGCTGCGGTCGGACAACTGCTGCGCGATCCCGCGGCCGCTAAAAAGAATATTGATGACGCACTAAAAAATATTTTCCGCTAAGCTGTTCTTTTCCGTATAATACATACGGATTTTAAATGAAGTACCCATCCCACCGGTCAAACCGTCCGCCGTATCGGCAGAATCCCGAACGCAGAGCTCCTGATCAGAGAAGCCCTGACGAGGATATTTTTCTGTCGCGTACCTGTATTGATCCCAATGTCCGTATTGTTCTGGAGAAAGGGTCCTCCGATGTCAGCATGCGCGCCATGGACCTGGTCTGTCCGATTGGGAAAGGCCAGCGCGGCTTAATCGTATCGCCTCCGAAGGCGGGAAAAACGACCCTTCTTAAACAGATCTGCCAAGCCCTTGGAAAGTCTGACCCCACTCTCAAGCTCTACTGCCTCCTGATTGATGAACGCCCAGAAGAAGTGACTGATTTTAAACGCAGTGTCCCTGCTGAAGTTCATGCTTCCTCCAATGATCGCCCCTATGAAGAGCACCTCCGGGTAGCACGGGAGCTCATGACCAAGGTTATTAAGGAAGTTAATGAGAAAAAGGACGTTGTCATCCTCCTCGACTCCCTGACACGTTTAGCCCGTGTGCATAACTCCAGCGCGGTCGGAAATAAGACCATGTCAGGCGGCTTAGATTCTCGGGCCATGGAGATCCCGCGGCGCATTTTTGGATTCGCCCGTAATATCGAAGAGGGGGGATCCCTGACGATTCTGGCCACCATTTTGGTAGAGACAGGGAGCCGGATGGATGAGGTCATTTTTCAGGAATTTAAAGGAACAGGCAATATGGAGCTTGTTTTGTCCCGTCAGATTGCTGAGCAGCGCATTTTTCCAGCCATCAACATCAAGGCCTCAGGGACACGTAAAGAGGAAAGACTCTTTGGTCCGGACGAACTGCAGTCTGTGTATAAGTTGCGCCGAGCCCTGGCAGGACTCGAGGACATCCAGGCCGCTTCTGTCCTAAATGAACTCCTCCAAAACCATAAAACGAATTCAGATGCACTTAAATACGTTGAAAAATAGATACGAATCGATCGAC
>CAZDML010000011.1:20023-28434 GCA_964506645.1 uncultured Elusimicrobia bacterium | reverse complement strand
AACCGTTGGAATTTGGAAGCGGGTGGGTGGAGAAAAGAAATCCATTACGATGCTGGCCGCACCCAACTTTTTTGGTGAGATGTCGATGTTTATTCAAAAGCCAGCGACCGCACTCGTGAAAACAGAAGACGATTGCCGTATTTTGACGTTATCCCAGGCGAATTTCGAAGCATTAACCAAGCAAGATGCTGCCATTGGTGAGATGATCAAGAAAAACATGGAGCACGTCCAATCCTTGCGACCTACGGCTGCTCCACCCAAAAAAGAAGAGAGCGCTTAAACTGACTCTTCCAGCCGAGGTCCGAGCAGATACCCCAGCCCAAACGTCCCTGCTGTTCCAATCAGCACGAGCCATGTCCATCCCAGATGAATCACGTGGGTTTCCGATAAGGCTAAAAGTGTCGCGTTAATAAGTGCCATCGTGACCATCGCCACGATATTGGCGCGGTTGGCTTTTCGTTCGGTGAGAAGCCCGAGCAGAAAAACGCCCAAGAGCGAGCCGAAGGTTACCCCACCAATCTTAAATGCCAGCCAAAGAATCTTCTGAAAGAAACTAAAACCGTAGGCAATCGTGGCCAAGAGCACGGCAAACACAACCACCCCGATGCGGGATACCCGCAAGTAATGGCTGTCCGTGGCATCGGGCTTGATCAGGGGTTTGTAGATGTCTGTGACAAAGGAGGCACTGAGCGAGGCCAGCGGGGAGTCGATGCTCGCCATGACGATGGCCGAGAGCATCAGACCTCGCAGCAGAACGGGCATGTAATGGCCGATCGTGTGGGGGAAAATCGCATCGAGTTTATTCGGCAACGGAAACTGCGGGTTTTGCGCGTAAAGCACGTAAAGCCCGGCCCCAATCGTTAAGTAAACCATCAGCACAAAAAAGGAAGCGGCACTCGTCCACATCATCGTCTTCTGACTCTTGGCGCGCGTTTCTACGGTCAGCAGACGCTGCATCAGTTCGTGATCGGTTCCGAAAGCGGCCATCGACCCAAAGAAGCCATTGAGTACAGCGATCCAGATGATATTGGGGTCGGATAAGAACTTCGTGAAAAACCCGGTCTCCTGCCAGGAGGGGCCCCAGTTAAAAATCTGAAGTTTTCCGGCCGCACCTGCGATCTGCAAAAAGACGGGGATCCCCCCTTGAATATGGGTCATGAGCCATGCGATTGTCGCGAGGCCTCCTCCAACAAACACCACGGCTTGAAAGACTCCCGTCCAGACCACTGCCGTAATGCCGCCATACGTGATATAGGCCAGGCTGATACAGGTAAAAAGGAAGAGGGTTGGGACAATATGCCAGCCTAGGAGCACGGACAGGGCCAAGCAGGCTGCCATGAGCCGCACCCCCGACCCCAGGAGCCGGGTCAGGAAGAAAAAGATCGTGGCGGTGTACTGGGTGCCTGCGCCAAAGCGATGTTTGAGGAATTCGTAGATCGTGATGCAGTTATAGTGGTAGAAAGCCGGGATAAACAGGAAGGCGATGACTGCCCGGGCGGCGGCTGACCCAATAAAGAACTGCGCATACTGCCAATTTTCCATGTAGGCCGTGGCCGGAACGGAAATGATGGTTACGGCGCTGATTTCGGTTGCTACAAAGGAAAGGCAGGCAGCCCAGGCAGGGATTTGACGGCGTCCCAGGAAGAAATCTTGGGTACTGCTCCCCTGGTGACTGGTCATATAGCCAATGGCGATCATGAGACCCATGACGGCAGCCAGAATCACATAATCAATCCCAAGCATGGGTGATAGACTAGCATTTTTAGTATAATGATCCTGCCTAAAATTAGAGATGAAATGCACCGACGCAATCCTTTACGGCTGCTTGTGACCCGCGAAACCCAACTCAGAGTGCTTTGGCTCGTTTGGGCCTCGATTTTAGCCTGTAGTACCGGGGCTTTTCTGGTCGTTCGCCTGAGTCATCAATGGTTCTGGAGCCTGATTCTTCTTTTTGTTGTAGGGACTTTCATCTCACTCTGGGTGTCCCGGCAAATCACCGGCCCCCTCTATCGTATGGAGCAGCATTTGGAAATGATTTTAAGTGGCGCCGTAGAAGGTAAACCGATTAAGTTTCGCCGACATGATCATCTGGATCATCTGGCGGAGCTTCTTAATCAGCTCGTCGCCAAAGCCCACCTCGGCCGTAAGCAATAACCAGGGACAAAGGAACGGTTTCAAATATGGAAAAAGACAATAACATTGCACCTTTACGTCGTACTATTTCTGTACTTGTTGAAAATAAATTCGGTGTCCTGGCACGGATTGCGACCCTTTTTGCCGCCCGTGGCTTCAACATCGATAGTCTGGCGGTGGGGGAAACCGATGACCCGGCCGTGTCTCGAATGACCATTGTGGCCTCCGGCAGTGAATCGGTGCTGGAACAAGTGGAAAAACAGCTCAATAAACTGATCGATGTCATTAAAGTGCAGAGTTTTCAGAACGGGGAACATCTGGAACGCGATTTAACGCTCATTAAGGTGAGTGCGGACAAGGCGCATCGCAGTGAAATTTTTCAGATTGTGGACATTTTCCGTGCGAAAGTCGTGGATGTGGCCGCGGACTCGCTGGTTATTGAAATTACCGGCGATGAAGAAAAAATTAAAGCCTTACTGCAGTTGCTCCGGCCGTTCGGAATTAAAGAAATGGTCCGTACGGGTATTATCGCAATGGCGCGGGGAACAAAGAAAAAAGACTAAATTCACGGGAGAGTGCTATGGCTGCTAAAGTCTATTACGATCAGGATGCCGATTTAAATCTTCTCAAGGGAAAGACCGTCGCGATGTTGGGCTACGGGTCGCAGGGCCATGCCCATGCGATGAACCTGCGGGATTCCGGAGTTAACGTCGTTATCGGAACACGCCCGAACGGCAAAACCTGGGAATTGGCTATGAGTCATGGATGGAAACCGCTGCCGGTGAAAGAAGCCGTTGCTCAGGCCGATTATGTGCAGGTGCTCCTGCCAGACACGGCGCAAGCAGAGGTGTGGGAAAAAGAAATCGCCCCGAACATTAAAAAGGGCGCTGTTCTTGGTTTTTCTCACGGATTCAATATTCATTTTAAGACCATCACCCCGCCCTCGACCATCGACGTTGTGATGATCGCGCCCAAGGGCCCGGGCCACTTGGTTCGCAGGACCTTCGAAGAAAAGGGCGGCACCCCGGGACTGATCGCGGTGCACCAGGATGCCTCCGGTAAAGCGCACGCACTCGCCTTGGCCTATGCCAAAGGCATCGGCTGTACCCGCGCGGGCGTTCTGGAAACAACCTTTAAAGAAGAAACAGAAACCGACCTCTTCGGCGAACAGGTCGTCCTCTGCGGCGGCTTGGTCGAACTGATTAAGAACGGCTACGAAACGCTGACAGAAGCAGGCTACCAGCCGGAATCGGCGTACTTTGAATGTCTGCATGAAGCCAAGCTCATCATCGACTTGATTTACGAAGGTGGAATCGACTGGATGAACCATTCCATTTCTGACACGGCGAAATATGGGGAATTTGTGACCGGTCCTCGCATCGTTTCGCCTAAGACCAAAGAAGAAATGAAAAAGGTTCTGAAAGAAATTCAAGATGGAACGTTTGCGAAAGCCTGGATTGCGGAAGACAAAGCCGGTCGCAAAAACTTTAATCGCATGAAGCAGGCCTATGCGGAGCATCCGATTGAAAAGATTGGTGCGAAATTGCGTGCGATGATGCCGTGGCTCAAAAAGCGCGGGATGGATCGCTCGGCTGCCACCCAAGAGAAAGCAGCCGCTCGTTAATTCATGAAAATCCATAAGGCGGGGTGGCCGTTCGTCGGAGGAGCCGGGCTGTTGTTTGTGGGCCTGGTATGGATGGCTGTACGGATACAGAATGAGCCCCTGGCGCTTCTGTCCGGTGTTGTTCTACTTTTGGCGCTCTTCTGTGCATACTTCTTCCGAGATCCCGCTCGTGTCATCCCGAAGGGCGACCGCTTGGTTCTTTCTCCTGCGGATGGAAAAATTCTCGAAATCGTGGAAGAAACGGATAAGGCCACTGGCCAAAAGATGTGGATGATCCGTATTTTTCTCTCGGTCTTTGATCCGCACATACAGCGTGCTCCGGTGCAGGGGACGATTCGTCGCATCCAGTACAAAAAAGGGAAATTCCTGGATGCGCGTAATCCCCAGGCGCCTTTTGAAAACGAACGAAATCTCTTTGAGATTTCCCCAGCCGGTGGTCATATCCCGGGTCCGATCTATGTGACTCAGATCGCGGGGCTGATTGCGCGACGCATTGTCTGGTGGGTGAAGGAAAGCCAGGTGGTGAGTGCAGGGGAACAGTTTGGACTGATCCGTTTTGGCTCTCAAGTCGATATTGCGATGCCCCAGTCGCTCAAGCTCCGCGTGAAGAAGGGCGACATTCTCGAAGCCGGCAGTTCGATCTTGGCGGATATGCCGCAAAAGATGGGATGATGGAGACCTCCACGAATACAGGCATCCCGCAGGTCCGGCGGGGGATTTACCTCCTTCCGACAATTTTTACGCTTGCCAATTTAGCGGCCGGAGTGACGTCGATCCTTTTGACGATCAACGACCATCTGACCTCAGCCGCATGGGCGATTATGGCGGGGATCGTGATGGATATGCTGGATGGTCGCGTGGCGCGTTGGGCGAAGGCGACCAGCCAATTTGGTTTGGAGCTCGACTCGTTGTGCGACTTGGTGTCGTTTGGATTGGCACCGGGAATACTAATTTATCAGCTGTCACTTCAGCCTCTGGGTCGCCCAGGGTATATGATCGCGATTTTCTTTGCGATGGCGGCAGCGCTCCGGTTGGCGCGCTTTAACTTAAAAGCACAGTCATCGGTCGAACCCTCGACGCATTTCGTGGGGCTGCCTGTGCCCGCAGCCGCCGGCATTTTGGCATCCTTTGTGCTTAGTTACGATTTGTTTGATGATGCCGATATCTCGGTGAAGACGATTCCGATGTTGATGCACAAAATGCCCGTGTTCTTTAATGCGCTGCCGATCATCATGCTGGGGTTGTCGTTTTTGATGATTTCACGCGTGCAGTACAGCCACTTTAAGCAGTTGAAGCTAGGGCGGCCGAAATCGATCCAGAGCCTGTCGATTATCGTAGGCGGACTTCTGCTCATCTTCACCTACCCGCAGAACACGATCTTTATTTTATTTTCGATGTACGTCATCTCAGGTTTTGTGGGATGGGCATGGCGCTTGTATCAATCCGGCCGTGAGCGTATCACCCCGCAGAACTTGCGTCGCAGAAAAACAGATAGAGCACCCGAACAGGAGGTTAACGGATAGTCATGGACAAGAACCGCATCATCATCTTCGATACGACGTTACGTGACGGCGAACAAGCCCCTGGCTGCAGCCTTGGCGGCGCAGAAAAGCTTCAAGTCGCGGAGCAGCTGTATCGTCTCGGAGTGGATGTGATTGAAGCCGGCTTTCCTTTTTCCTCAACGGGAGATTTTGAGGCTGTCAAACGGATCGCGCAGGTGATCGGCCGTCGTCCGAACGCCCCGGAAATCTGCGGTCTGTCGCGCGCTGTCAAAGCCGATATCGAGGCTTGTGCGGCGGCGGTGAAACCGGCAAAACGGCCGCGTATCCATACGTTTATCGCAACCTCCGACATTCATCTCAAATACAAACTGCATATGAGTCGCGAAGAAGTGCTGGAGCGCTCCGTGCAGGCGGTGAAACTTGCGCGCCGGTTTACCGACAGCGTTGAGTTCTCCGCGGAAGACTCCACGCGAACAGATATCGAGTATCTGGTTCGCATCTGCGATGCCGTCATCAAAGCCGGTGCGACGACCGTCAACCTGCCGGATACCACGGGATACGCCCTGCCCTGGGAGTACGAGCAGCAGTTTCGCACGATCATGAATCGTGTCGCGGGTATTGAAAAGGTCATCGTGTCGACGCACTGTCAGGACGACCTGGGTTTGTCTGTGGCCAATTCCCTGGCCGCAGTGAAAGCAGGAGCCCGTCAGGTGGAATGTACGATCAACGGTCTGGGGGAACGAGCGGGCAATACCTCTCTTGAAGAAGTGGTGATGGCCCTCAAAACACGCAAGAGTCTCATGGGCAAAACCCACAACATTAATACGAAAGAAATCGCCAAGGCAAGCCGCCTGGTTTCTTCACTCACGGGTGTGCTCGTCCCTCCGAACAAAGCGATTGTTGGGGCGAATGCTTTCGCGCACTCTTCGGGAATTCACCAGGACGGTATCCTAAAATTCCGTGAAACCTACGAAATTATGAACCCGGGGGATGTCGGCATTGAGGAATCGAGCCTGCTTCTGACCTCCCGCAGCGGACGGCATGCGCTTTCCAGCGCCTTAAAGCGTTTGGGGCACCCGATGTCGGCGAAGAAGCTCGAAGCTTTCTTCGTGCGCTTTAAAGCGCTGGCCGATAAGAAACGCTACGTCTACGATGACGATCTGATTGCGCTTCTGGACGAAGGTTCGGGTGAGCATAAAGATCCGTTTACCCTGGAGTATTTACAGACCTCCGGCGGTACGGGAACGATTCCTACAGCGACCATTCGTTTGAAGAAAGCGGACGGCCAGATCGTTCAGGAAGCCTCTTGCGGCGACGGGCCTGTGGATGCGGCGACGAATGCCATCGACAAGGTCGTGGGCTTAAAACCCAAGATGCTCGATTACAATCTGCATGCCATCACAAGCGGCAAAGACGCTCAGGGCGAAGTAACGATCCGGTTGCAAGACGGGCCGGTCACGCTCCTTGGTCGGGGCGCTTCCACGGACATTATTGAGGCCAGTGCTAAGGCCTATTTGAACGCCATTAACAAGATTGTTTTGGCGCGCGCACGCAACAAAAAATCGAAGAAAAAGAATTAGGAGAGACGTGTTATGGGACAAACCGCGTTAGAGAAAATCCTGGCCGATCATTCCGGCAAAAAATCAGTAACCCCTGGCGAGTTCATCCTTTCGAAGGTCGACCTCGCGATGTGCAATGACGTCACAGCGCCCCTTGCCATCAAAGCGTTCGAGCGCGCGGGCATTACCAAACTTTGGAACAAAGACCGCCTCGCGATCGTGTTCTCGCACTTTGTCCCCGCGAAAGACATTTTGAGCGCGGCGCAGGCGGCTGTAGCCCGCGAATTCTCGCTGAAACATCAGCTCCCGCTTTTCTTCGACGAAGGACGTGGTGGTGTGGAACATTCCCTCCTGCCGGAATTGGGACTGGTTGTGCCAGGGGATGTCGTTATCGGCGCGGACTCTCACTCCTGTACGTACGGCGGATTAGGGCTGTTTTCGACCGGGGTTGGTAGCACCGACCTGGCTGCTGTGATGGCCACCGGTGAAATCTGGCTCAAAGTGCCGGAAACGATGAAATTTAACTACCGCGGGACCCCGGGGAAATGGGTGACAGGTAAAGACCTCATCCTGCACACCATTGGCCAGATCACGTTTGATGGCGCGCTTTATAAGAATATGGAGTTCACAGGCCCAGCCATTAAGCATCTCTCTATGGAAGCTCGTCTCACGATGAGCAATATGGTGATCGAAGCAGGCGGGAAGTCGGGTTTTATCGAAGCCGATGAAGTGACCGAAGCCTATCTCAAAGGTCGTGCGAAACGGCCGTACAAGATCTACAAGAGCGATGTGGACGCGACCTATTGCGCGAGCTATGACTGGGACATCTCCGGCATGGAGCCGCAAGTGGCGCAACCGAACTTGCCGGACAAGGTGGCGGGTGTAAGCCAAGTGAAAGGTGCCAAAGTTCATTCCGCATTCCTTGGATCGTGTACCAACGGACGCATTGAAGATCTTCGTATCGCCGCCCAGATCTTGAAAGGCAAAAAAGTGGCCAAGGGCCTGCGCTTCATGGTCATCCCGGCGACTCAGAATATCTATCGCCAGGCGCTCAAAGAAGGCCTGATTGATATCTTTATGGAATCCGAAGCCATTGTCTCGGCTGCGACCTGCGGCCCCTGCTTGGGTGGCCATATGGGCGTGCTCGGACCCAATGAAGTCTGTATTTCATCATCGAACCGCAACTTCCCCGGCCGTATGGGGCACCGCGATTCACAAGTGTATTTGGCCAACCCCGCTGTCGTGACCGCGAGTGCGATTGCTGGCCATATCGCTCATCCTGAAGAGATTGTTGGCAAGACGTTCGTGCCTTCGATTGCCGCTGCTTAGGAGATTGCAATGATTAAAGGAACGGCTTATAAATTCGGACACAACGTCGATACCGATCAGATTATCCCGGCGCCTTATCTCGTGACAACCGATCCCAAAGAACTCGGTAAGCACTGTATGGAACTGGCCGACCCCAACTTCCCAACCACAGCCAAAGCGGGGGACATTATCATCGCCGGCCGTAACTTCGGCTGCGGATCAAGCCGTGAACATGCGCCGCTTGCCATTAAAGGGATGGGGTTGGGCTTGGTCATCGCCGAATCA
>CAZDML010000011.1:8688-20013 GCA_964506645.1 uncultured Elusimicrobia bacterium | reverse complement strand
ATTCTGGAATGTCCCGCGGCTGCCAAGGAAATTAAGCCCGGGGACCAGCTGGAAGTTGACCTGGATAAAGGACAGATCACGAATGTGACGCAGAATAAGACCTATCAAGCGGCTGCTTTCCCAGACTTTATGCAGCAAATCATCAATGCCGGCGGTCTTATGGCCTGGGTGAAAAAGCGCACCGGAGCGGCTGCGTAATTTTTATATGACCACGGGAAAAGACAAACGCCGTTCTGTCCGTCGAAAAGTTGACCTTATTCTGGAGTTGTATGAACCGGATGGAAAACTGATCGTCGGGGTGGGTCGCCTGCTTGATCTATCCCTGCACGGCGCTCATTTTGAAACGACGTTGGTCTTAAAAGAACAGCAAACCATTCATCTTCTGTTACGGTTGGATGAAACTCTTCTCCTCGAAATACCTGCCACGATTGTCCGTGTGAAAACAAAAATTCCTATCAACACGTTTGGTGCGGAGTTTGTGAATCTCTCCCCGTATTCCAAAGAAAAAATAAATGGCTGGATTCAGTCGCAATCCAAAAAGGCGTAAGTAAAGCTGGATTAGCTCGGCTGCTGTGTGCTGATTTTGCGGAAGTTGAGGTAGGCAAACACCAGAAGCGCACGTTCGGCATCGATGTTTCTCGCATTGGGGACGGTATCCAGCTCGTCCACCATGGTGACGCTCACACGGTTGCCTTCGCGGCTTTCCAAGAGGTCGGCCAGTCGGTTGAGGACATCCACGGACCCCGGCCGTAACGAGGCTGAGTTTTCATGAAAAAGAAATTTGGCCTGCAAGATGACTTTGGTCAGCCCCTTTTGAATGTAGCTAACGTTTAAAGCACTGTCTGGAGAGCTTCCGCTGTAGTTGAGAGTGGCTTTTTCATCCTGGCGTTTTTTTGCGTTTGTGACAATTTCTTGTCGGATCTGCAAAAGATAGGCTTCGGCTTCTTTGGAGTTCTGTTTGCGCTGAATAGCCTTTTCAAAACTTTCAAAAGCTTCCCCGAGACGTCCCAGGTTGTAGAGCTGCGTTCCCTGCCAATAATAGTTGTTGTCCGTTTGATCCGCAGAGGTGTCCTTGGTGGCATCGGCTGCATAGCTGTGTCCCAAAATCAGGATCATCCCCAGAAACGTTGCCCACAAAATCAGAATTGATTTTTTCATTGTGCCGATCCTCCCGGAACGGTGCTGGCCACAATCGCCATAGCACTGCCGCGTTTGTCTGCGGCGGCGGGGCTGGCAGACACGATCTGACTTTCAGGAATTACCAGTTTATCCGCAAAATATTTCACTAAAGTGCGCTGGCGGCTCTGTGCCAGGCCCATATCATCATCGTAGGGCTGAATGGAGAAGGGGAGGAGTCCATCTTCTTTAATCTGATCGCAGACCTTGTCGAGAAAGAGGGGGGCTTCTTTGGTCAGCTCCGCTTTGTTTTCCTGAAAAAGTTTCTTTGCAGAGAGTTCGATCACCGTTTTGCCCTGATCTTTAAAGATGAACGAACCGTACTGAACGGGTTGGCCCATCAGTGTGTGGTGATAGCCGTCTTTATCGACGGTTGCGATCTGCGGGATATAGACCGTATCCACGGCCAGATGGTCGCGTTTGTTGTCTTGGCCGTTCCAGATCAGAATATCTGGCAGGCCGCCTTTCCCTTCTTGTTCATACACACGGGATCCGGCTTGATCGATAACGGAGAATGTCCACTCTTTGGGCCGGTCGTTGGCCGGAGTTTTCATGCGCAGATAAGGCTCACGGGCAAGGTCAGCCAGCCAAGGGTGCACCGGGCGATCTTCATGGAAATCCATCATGTTGGAGAAATCGCGTCCTTCTTCAAAGGTGACCGGGTTGTTTAAAACAGGCAGGAGACGATCTTCTGGGAAGTTCTGAATGTCTTCCAGGTTAAAAGCGGCCGGGGGGTCAAATTTCCCGACCACCATCTTCTCACGGGATTTCCCTTTTATATCAACGCTCATTTCACCCTGTTTTTGTGGCATGGACTTGTCAACGGTTGGCGCCGACGCATGTCCAGCGTCCGTTGCGACGGCGGGTGCTTTTTGAGATGAAGCCGGCGCGGGTTTCGCCGCCCAGCTTAACGAAGAGCTGAGAACGACTGAGATCATCGCAAGGGATACGTTCTTCATAGCGATCCTTCCTTCATAGGTCCTCATGAGGAGAGGGAGAAGTTGAAAGTGATAATGCCCCATTCTCCTCGTCCTTCTTCACCTGCATCGAGTGGTTTAAATTGCCATTGCTTGAGTGCATCGACCGCTAGCTGGTCGAGCTGCGGATAGCCGGTGGTTTTTGTCACCGTAATATTCGGTCGGACTTTTCCTTCCGGGGTCACTGTGAAATACAGTCGTACCGAGCCAACAATCCCCTGGCTTTCTGCCCAGTCGGGATACTGTGGAATCACTTTCTTCAAAATGGGGCGATTGGTTAGAGGCCCAGCGATTTCAAACCCTTTGTTCGCGGGTTTGCTCTGCGTTCGGCTGGCGGCCTGGTTCATCTGGCTTTCCAGCTCACGGGCCGCGCTCGGCATTCCTTCCGTCGAGAGGCCAGTTCCGGAACCGCCGACATAAGTTCCGCGTCGGCCGGTGAGTGCGGCGCCGACGAGCCCGCCTCCGCGACGTTCGGTGAGACTGCCAGTGCCAGCCCCTAAATTGGTAGGAGCGGTACCGTTTCCGCCGGTTCCTGAAAGCGCGATGGGAGATGGGCCTGAGCCACCTGCGCCAATGGCATTCATTTCTTCGCCGCGTGATCGATTGGTCAGGGCCCCGCCGAGGCCAACACGCGTCTTTCCGGCGTCCTGCAAGGTTGGAGAGCTATAGCCCAAGGCTCCTTTCGCCGATTTGGTTCCAACAGCGATCGGGACAGCCGCTCCACCGCTGTTGATCGATTCTTCTGTTCCAACCTGGAAAGGAATATCTTTGGCACGAATGCCGCCAAAACTCTTGGCTTTTAGCGTCGGGCCACCGGTGGGTAAGGAAGCAATTTTGGCTGTTGAAGCAATGGCATCAGGTCCCTTGGATCCGGCAATATCGTCTTCCATGGCACTTGGTTTAAAGGTGGGGGAAATAGCACGGGCCCTGGCGGCTTCTTTTAATAGCGGCGCTTGTGCAATAGGAGCAGCTGCGGGAGGCGTGATCGGTCCCGGAGCCTGATGCACAATTTCTTCAGATTTTGGCTTCATGAGCATATCTTTAAGCGTATCCATCAAGGTCATCTTTTGCGGAGCTTCTACAGGGGCGCCGCCGAGAGGCCCTTGTTCCACCACGTCAACCGTCACAAAATCATGCTGCGGCTGCCAGTTGCTGGTCAGCAGTGTGGGGTTCCAGAAGAGCAGAAGCGCGTGAATGGCTGTTGCCAGACCCAGGCAGAACGTCTCCTGGTTGCGTGTGCTCTCGAGCGATGTATCAAACGTCCGAGGAAACATAAAGCGTTACTTGGTCTCCTTCTGCTGCGTTGCGATTGCGATACGGGTGGCGCCGAATTTTTTGGCGGCATCCATGACCTGCTCTACGAGTCCGTACTGCACGCCTTCATCAGCGCGGACAATCACAAGAAAATCTTTTTTATCGGCGAGCTCTTTTTGGACGGCCGGCCCCAGAGTTTCTAGAGTGACCGACTTTTCATTGACGGCAAGTTCGCCTTTTACCGAGAGGCTGATCGTGACGTTCTTTTCTTTGCTTTCTGCGGTCACCGCCTTCGGCAATTTCACTTCAAAGCCCGGTAAATTCAAAATGGGGGATGTCGCGAGCAAAATAATGAGGAGCACTAGCGACACGTCGATGACAGGAATGATATTGACCCCTGCGAGCGGCGTCAGTTCTTCAGATTCCGGTTTGCGTTTTGCGCTCATGCTTATTTCCCTTTGGGAGCGGTTTTAACCGTGGTGGACGCGCCAGACTTCTTAAGCAATGCAATCTTGGTGGCTCCTTGTTGTTTCACGAGATCGAGAACCTGAACAACAGTGCCATGGACAACAGCCGGATCGGCCGTAATCATGACGGTTTTGTCGTCCCTCTTTCCGAGAGCTTCTGCCAGACGAGTTGCTAGATCCAGGTCACTGGAAATACGAATGGTGTTCAGGCTGATCCCGTCCGGATTAATGGCCAGAATCAGTGGTGGCTCGGGCGGATTTTCAGAGAGCGCCTTGACGGCTGTGGCGCGTGTCGCCTGGACCTTGATCATTGACTGCATGACCATGGGGGACAGCACCATCAGGATGATGAGCAAGACGAGCGAAAGGTCCGCTAGCGGGATGACATTAACTTCCGAGAGTGTTTCGCCGTCTTCGGCTTGCTGCTGCATATCCGTCTCCTCTCTTATTTGTGCCCGCCGCTGTGTCCGGTGTAAACCAAGATGGCCACTTCCTGCGTCATCAAGTCAAAGCCCTGCACGATGGTGCGAACACGAGTCGTGAAGTAGTTATAGAGGATCGCGGCGCTCACAGCGACTGCAATACCGCAGGCAGTCGCGATAAGGGCTTCGGCGATACCGGCTGCGACGATCGTAGGACCGCCGGACCCCGACAACGCCAAGTCACGGAACGCGCGAATAACCCCAAGCACTGTTCCCAACAGGCCGAGCAGGGGAGCGATAAAGCTGAGGGTTCCAAAGACACCTAGATGCTTGTTTAAAAGGCCGTGCAGTTTCATGCGATAGAGAGCGAAGATGCTCTCCATTTCTTCGCGGGGGAAATTCGCGGCATTGAGCGCGACTTCCAGCGAATGGGTCATGAAACTAGGATTCTTGCTGCAGACGCCGATCGCATCCTTCACTTGACCCTGGCGGATGCACTGCTTAATCCGCTCGGCAACGGCAGGATCCAGATGGCCGACCTTAAAAAAGGCCACGAACCGTTCCAGTGCGTAGGCCACCAGCACGATGGAACAGACCAGTAGGACAGGAATAACCAAACTGATCTTGAGAATACCCATGAGTGTCATATTTTCCATGCTTACTGTCCTCCTTTAAGTTCTTGCAATTTTTGTTTGGCGACGTTGACGATCTCCGGATTTTTGCTCGACGCCGCGATTTCGTTGTAAACATTCGTGAGGGACGATCCTGCCGACCCTTTTGCTTCTAAAGCTTTGGCCAATTCCAGAAGTCCGGCGATGCGGAATTCGCTGTCGCGCGGACCGATGGACATGAGGCGAGCATACGTCTGCGTCGCAGAGGCATCGTCGTGAAGATTGGCGTAGGCTTCACCAGTGCGGTAGACGGCTTCGGCTTTTTCCGCCGTACCGGCAGGGACACCTTCAAAATCTTTAATGGCTTGGGCGAAGTTGCCTTTCGAGGCATGCAGATTCCCAATTTGAAGTCGAATGAAGGATTCTTTTGCGTCACCCGGAAACATCATCAAATAGTTTTGATACCCCTTGATGGCGTCATCCAGTTTGAATGCTTTTTTCGCACAGAGTGCGACGTTGAGCGCAGCATCTTTGGCCAGTGCATGTTGTGCGTTTTTGCCCAGGAATTCGTTAAAAGCCTTAGACGCTTTATCGTAATCTTTCTTGTTGTAGAAGCTCACGCCAACCTGGAACATGGCCTGCGGGACCATCTTGTCGTTCGGATAGTTGATGTAGAAGCTCTTGTATGCGGAAGCGGCCTCGTCCATGTTGTTCATGAAGAAATAGCACTCGGCGTTGTAGAAATAGGCCTGGCCCGCATACTCATCGTTCGGGTATGAGAGCATGATGCGTTGGAAGTATTTCTGTGCTGCCGCATAGTCCTTCTTATTAAAAAGGTTCGCGCCGCGTTCCCAGAGAATTGAAGAGGCGGTGTTGCTGCCGGGGGAGGCACGCAACAGTTCGCTGAGTTCGCCAGAGTGGAGATTGCTGGAGCCCTGGCTTTGATAGGCGGCCAGGAGCATTTCGGCGATCCCTTTGATACGTTCATCGGCCGGATAGACGCTCTTAAACGCCATAAATTGCTGATAGGCGCCGCGGATATCGCCTTTGTTGTAGTAACTCTGAATGATCTGGAACTGCGCTTCCTGTGCTTCCGGGCTGTTCGGATAATTGGCGGCAAGCGCTTGATAGGCGGCGATGGCTTGATCGTAATGACCTAAACCAAATTGCGTTTGACCGGTTTTGAGATAGGCGGTCGGGCGGAAGGGGGAGAACCGGTAGCTGTCGATCACCTGTTTCCATCGGGCCAGAGCTTCCGTAAAATACTGCTGGTTGTAGAGCGAGAGCCCTGAGTTATACAGCGCTTCAGCAACGCGTACGGTGTTTGTTGATTCGTGGATGTAGGCATCAAACTGTGACAGAGCCCCTTCAAAATTTTTCTGATTAAACATGATCTTTCCGAGTTGGAATTTTGCATCGGAAGCGATGTTGGTGTTGCCGAGTTCCTGGGCTCGGGCCATGGCCTGCTGCTCATAAATTTTGGCCTGGTCGAGTTTGTCTGGCCCTTGAGCGGCATAGCTGGCGGCGAGTCCCTGCAGGGCGTAAGGGATGAGCGGGCTATCGGGGCTGTTCTTTACAAAACGTGCGTACGATTCTTGGGCATGTGGATAATCTTGGATGGAGAAATACCCTTCAGCGATCCAGTAGAGCGTGTTCTTCTGCCATTCATCGTCTTTAGTCCCGGAGTTTCTTTCCAGGCTTTCATTCAAATGGTTCAGTGAGCTGACAATCCGTGACGGTTCCTGCGCTTTGTGCAGGCTGAGGGTCATTAGGTACACGGCCTTCCCCGCAGCCGGGCTCTGGGGGAAAAGGTCTACGAGGGTCTGATACGAGTCGATCGCTTTTTCCATATTTCCCAACTGATCAAATGCGACACCCTGGAGCAGCAAGGCGTAACCGGCCAACGTGTTTTTGGGGTACTTACGGAAAAATTTGTCGGTGCGTTTGACGACCTCATGGTAACTTCCCAGGGCGGTATAGGCCCAAATGGTTCGAAATTCGGCTTCGGGGGCTAGCTGTTCCGTGGGAATGGATCGTGGAGCTGGGGCCCCACCCCGTGAGGAGGAATAACGGCCTTCGTCATGAATTGTGCGGTTCCAGTCGCGTTGATAAACCGGGATGGTGGCCAGCAGGTACATCCAGTCGGTGCGCAGCGGATGTCGTTCGTATTCGCGCAGGAGGTTCTGAAGAGTCAGCTCACAGCGGTTGTAATTCTTTTTCTTGAAATCAATACAGGCCAGGCGGTACAGCGCCAGGACACGAAGGTCGGTCGACGCATCGCGGCGACTCACCGGACCGAAGAAGGTCATGGCTAGGTCGTAGTCGTTGGTCTGATAAATGGCTTCGCCGATCAGTATGCGCGCGCGGTCAACCCAGGCGCCCTTCTTGGCTTTGCCCAGGAGGTTTTGATAGGCGGACACCGCTTTGGCAATATCTTTCGCCTGACAATAGCAGGCAATGGAGTAATAGATCGACGGCGTGTCATCCGAGTGGCGTGAAAAATGAGAGGCGGCATCGGCATAAGCGCCCTTCTGAAAGGCCAGCAGACCCGCGAGAAGATCGACTTTTAAGAGGGTTTCATAATTGGGATTGACGGTCAGAATGTTTTTGTACGCTTCTTCAGCGCGATCCACTTTGCCCAGTGCAAGATAAGCGCGAGAGAGAGTAAACCAGGCTTCGGCCGCAAGAAATTTATTGGAGATGGCAGACACATCGCGTGCGATGCGCAGCGATCCTTCATAGTCACCTCGCTGCAACAGGCTCTGGGCCAGACGTAAGCGAGCGCTGTTGGAAAGATACGTCGACTTCTTGCCTTTGTTAATGACATTGGTGAAGTTGATGGCGGCATCGTCATATCTTTTTTGATCAAAAAGGATTTCGCCAGTGGTATAGGCCGTGCCGATGGCGCGCAGCTCGTCTTCGAACTGTTCGGAGATTGGTTTAAAGATGTCGAGTAGTGCGTCTTCGCGACCCGGACGGAAGTCGACATCATAGTTGTAGGTGGCTTTATCCTGGGCCAAGAGTCCTAGAGAGGAGCTCGACGACCAAAGCATTAGGCTGGCGAGAAAAACACGAGTAGTTCGATTTTGAATGTTTGTTAAGTGCATGTCCATTTTTGCTGATTTTTAGAGTCGTTCAAAAATATGATAACGTCTTGTAACAATTTCTAACCATCGGGAGTTTAACAGAGGCATCCCCACTGGTCAAGGGGAAATTACAAGACTATTTGGACGTCTCATTTGAATTGCGTCCCAAGGTTTCCGCCTGCTACAATGAGCGCCATGTCTGAGAAAAAATTTAATGTTGCTGTCGTCGGTGCGACTGGCGCTGTTGGCCGGGAAATGATGCGCATGCTGGACGTGCGCCAGTTCCCTGTAGCTTCGCTTAAGGCTCTGGCCTCTGAACGCTCTGCAGGGCAGACCCTGACCTGGCAAGGGCGTACTATAAAGGTAGAGAAACTGACCCCGGAGTCTGCCTCAGGGGTCGATATCGCTCTTTTTTCAGCAGGGGCCACCGTTTCTAAAGAATATGCGCCCATTTTTGTGCAAGCAGGTGCAGTGGTTATTGATAATTCCAGTGCCTGGCGTACGGATCCGAAGATTCCTCTGGTCGTACCGGAAGTCAATGCCAATATTCTTTCGAAAAAAACTCGTTTAATCGCCAATCCCAACTGTTCGACTATTCAGATGGTTGTTGCGTTACAGCCTCTCCATAAAAAAGCAGTCTTGAAGCGTGTTGTAGTGTCAACGTACCAGTCGACTTCTGGTGCCGGGCAGAGTGCGATGGAAGAGTTGCGTGCGCAAACTCAGGCCAAGCTGGCCGGTCAGCCGATCCCTGCACCCAAAAAATTGCCCGCCGTGATTGCCTTTAACTGCATTCCGCAGATCGATGTTTTTCTTGAGAACGGCTATACCAAAGAAGAAATGAAAATGACCTTCGAAACTCGCAAGATCATGGGGATTGCGAAGCTGCCGCTTTCTGCCACTACGGTTCGTGTGCCGGTGTTCCGATCCCATTCGGAAGCCGTCTGGGCTGAGTTCGCCAAGCCTATCTCCGCCAAACAGGCTCGAGCGCTTCTGGAAAAAGCGCCTGGTGTCGTGGTTGTCGACGATCCAGCGAACAAAAAGTATCCTCTGGCGATTGACGCCGAAGGGCAGATCGACACGTATGTCGGCCGTATCCGCGAAGATATTTCCTCCAAAAAAGGACTCACCATGTGGATTGTTTCAGACAATCTCCTCAAAGGAGCTGCCTGGAATGCTGTCCAGATTGCCGAGTTCATGATCCAAAAGAATCTCATCTAACCGTGAGCACAACCAAACTTCTTGTCGTCAACGCCGATGACTTCGGGCGTTCAACGGCTATTAATCAAGGCATTATTGAAGGACATCAGAGGGGAATCGTTACCAGCGCCAGTCTGATGACTCGCCGGGATGCCATGGATGAAGCGGTTCGTCTGGCCAAAGCCAATCCGAAACTGGGCATTGGACTCCATTTGGATCTCGATCATTTCTTTGAAGTAGAGCACGGGGTGGGCCGGCTTCTGAAATATAAGGATGCGGCCCTCCCTCTTCAGGCGATCGCGAAGGAAACGGAAGATCAGATTCAGAGAGTGCTTGCCACTGGCCTTCCGATCACTCATGTGGACGGGCATCATCATGTGCATCTTCGGCCGGAACTCTTCGCCATGGTGGCCGCGCTGACCGCCAAGTACAAGATCCGGGTGATTCGTCACTTTAATGGGTTTTATTCCGGGCTTTATGATGGTTTACCGACGGCGTGGACGCGCGAGGTCGCGGCACGTTTTAATCTCGTGATGGTCGATACGTTCTTTGCCGGATGGGAAGCTGTGGAGTCAAGCCTGCCCGGATATCATTATTTTGACCCTAGTGAGTCATTCAAGGTCGGCGAATTGATGGTTCATCCCGGAAAAGGCGAGGCATGGCGGGAAAAAGAGCTGGTGCACTGCACGTCGGCAGACACCAAAGCACGCTTGGAGAAGAACGGTATCGAGCTCGCGACCTTTGCACGGATTTGATAAGGTAACTCAGTGGAAATCGTAACGCAGGAAGGCGATATTGCTGCAGTAAAAGTGGATGCCATTGTGAAATCGGATCCGTATGCCTCTGTTCCTATCGGGGAAGCGGTCTATATAGAGGCCGGTGCTCTTCCTTATAAAGGGATTGTCTATGCGCCTGTGACCGAAAATGCCGCCAGTCGTGTCACGGTAGAGAATGTACGCAAAGCTACCCAGGCCGCACTTATTTGCGCAGACAGTTACGGCGTAAAAGTCTTAGCCTTGCCGGCCTTGGGTACGGGCCCCGGTGGTCTTTCCTTAAGCAGCAGTGCCGACGCTATCATCGAAACATTGCGTCATTACGAATCCAATACCGTTCGAAAAGTGATACTGATCAGCAAGGACCCGGCCATGGTCGATACGTTTCGCAGTGCGATTTTTGCTGAGCGGAGTTAATAAAATTTATGGGAAGCGTTACCGATCATTTTGCCAATTTAACGGAACTTCTTCTGACAGAAGTCCGCAAAGGGCAGGCCACGACACCGCGAATTTATGAGCGTGATATTTTCAGTTACCGCTATCTGCGTCCCTTTTTGCCGGCGTCTATTCGATTGGGCACGGGGCATGTCATTGACGTGCAGGATCGTCGTGCGGGTCCGGTTGATCTGGTGGCCTGTTCGGAAGCCTATCCCACGCTGGGCGAAGGCGCCGCATCCATTTTCTTTCGCGATGGGGTAGTCTTTGCCTTGCAAGTGCGTCAGGCCTGGACGGCTGAGTCGTTAGTCAGTGTTGCTCAACTCGCATCCGACTTAAAGCAGCTTAGTCAAAAAGCAAAAACTCCGCTTATTGTTGGCGCTGTGGGATTTGATCCCGTATCGTATGACAGCATCATGGAATTTTTAAAAAGCCCCAAAGGGGCGGCGCTCGATACGGTGCTTTCTGTCGGACAGCATGTCATTATCCGAAACGGCAACGGGTGGTTCGGGGACATGCAACAAGTGCCGTTTGTCAGTGCACGCGGCGGTCCCGAAGCGATGAAAGCATTTTCCTTTTTACTGTTTCAGCTCTGCCAGATGGCCATTGGCCTTCCTTCCACCTTGCCAGAATACCAGCACCTTTGATCGTTTTCCCAATGAAGCGCCGCGCCTATTCTTTGGTTGTTTGTGTAATGGCTGTGTGGGTGTTGGCGTGCACGGCCCATGCGGAATGGTTTCCCGAAGGCAATACCGTTTTTAGACCGCTCCTCGCTGATCCGAGAGAATTACAATATTCTCTGCAGTGGGTAACCCCGACAGACCGTCACACCATGGGAGAGGCTGCTGTGGGGGATTACTTTGGGTTTTACCGAGGTCAGTTACCGCATGACATCCTGTGGCAGTGGAGCATTGGTGGGGGCGCCTT
>CAZDML010000011.1:0-8678 GCA_964506645.1 uncultured Elusimicrobia bacterium | reverse complement strand
TGATCTCTCTTCCAAAACCAACGACATGATTTCTGTTGACTGGTTTGCCAACATGCCTTTTGATTTTCGACGGGGGCCTTGGTCGGGACGTTTCATGGCGTATCACACCAGCTCGCATCTCGGGGATGATTATCTGCGGGGCCGCGGCGGGGAAGCGGTTAAGCACAGCTGGGACAACCTGCGTTGGCTGGGGTCGTATGACTCGTCAGACCGGCTTCGTCTCTACGGGGGATATACCTACACATTCCGGACACTCCCCGGGCTGGAGCGCAATGCCTTTCAGGGGGGATTGGAGGTGGCATCTCCCTGGGTGCACGATCATTGGCAATTTTTCTGGGCCAACGACTTCCAGACCTGGCAGCGGGCACATTGGAACCCGACGCTGACCTCTCGCGTGGGTGCTACGGTGCGGGACAAATCTGCTGTAGCTCGAGGGCTCACTTTTTATGTAGAATTCATGACAGGGCGACAACCCCAAGGGCAGTTTTACGATCAAGAAGAGACCAAATGGACTCTCGGGATCCAGTTTCATATTACCTGAGAGTGCTTTTTTATTTGCTTGACCCAAGCCTGAGCGATCATTATAATAATGCCTTATGAAAACAACGTATTTCCCAGACGCTACGCTCCCAAGCCGCCGTTGGCACATTATTGATGCCAAAGGACAGGTTTTGGGCCGACTTTCGACCCGTATTGCAGATCTTCTCCGCGGTAAGGGAAAACCCACTTTTACGCCGTATCGAGACGAAGGTGACTTTGTCATCGTAATCAATGCGGCTGACGTCAAATTGACCGGTAATAAACTCGAACAGAAGGTTGCTTTCAGTCATTCCATTTATCCAGGCGGCTTGAAACTGGTTCCATACTCCCGTTTGATGTCGGAAAATCCGGAAAAAGCGATTATTCGTTCCGTTAGCGGGATGTTGACGAAGAGCAAGTTGCGTGATCGTATGTTGACCCGTTTGAAGGTGTACCGCGATGCCGTGCATCCGCACTCCGCGCAACAGCCGCAAGCTTATACTATTCAGAACTAATCTAAACACTATGGCAAACACACAATATCCAATCTGGGCCACTGGCCGTCGTAAAAATGCTACTGCACGCGTTCGTTTGATTCAGGGCAGCGGCAAGTTTACGATTAATGACCGTTCGTTGCAGGACTTTTTTCGCGGAATGCCCAAAGCAACATGGACAGTGATGCGGTCATTCCAGGCTGCCAAAGCCGGTACCCAGTATGACATCTTTGTGGACGTTGTCGGTGGGGGAACCACCGGTCAGGCGGGAGCCATTTCCCATGGTTTGGCACGCGCATTTTCGCAGATTGACAATGCACTCCGAGTGACCATGCGCAAAGAAGGTCTTTTGACCCGTGACTCGCGTATGGTGGAACGTAAGAAGCCGGGTCGACCCAAAGCTCGCAAGCGCTTCCAGTACTCGAAGCGTTAAAACAGCTTCATTTTTCAGCCACTTATTTCCGTCGAACAGCCCCTTTTTTCAAAAAGGGGCTGTTTTTTTATACTGAAAATTACTATTGACATCCAACAGGATATCTGTTAGAAATCCTGCGTTAGGGTGAAGTAGTCGTAAAATCGCATTGTTTTGTAAGGGTTTTTAGAGAGGTGGTTCGAATGAATAAAGTACAACTTATACAGCGTGTGGCAAAAGAAGCGCGGGTGAAAAAATCTCAGGCTTCCCGCTCAGTCAAAGCGCTCGTGAAGACCATTCGCGAAGCTCTGAAGGTCGGGGACAAAGTGTCTCTGTCCGGGCTGGGCACCTTTAAAGTAAAACCGCGCAAAGCTCGCAAGGGTCGCAACCCTAAGACGGGCGAAACGATTCAGATTCCTGTCGGTCGTAAGGTTTCGTTTAAGCCGAGCTTCTCTCTTAAGAAGCTGGTCCGCTTGACCTCCACGCCCACACCACCGCCTCCAGCAGCCTAAGACTACGCTCTCAACGACGGCCCTCCCCGCATTAGAGCTGTGGGGAGGGCCGGTGTTTTTGATAAACTATCCAAGGTTTTACTATTAAATTATGCGCGAATTTTCCGAACGGTTAACACAGCTCCCACCTTATCTTTTTACTCGTATCAACGTCCTCAAAAAGGAAGCCTACGAGAAGAAGCTGGATGTCATTGACCTTGGTATGGGCAATCCCGATCAGCCCACGCCGGATGTCATTATTGAGCGGCTGTGCGATACGGTCAAAAACCATCCCCGGACCCATCGGTATCCGCAGGCCAAAGGGATCCCCAAATTTCGTAAAACAGTTGCTTCCTGGATGAAACGGCGTTTTGGGGTTGATCTGGATGCTGATCGCGAAATTACAGCGCTCATCGGGTCCAAAGAAGGTATTGCCCATCTGGCGATGGCAGTTCTCAATCAGGGCGATACGGTGCTGGTGGGTGACCCCTCGTATCCTGCACACTTTAACGGGGTTATTCTGGCCGGAGGCCAGGTGCATTCCATTCCGCTGCGACCTGAAAACGATTATTTGCCTGATCTGACAAAAATTCCCGAGAAGGTGGCTCGCCAAAGCAAGCTGCTTTTCCTGAACTATCCCAACAACCCGACTGCGGCGGTTATCCCCGATAAAGCAATCTTTAAAGATTGGGTTGCGTTCGCCAAGAAGTACGACCTTATTGTCTGTCACGATAATCCCTATTCGGAAATTACGTTTGATGGATATGTGGCACCCAGCTTTTTAGAAGTGGACGGCGCCAAAGAGGTCGGGATTGAATGTAATTCGTTCTCCAAGACCTTCAACATGGCGGGCTGGCGTATCGGCTGGATGTGTGGTAACGCCAAAATCGTAGCAGCAGTCGAAAAATTTAAGTCGTTCCTGGATTACGGTGCGCCGACATTTATCCAATTATCTGCTGTTGCCGCACTCGAATCATGGCCGCAGTCGATCGCGCCCATCGTGAAAACCTATCAGACCCGGCGCGATCGGATGATTGATGGATTGGCCAAAATCGGCTGGGAAACCCCCAAGCCTAAGGCGACCATGTATTTGTGGATTCCGATTCCAGCCCCGTTCCGCGATATGGGGTCTCTCGCTTTTGCTGAAAAAATTATTAAAGAAACCGGAATTGTTGTTGCGCCTGGGGTCGGATTTGGTCCGGGCGGCGAAGGGTTTATTCGTATGTCCCTGGTGACACACGATAACCGCTTCCATGATGCGCTGCTCCGATTGAAAAAGCTTGGAAAACCGGCTGGGAAAGCCGTGAAAACGAAGAGGACTGTATGAAGCATCCCGTACGATTAGGTCTCATCGGTGTAGGCACGGTAGGCGGTGGGGTTCTAAAAATTCTTCAGGACAACAAAGCGCTTGTCGAAGCCAAAGTGGGCGCGCCCGTTGAAGTGACGATGGTGTGTGACCGTGCGTTATCGGCACGCGATCTGAAATCCATGGGGTACCGCGGACGTTTTACGCGCAAAGCGCTCGATGTTATCAATGACCCGCAGGTCGATATTGTCATTGAGCTGATCGGCGGTTACGAACCGGCGCGAACCTTTGTTCTACAGGCTCTGCACGCGGGCAAACATGTCGTGACTGCCAATAAAGCGTTGCTCGCCAAATATTGGGGCGATGTGTTCGAACATACCCGCATGTATCGGCGTCTTGTTTATTTTGAAGCCTCGGTAGGTGGCGGGATTCCTGTGATTCAAGCCATCAATGAAGGATTGGCTGGAAACCGCATTGCAAAAATCGTTGGAATTTTAAATGGCACGACCAATTATGTGCTCACGCGCATGAGCAAAGAGGGCTTAAACTATGCACGCGCTCTCAAGGAAGCGCAGAAGGCCGGTTTTGCGGAAGCCGATCCCACGTTTGACGTCGAAGGGATCGACGCCGCGCATAAAATCGCCATTCTGGCCTCCATCGCCTCAGGATCGTGGGTGAAGCTGGAAAATGTCGTCTCAGAAGGCATTACCGAGCTTGATCCGCGCGATATGGAATTTGTGAAACGTGAATTCGGCTATGTCATTAAGCTGCTCGGCATTGCCAAACTCACCGACAAAACGGTGGAAGTGCGCGTGCACCCGGCGCTCATCCCAGAAACCCATCCCTTCGCCAATGTGCAGAACGAGTACAACGCGGTCGCGGTGGAAGGCGATGCCGTAGGTGACGTGATGCTGTACGGAAAAGGGGCCGGGCGTATGCCGGCCGCAAGCGCGGTCGTGTCCGATATCACCTATTTGGCTCGTCAGGTGGCTGCTGGCACGGCAGGCAAACTACCGTACGTGACATGCGATCAGAATCTCCATCTCACCCCTGTGCCGCAGGAAGATATGGAGTCGCGCTTCTATCTGCGCTTTATTGTGTCCGATAAGCCCGGCGTCATGGCCAGCATCTCCGGGATTTTAGGCAAGCACGGGGTCTCTCTCTCCGGTGTTTTCCAGCCTGAACATGGCTTCCAGAGTCGCCGTGGCGTTGCCATCATGATTTTGACCCACCGTACCTCTGAAGCCACAATTGAGAAGGCCCTTAAAGAAATTGCGCGACATACCTATGTGCGCGCCAAAGCCGTGATGTTGAGAATCGAAGATGATGGTCGCTGAAAAATCACGTCGCGGCGTCATTGAACGGTACCGTGAGTCCCTGCCGGTGTCCAGCGCGACCCCGGTTATTACGCTTCTCGAAGGCAGTACACCGCTCATTCCTGCCGTTCATCTCCCCAAACATCTTGGAGTCGACGTCAAAGTCTATTTCAAATACGAAGGGTTAAATCCAACAGGATCTTTTAAAGATCGCGGGATGACTCTGGCTGTCTCTAAAGCGGTCGAGCGCGGGGCCAAGGCCATTCTCTGCGCGTCCACGGGCAATACATCGGCCTCTGCGGCGGCTTACGCGGCGAGAGCCGGCATCACCTGCGCTGTGTTAATTCCTGAGGGCAAGATCGCTTTTGGGAAACTCGCGCAAGCCCTCATGCACGGGGCGCGCGTCATTCAGATAAAGGGCAACTTCGACCAAGCGCTCAAGCTCGTTTTAGAAATTTCCAAAAAATATCCCATTGCGCTGGTCAATTCTGTAAATCCGGATCGCATTGAAGGCCAGAAAACGGGCGCTTTTGAAGTGATCGATGATCTTGGGGAAGCGCCGGACGTGCACTGTATTCCTGTCGGAAACGCCGGCAACATCACGGCCTATTGGAAAGGGTACCAGGAATACAAAGCAAAGGGGAAATCCAAGAAGCTTCCTGCCATGTGGGGATTCCAGGCAGCGGGTGCAGCCCCACTCGTGCTCGGCCATGAAGTCGCCGACCCGCAAACAATTGCGACAGCCATCCGTATCGGTAATCCCGCTTCGAAGGATGGCGCGCTGACCGCACGTAACGAGTCGGGCGGGCTCATTGATGCCGTGACGGATGATGAAATTTTAGAAGCGTATCGCTTTTTAACGAAACGGGAAGGTGTTTTTGTGGAGCCGGCCAGCGCCGCTTCTGTTGCTGGCTTGATTAAGCAGGCTGCAAAAGGCACACTGAAGGCCGGTCAGACGGTGGTCTGTGTGTTGACGGGGCATGGCCTCAAAGATCCTGACACTGCGACGAAACTCGAGAAGCTCCCAGAAGCGGTTCCTTCAACACTTGAGGCCGTTGCCAAAGCGATAGGACTCTAATGAAACTGTTAAAGATGTCATTGCGAGCGAAGCGAAGCAATCTCGGTTTGAATCAGAATCTGAGATCGCCGCGTTGTCTGCGGCTCCTCGCGATGACAGCGCTGCTCGTAACCTCGTGTGGACCGCGCGAGAAAGTGGCGCGTGTCGCACTGGCGCTGCCTCTCACCGGGGATATCGCGGGACTCGGGCAAGGCATTCAGCGCGCCTGTATCCTTGCTTTAGAAGAGGCCAACCGCGCGGGCCGTTTCCAGGGCTACAAAGTGGAGTTCGAAGCCTTTGATGACCGCAGTGATCCCAAAGAAGCTGTGAATGTGGCGAACCGCATTGTGTCGGATCCCTCCATGGTAGCGGTGATCGGTCATTTTAATTCCGGCTGTACGATTCCGGCTTCGGCCGTGTATGCACGCAAGCATCTCCCGCTCATCTCGCCCGCCGCATCGAATCCGAAGCTGACCCTGCAGCAGCTCGATTCTTCCTGGACGTTTCCAAAATCCGTTTTTCGCGTGAACACCACGGATGATGTGCAAGGCTCTTTCGCTGGCGAGTACGCCATCAAGACGATGAAAGTACGGCGTGCCTGTATCATTCACGACAAGACAGCCTACGGCCAGGGTGTTGCCGAAGAATTTAAGAAGAAGTTTGAGTCATTGGGTGGTGTGACGCTCTCGTTTGATGGCATCAGCGTCGCGGACAAAGATTTTAACGCTCTTTTGACGCGCCTCCATGAACAAAAACCACAGATCATATATTTCGGCGGCGATTTTGCCGGCGGCGGCCTGGTGGTGCGTCAGGCGCGTGGGGTAGGGGAAAAAGCACCGATCATATTGTCGGAAGCCAATTTTGATCCGGAATTCTTACGGGTTGCTGGCCCCGCCGCTGAGGGAGCCTACGTGACTTTTCTGGGAACGCCGCCGGAGCTACTCCCTTCCGCACAAACATTCATTGCTAATTACAAAGCCCGTTTTCCAGGTCAGGAAATTAAAGCCTACGACCATTACGGTTATGAAGCGTCGAATATTCTGCTGGAGCTGATTGCCAAGGTCGGCCCGGATCGTGAAAAGATACTGGCAGCGCTGCCCTCTGTTGATTACAAGGGTGTTCTCGGCGAAACCAAGTTTGATAACAAAGGCGATACCCTCAACCACCAGATTACCCTCTTCCAGGTTAAAGACGGAAAGTTCCTTCCTTTAAAGTAAAACACGCCTATATTTAGATGCAAATTGAAAGCAAACAACTTTTAACACTATTGTAATAGTAGTGGGTTATGCTTAACGTATGAAAGAATATCGCATTGATGAAGAATTTAGGGACTTTGAACGCACACTTCTATTAAGCTATGAAGAGGCCGATAAGATGCGTTTTACACGCACGAGTAAACTTCATATCTCTCCGACTTCAGAACCCTCCGAACCCATCCAGGCGCTTTTGAAGGCCCTGGGTCTTGTAAAAGCCGACTAAGGAACCTTCAAAGTCCATTCGACGGTCGTAAACAAAATAACTAGAATAAACGCGTGATTTTACAGCAGCTTGTCAATGGTCTTACGCTCGGATCGCTTTACGCACTGATTGCGCTAGGCTACACGATGGTCTACGGTGTCCTGCTCATGATCAATTTTGCGCATTCGGATATTCTTATGGCGGGTGCGTTTGCCGGGTGTCTGGTGTTGCGTATTCCTGCGGTGAGTGCGGCGCCGCCCGGGATGGCATTTTTCTGTGTATTGATCGCAGCCGTCAGTGTGTCTGCGATTTTTGCACTTTTAACAGAGCGCTTGGCCTATCGCCCACTGCGCCGGTCCGGTCGTTTGACGCCACTCATATCTGCCATTGGTGTTTCTATCTTTCTGCAGAACCTAGCCTTCCTGCTCATTTCCAATCAATCCATTGCGTTCCCGCAGGTGTTCTCCGTTCAGCATTACACAGTAGCTGGTACTGAAATCAATTCTCTGCAACTCCTTATCCTCAGTATTTCTGTGGGACTTATGGTATTGCTCCATCTGTTCGTTAATAAAACCCGCCTAGGGACGGCTATCCGTGCGACCGCACAGGATGCTTCTACGGCTTCGCTCATGGGAATTCCCGTGAACCAAATCATTGCTTTGACCTTTTTTATTGGCGGAGCGTTGGGGGGTGTGGCTGGGGGACTAAATGGGATGTACTACGGCTCCATTAAATACAACATGGGGTTTGTTCCCGGAATTAAAGCGTTTACGGCGGCGGTGTTGGGCGGTATCGGAAATGTGGCTGGTGCGATGTGGGGCGGTTTTATTCTAGGCATCCTGGAATCCTTGGCCGCGGGCCTTATTCCCAATGGATCTGACTGGAAAGATGTTATCGCGTTTACCATTTTGATTATTGTCTTGCTCTTTAAGCCGGAAGGGCTCTTCGGCCGGCATGTTCCGGATAAAGTCTAATGACACGCAATAAGAAAATCACCACGGCTGTTCTGGGTGTGCTGTTGCTCGGGGTACTTCCTTGGTGGCTCGAGATGACCCGTGGGGCTTATTTGATTCGTTTGTTCGGGATTGCCGGCCTCTATATGCTGCTGGCGCTTGGGCTCAACGTGGTGATCGGTTTTGTCGGTCTTTTGGACCTGGGTTTTATGGCGTTTTATGCGATCGGTGCTTATACGGCGGCGCTTCTGGCTATTCAAGGGGTGCCGTTTCTGCTGTGTGTTCTGGCATCGGTGGGCGTGACCGTTTTGTTTCGTTTGGCGATAGGTTTTCCTGCGCTTCGTCTGCGCGGCGACTACCTGGCGATCGTTACCTTAGGGTTCGGTGAGGTCGTCCGTCTCATTCTGACAAACTGGGATGCACTCACCAACGGTCCCAAAGGCCTCCCACGCATCGGACAAACCATCCCCGCGATTACACTCTTCGGCTTTACCTTCTCCTCAAATCTTCACTACTACTATCTGATTATGGTCTGCGTCTTGGCTGCTGTTTGGATCTGCCACCGACTGAATCATTCGCGGGTCGGCCGTGCCTGGATCGCCATTCGCGAGGATGAAACGGCTGCGGAACTTATGGGTGTGGAAGTCACGAAGCAAAAAGTCGTGGCCTTTG
>CAZDML010000010.1:0-31595 GCA_964506645.1 uncultured Elusimicrobia bacterium | reverse complement strand
TGCAAGTCGTGTCTGCGGGTATGGAGCGTTTTAAGCCGATGCTCGAAACCCTCATTCCCAAAGTCGCTGGGCTCAAAGGATTGGTCTGGCGGTCGGATGCCCCGCTGCGGGAGTTGGAAGGATTGCCGGAAAAACCGGCCGAAGTCATGGGGCATGTACCGGAACATGTCACGATAGAATTAGAAAATGGTCAATTTTCCGTCGATCTCCGGGCGGGTCAGAAAACGGGATTTTATTTTGATCAGCGTGAGAACCGGCAGGCGCTGGCTCCTTTTTGCAAGAACAAACGCGTCCTGGACGCCTTTTGCTATAGCGGGGGTTTTGGAATCGCGGCGGCGCGTGCGGGCGCGACGCAGGTCGTTTTCGCGGACAGTTCGCAGCCGGCGCTGGAGTTAGCCGAAGCCAACGCCGCGCTCAATGGAGTCGAAGGCAAGAGTGTCTTTGTGCGCGGCGATGCGGTCGAGCTGCTGGAGAAAGGCCGTGGTGAAAAACCGTTCGATGTGATTTCGATTGATCCCCCCGCCTATGCCCGATCCAAAAAACATCTCGTGCCCGCGCTGAAGGCCTATGAAAAACTCAACATGGCCGCCATGAGCCTCATCCCGCGCGGCGGACTTCTTGCGACATCCTCTTGCTCGCATCATGTGGATCGTGCGACTTTTCTGCACATGCTTCGTATCTCTGCAGCAAAAGCCGGCCGGCATTTTCGCATTGTGGAAATGCGTTCACAGGCGAAAGATCATCCCGTGCTGCTCGCCATGCCCGAGACAGAATATCTCAAATTTGTCATACTTCAGGTGTTCTAACTATGTTTAAGCGCATTCGAAATATTCATTTTGTTGGTATCGGTGGATCGGGGATGTCCGGGATTGCCGAAGTATTGCTCAATCTGGGCTATTCCATTTCGGGCTCCGATGTAAAAGAAACCGATGTGACACGCCGGCTGCACGCGCTGGGGGCGAAAATTTTTTATGGTCATGCTGCGGCCAACATCGAAAAGGCCCATGTGGTCGTGACGTCCACGGCCGTGTCGGTCGATAATCCCGAAGTGGTCGCGGCCAAGACCGAAAAAATTCCTGTCATCCCCCGCATTGAAATGCTCGCAGAAATCGCACGACTCAAGTACACGATCGCCATTGGTGGTACGCATGGGAAAACTACAACCACATCCATGGTGGCATCGGTGCTGCAGGCGGGCGGGTTGGACCCGACAGTGGTCGTTGGCGGTCGCTTGAAACATTTTCAATCCGGGGCGCACCTAGGAAAAGGCGATTTTCTCGTCGCGGAAGCCGATGAATCAGACGGGTCTTTTTTAAAGCTCTCGCCGACACTGTCGATTATTACCAATATCGATAACGATCATCTGGATTACTACGGCACCATCGAAAAAATTGCCGATGCGTTTGTGCAGTATGCCAATCATGTTCCCTTCTACGGATGTGCCGTCGTGTGCTTGGATGATGCGGCGGTGCGCGCGCAGCTGCCGCGTATGGTGCGTCGTGTGGTGACCTACGGCACACGCTCCGATGCGCAGTGGCAAGCGCATAGCCTCCGTACCGAAAATGGGGGGGGCGCATTTGAGGTTGTTCATGATGGCCAAACACTCGGGGCCGTTCGCTTGCAGGTTCCAGGTAAACACAATGTGCTCAATGCCCTGGCGGCTGTTGTGATTGGTCATGAACTGGGACTTTCTTTCTCGGTAATTGCGCAAGGCCTGGCTGCGTTTGACGGCGTGGGCCGCCGTATGGAACTTAAAGGCGAATCGCAGGGGATGACCGTGATCGATGACTATGGGCATCATCCGACGGAAATAAAAGCGACGTTGGCCGCGCTTCGCGAGCGGTATCCTAAAAACAGATTGGTGGTATTGTTTCAGCCTCATCGGTATACGCGCACGCAATCGCTCGCGAAAGAATTTGCTGAAAGTTTTGGTCAGGCAGATAAGGTCTTTGTGCTTGATATCTATGCGGCCGGTGAGAAGCCGATCGCGGGTGTTAGCTCGGATTCCATTCTCCGATTGCTCAAGCAGCGGCATGCCGATGCGCAGACGCTGACTGCCCCTATCCACGCGGCTAAACTCAGAGAGTTGCTCAAGGCCGGTGATGTGGTTCTCACGCTCGGAGCCGGCGATGTATGGAAGCTGGGCGAACAACTTCTTGAGGCGTCAGCGGCCGCACGTGCCTAGTCCGATGGCGGATCTGGCGGATCAACTTCAGCGCATTGTTCCATCTCTTCGTCGTAACGAGCCTCTCTCCAAACATACCTCCCTTGCCGTCGGTGGACCTGCCGATTTTTATGTGGATGTTTCAACGCTCGCGGAACTGATAGCGCTCCATCACTGGGTCCGAGCCCATCAACTGCCCATATTTTTTATCGGGGCAGGATCTAATCTTTTGATTTCAGACCAGGGCATTCGTGGTCTGGTGATTCATCTGCAGGGTGATTTTAAACACGTCGAAATCGAGGGTGTTACTGTGAAAGTGGGCGCCGGCGCCATGATGCCTGCTTTATCCAAACAATGCGCAGACAAGGGGCTTGCGGGCCTGGAACCCTTGATCGGGGTGCCTGGAACGATTGGCGGGGGACTTGTGATGAATGCAGGGACCAAGGAGGGCTGGTTGGGGCATGTTGTGCATTCCGTAGACATCCTTAACGAACAGGGGGTTTTTGAAACCTGGAACCCCGAGAAAATCGCCTTCTCATACCGCCATTCCAGATTGGAAAATCAATGGGTTTTGGGTGCTACCCTGCGTTTGAAAGCGGAAGATCGAAGTTCTATAATAAATCGCATTGACGCGCTGCTTCAGTACCGTTCGAAAACACAACCGTTGGGTACAAATAATTGCGGTTCGGTCTTTAAAAATCCGGAAGGAAATTACGCGGCACGTTTGGTGGAACAGGCCGGTTTGAAGGGAAAAAAACAAGGCGCTGCGCAGATTTCGGAACGTCATGCTAATTTTATTATCAACACCGGCGGCGCCACCGCGGCCGATGTGCGAATCTTGATGAATCTTATGCAGCAGCAGGTCTTTGAAAAGTTCCAGGTCCGTCTCGAGCCGGAGATAAAACTCGTTGGAGAATGGGCGTGAACATTCGATCGTGGCTGAAGCGCCGCATGATCGGCGTGCTCATGGGCGGCGATTCCGCTGAACGAAGCATTTCTCTGAAAACAGGGAAAGCGATACTCGCATCGCTCCAACGGCAAGGTTTCCGCGCCAAAGCGGTCGATCCGCGGGGGAATCCTGCACGAGCACTGAAAAAAGCCAACATCACGTTTGCTTACATGGCGTTGCATGGACCGGGCGGCGAAGACGGTCGCATCCAAAGTGTGTTGGACGAGATGGGCATTCCTTACACAGGGTCGGGAGTGTTGGCTTCCGCCGCCGCGATGGATAAAGTCATCAGCAAACAGCTCTTTGATTCGGCGAAGCTTTCGAGCGCCCCATGGCTGGCCGTGACGCGGCAAGAGGCGTCTATGGTGGCATCCTGGGTGCGACGCACGGGATATCCGGTGGTGGTGAAGCCGGCGTCCCAGGGGTCGGCGATCGGTGTTTCGGTTGTGAAGCGTCCTGGACAGCTTGCCAGCGCGTTGCGACTGGCCTTTCGTTACGGCGGCTGCGCACTCATTGAAAAATTTTTAAAAGGGCCGGAAATTACGGTAGGGGTTTTGGGGAAAACAACGTTGCCGATCATTGAAATCGTTCCCCAGGCGCGGACGTTCTACGACTTTCATGCCAAATACGCACAGGGCGGATCGCGACATATTTTACCAGCGCGTATTTCCACCGCCGCGGCCCGTAAATCGCGAGCACTCGCGTTGGGGGCCTGCAAGGTGTTAGGAACGAGGGCTGTGGCTCGTGTCGATTTGATTGTGGATGTCCGCCGCGGTCCGATGCTGCTGGAAGTCAACACCATTCCCGGTATGACAGAGACATCGCTTCTTCCGGAAGCAGCGCGCGCGGCAGGATATGATTTTGATGCTCTCGTATTGAAAATTGCGGAGTACTCGCTTGCGTCGCATTAGCCGTACGAGTCGATCGAGCCGGACAAAGACTCTGCCCGCAAAACGCTCCTTGCGTAAACAGCACGTCGTGTTGCGCCAACGGCACCGGGAAGAAATTAAACAGCTCGTACACCGGGCTGTGCGTCGCACGGCTGTCTTCATGTTAGTGGCTGGTTTTACAATGGGCCTGGTCACGCGCCGCGAGTGGGTGCTGACGCATATCAGTTTTCGGCCTGCACCGCCTGTCGATGTGCAGGCTGTTGGGACGCTCGGCGGCTTGCCGGTGTTGCAGGAAATGCCGACACAGACCACCTGGTTGTGGATCCCGGGAGTGTGTGGGCGGGTGAGCCGCAAGCTACAGAAAAGATATCCCGAAATCGGGAATGTGGTTTTTGAAAAACAATTTCGTGCGAATCGGATTGTCCTCCGGCTTGAACCGCGCGTGGCGGTTGCGCGGTGGCCTGGACAAGCCATTGATTCTAATGGCGTGATCTTTTCTTTGCCGGAAGGAGCGCATGCGGCGCTCCCGGAGATTAACATTCCCGTCGGAGAGATCCATGCTGCGGAACGTCAGTGGATAGGGCGGGTGTCTCGCTCGTCTCTATTCTGGACGCGAGTGAGAAGTGTGCGGCGGTCCCCGGAAGGGGAGATGGTGCTTGTTCTTGATACAGGGGCGCAGGTCATGTGGGGGCATCCGGATCCTGCTTCGGCGGCCAAGAAAGCGCAGTATGTGGCCCGGGTTCTCGAGGATGCCCATGACCGCTTGGGTGGAGCGGCCGTAGCCGACCTTCGATTTTTTGAACAAGGCCGTATCGTTGTTCGTCCGAAAGGTGTATAACTTTAAATAGCTGCAGGGGTCAGAGGAGCGAATTCATGTCCAAACAAGACATCGTGGCGGGTTTAGACATCGGCAGTGCGCAGGTTGCTTGTGTCATTGGCCGCAAAGATGCTCAGACCGGGCAGATTGAAATTCTCGGCGGTTCGCGTAGCGCCTGTCCCGGAGGTCTTAAGGGCGGCGTCGTCATTAATATTGACGAAACAGCCCGTGCCGTACAGCGCATCTGTGAAGAAGCCGAAGATGCGGCCAAAGAAATGGTGAAGGAATTCACGATTTCAATCCGCGGCAATCACCTCCAAACATTTAACAATCATGGCGCGCTCAATATTGCCCGGACCGATAAAGAAATTACCGCGGAAGACGTTGAGAAAGCCATCGAAAGCGCACAGGCTGTACACCTCTCGGCCGATCGCGAAATTATTCACACGATTCCTCAGGGTTTCACTCTGGACCGTCAGCAGGGCGTTCCCAATCCGGTGGGGATGGAAGGGTCGTTGCTGGAAGTTGATGTGCACATCGTCACAGCGTCACGTTCCCATTTGAACAATATTTTTAAAGCGATTAACGTCGCAGGTTTTGCCGTGACCGAGCCGATTTACGGACTGCTCGCAGCCGGTGAAGTGGTTGTGACGCAGGAAGAGCGGGATCTCGGATGTCTGTTGATTGATATTGGTGGACAGACAACGGATATCGCCGTGTATTTCGATGGCAGTGTGCACTTCACGGAAAAGCTCCCGATCGGTGCCGATGCGATCACCCGAGACCTCGCTTACGGGCTGCGCACATCGCTTTCTCAGGCGCAGCAGATCAAAGAAAATTACGGCGTCGCGATGGCGAGCCTTCTGGAACAGAATGAAGCCGAAGTCAGTTTCACCGCCATGGACGGCCGAACGTTCCGCAAAGTGAGCCGACGATTCCTTATCGATATCATCGAGCCGCGTGTGGAAGAAATTTTTGCGCTTGCAGCAGAAAAGGTGCAGGACTCCGGCTATTCCGATCGTATCGTGCCGGGCGGAGCCATTCTGACCGGCGGTGGATCGCTGCTGAAGGGCATCGATCAAGCGGCGGAGCGGATTCTGCAGTTGTCGGCACGTGTCGGGCTGCCGCAGGGTGTGATCGGAAAAAGTGAGCTCATCGGTCATCCCAGCTATGCCACAGCGATTGGACTACTGACGTTCCCTTACCGTGGCGATGGTCAGTGGAACAACGCTGCGACACAAACATCACGCCGTGCGCGTGTGGCTTCGGGATCCTTGGTCAAACGTATTCGGGAGTGGGTCGAGGAGGCGTTTTAATGCGCATTAAGCTTGCCGAAGACATTCGCGAGCAGCCTGCGACTATCCGCGTTATCGGTGTAGGCGGGGGCGGCGGAAACGCCGTCAACCGCATGATCGAAGCCGGACTCAAGCACGTTGAATTTATTGCGGCCAACACCGACGCTCAGGCGTTACGGCGCAGCAAGGCACCCATGGTGGTTCAGTTGGGGGAGAAGATTACCCGCGGACTGGGAGCGGGGGGAAATCCCACGATGGGCCGTCAGGCCGCTGAAGAAAGTGTGGATAAGATTAAAGAAGCCATTATGGGCTCCGACATGGTGTTTGTGACCGCCGGCATGGGCGGCGGCACCGGGACGGGCGGCGCTCCAATGGTGGCACGCATTGCCAAAGAAGAATGCAAAGCGCTGACCGTTGGCATTGTGACACGGCCGTTTCAATTTGAAGGACGTGTGAAGCTTGGGCAAGCAGAAAATGGCCTGAAAGATTTAAAGGCGTATTGCGATACGCTGATTGTGATTCCCAACGACCGTCTTCTGTCAATTGTGGAGCCAACCACACGCTTTGAAGATGCGTTTCGTATTGCTGACGACGTCTTGCGTCAGGCCGTGCAGGCAATTTCAAATGTCATTACGCATCCGGGCGAAATCAATATGGATTTCGCCAACGTGCGCACGGTGATGACGGGCGCCGGAGAAGCCCTGATGGGCATTGGGGAAGCGCGTGGGCCGGACCGGGCACTGCGTGCCGCCCAGGCTGCTCTCAAGAATCCTCTTTTGGAAGATGTCACGATTGATGGCGCCAAAGGCGTGATCGCGAACATCGTGGGCAGCCGCGACATTACGCTGCATGAAGTCGGCGAAGCCATGAACTATATTTACAGCGCCTGTCCGGAAGCCCATGTGTTTTACGGCCATGCGTTTGACGATACGTTGGAAGACCGCATACAGATTACCGTCATTGCGACGGGATTTCCGTCTATCCGAACCGGGATTGCTAATCGTCGCGCAGCGCCGGCAACCCGTGCTCGAACCAATGGCGTGGAGCGACGCGCTCCCCTGCGTACGGCAGCGGCAGGCACAGCGGATGCACCGGAAGCCGCCGATGGACCCGACCACCGTCACAAAAACTTAGAGGAAGAACTGCAACGCCCTGCCTTCTTGCGAATGAAGGGAAGTAAACTGCGCTCCTCCTGAACCCGTAATCACCTATGGACCTCAAAGTATTACTTAAAGCAATGGTGGATAAAAATGCATCGGATCTGCATATCCGATCGAACCGCGTCGCCGTTTTTCGCGCCGACGGTTCCCTGTCCACGCGTACTCAGGAAGCGGTTCCCGCGGAACAAGTGGAAGGTTGGGTCAAAAGTATTTTAAGTCAGCGTCAGATGCAGACCTTTGAAAAAAATCTGGAATGCGACCTGGCCCTTTCTGTCGAGGGCATGGGTCGTTTTCGCGTGAATGTGTATCGTCAGCGTGGCGTTGTTAATATGGCGATTCGTGTGGTCCCGTCCTTCATTCCTTCGTTTGAGCAGCTCAAGCTGCCCAGCGTCATCCGCAAAATTGCTGACGAACCGCGCGGGCTTGTGCTTGTGACCGGAACGACGGGCAGCGGTAAATCGACCACGCTTGCGGCCATGCTCGATTACATTAACAGCACGCGCAGTCGCCACATTGTGACCGTCGAAGACCCTATCGAATTTGTGCATGAAGATAAAGAATCCATTTTGTCTCAGCGTGAGATTGGTCAGGATACACTATCGTTTCCTGAAGCGCTCAAACACGTGGTGCGCGAAGATCCAGACGTGATTCTGGTCGGCGAAATGCGAGATATGGAAACCATGGCCACGGCGCTTACGGCCGCGCAAACCGGCCACTTGGTGCTTTCCACCATTCATACGATTGATGCCATGCAGACCGTGAACCGTATTATCGACGTGTTTCCACCGCACCAACAAAATCAAGTTCGATTTATGCTTGGAGACACGCTGCGCGGTGTGATTTCGCAACGTCTCTTGCCGCATGCCTCTGGTTCTGGTCGTGTGCCTGCCGTCGAAGTTATGGTGGTCACGCCGCTGGTCCGCAAGCACATTCTAGAAAACCAGTTGGGTGAAATTTCCGCACTTATGAAACAAGGCGCTTATTACGGCATGCAGACTTTCCATCAAGCGCTGGTGGAGCTCATCAATAAGGGTGAAATCAGTCTCGAGACGGCCCTAGCCGCTGCGTCCAATCCGGAAGAAGTCATGATGGCCGTTCGTGGTGTGCAGACCGGGACCGAAGACACCTCTCAATTTTTCCAGAAAGAAAAATGATAGGGGCCGTCATTCAGACGACCACCGCTTTCGATGGGCATGTCCGCACACCGCAGGCCCTTCAGCGTTATTTGAAAAAGCAGGGCTGGCCGTCTGCTGTGGCTACAGCGGAGCAAGTGCATGGCGCACGTGTCACTATTGTCCCGCGACTCACGACGGCGCATGAGTATTCCGGATCGGATGGATTGCTCACGAATCAGCTGCAGCAACCTCTGGGCATTTTTACTGCGGACTGCGTCCCCATTTTTTTATCCGCACCTCGACAGGGAGTCGTTGGCGTGTTGCATGCCGGCTGGCGCGGTGTTCAAAAAAAGATTCTAAAACGTGCCTTGCGGGTCGCGCGAAAGAGATGGGGTGTTCGTCGTTCGGATGTGTATATGGTGTTGGGGCCCTCGATCGGCGGATGTTGTTTTGAAGTGGGTTGGGATGTGGCTAGATATTTTCCGGGAAGTCGTTTTCGTCAGGAATCACGCTGGAGGGTGGATTTAAATCGGGCTCTGCGTGCGCAAGCTGTAGCGCTTGGGATCCCTGCGAAGCACATTCAGTCACAGGCGACGTGCACTCGGCATACGCAGCAGTATTTTTCGTACCGACGCGATAAGACAGGCAATCGGCAAGTCTCATTGATCATGAAACAAAAGGGCAGCTAAATGGCATCACTTCAACATCTACGCAAAAAAATAGATCGTTTAGATGAAGGGCTTCTTCGCCTGCTCAATGAGCGAGGACAGTTGGTGAAGTCGATTGGCAATTTAAAAAAGAAAAGCGGGCAGCCGATCTTTATGCCCGGACGTGAACATGAGTTGATGCAGCACTTAAAGCGCAGAAACCGTGGGCCTTTGTCCAATGATGCGGTCAGTCAGGTGTTCCATGAAGTGGTGCATGCCTGCCGCAGCCTGCAGAAGGATTTTCAGATTGCCTACTTCGGGCCCGAAGGCACGTTTACCCATCAGGCCGCACTGAAATGTTTTGGCAAAGGCGTGAAACTGATTCCTTGTCGTATTATTCCTGATGTTTTTTCGGAAGTAGAACGCACGCGTGCGGATTACGGGGTCGTGCCGATTGAAAATTCTACGGAAGGTGTGGTGAATCACACACTGGATATGTTCGTCGAATCGGATTTGTCGATCTGTGCAGAAATTCAGCTGCCGATTCACCACTATTTGCTGGGTCGACTGTCTGAATATCGCAGCGGAAAGATAACAACGCTTTTTACTCATTATCAGGCCATTGCGCAGTGTGCAAAGTGGGTGGAAGAACATTGCCCCGGACTGCACATTATTGAATGTTCATCGACTTCGGAAGCTGCGAAGCGAGCACACAAAACACCGAAATCGGTTGCCATCGCCTCCAAACTGGCTGCGGAGTTGTACGGTTTGGATGTGCTCGAATCCCAGATCGAAGATATGACCTATAACTTTACGCGGTTCTATGTGATCGGTAAAACAGAGCCGTCACCGACCGGTCATGACAAAACCTCCATTATGTTTTCGATTAAAGACCGTGTGGGCGCTCTGTCCGATATGTTGGCACCTTTCAAACGGTATAAGCTCAATATGACAAAAATCGAATCGCGTCCAACTCGCCAGAAAGCCTGGGAGTACGTGTTCTTCGTCGATTTTCTGGGTCATCATTCTGAAAAGCGGGTGCAGAATGCGCTACGCCAGTTGGAAAAATCCTGCGCCTTTTTAAAAATCCTCGGGTCGTATCCTCGGACCGAATCCTGAGTCATTCCGGAATTGTATGAATCGAGCAGAGTTGGCCAATATTGTTGATGCGCTTATTCGCCCCCAGGTAAAAGGGTTTGAACCCTATTTGCCGGGACGTTCACTGGAAAGCGTGCGCCGAGAGCTGGGCCTTAAGAAAATGGTGAAGCTGGCTTCCAATGAAAACCCCTTGGGTCCCTCCTCTCGTGCCCTCAAGGCGGTCGCCAAAGCGGGAAAAGCTTTTTTCTTTTACCCCGACGGTGCGAGCGCTTCCCTACGCAAGGCCCTGGCAAAGAGATATAAAACGGATTCGAGTGAAGTGATTGTGGGGGCAGGTAGCGATGAGCTAATTGAGCTTCTGGGGAAAACGTTTTTAAACGCGGACGATTCCATCGTCGTGTCCAACCACGCGTTTATCCGTTATCAGATGGCGGCAGACTTGATGGGTGCGCGAACGATTGCCGTGCCGATGCACGAATTTCGTCATGATCTGACAGCGATGGCGAAGGCGATTGAGCCCTCGACGAAAATCGTTTTCATCGCCAACCCAAACAATCCGACGGGGACGTATAACACCGCCCAGGAGCTCGACACGTTTCTGCAGCGTGTCTCGGAAATCAATGCCGGACGCCCCACGCCGGTGCTGGTGGTTGTGGATGAAGCGTACTACGAATATGCCAAAGCGCTGGCTTCTGATTATCCAGATACTCTGGCTCTGCGCGGGCGTTTTCCGAACCTGATTGTTTTGCGGACGTTTTCTAAAGTGCATGCGTTGGCCGGTCTACGGGTCGGGTATGGGTTTGCCGATGCCTCCGTCATCCGTGCGCTCGACCGCGCACGGCCACCGTTTAACGTGAGCACCGCTGGGCAAGTGGCCGCAGAAGCGTCGTTGGAGGATACGGTGCATGTGCGTCACAGCATTCAGCTGGTGAAAGACGGGCGTAAAACGGTGCTGCCTGTGCTTTCGACCTGGGGACTGCCGGTACTGCCCTCGATTGGAAATTTCTTTTTGATGGATGTCTTCCCACATAAAGGCCAGGCTGTTTTTGAAGCGATGATGAAACGCGGCGTTATTGTTCGCGCGATGGATGAATACGGATTTCCGAATCACATCCGCGTGACTTTTGGGCTGCCGGCGGCAAATAAGTTGTTTCTCAATATTCTTCGGGAGGTCTTAGACGCATGATCATTACACTCAAGCAGGATGCCACCAAACAGCAGGTTGAAACCATTAGCAAAAAAATTAAAGAGCTCGGTTTTTCGCCACACACCACCCGTGGCAAAGATGTCTCCGTGATTGGGGTGATTGGTCCGAACGCTATTTTAACAAAGGATATTTTCCTGGCGATGGACGGCATAGAAAGTATTACGCCGATCTCCAAACCCTATAAACTCGTCAGCCGTGAATTTAAAAAGGAAAATACCATCATTGAATTGCCTGGCGGAACAAAAATAGGCGGTTCAGACGTCGTGGTGATGGCCGGCCCCTGTTCTGTTGATACCAAAGAGCGCCTCATGATTACGGCCGATGCGGTGAGAGCGGCTGGTGCAAAAGTGCTTCGTGGCGGTGCCTTTAAGCCGCGGACCTCGCCGTACGCTTTCCAGGGACACGGTGAAAAAGCGTTGCGCCTTCTTGCGGATGCGCGCAAACACACCGGACTTCCCATCATCACGGAAGTGATGAATTTGAACGATGTGAAGCTTGTGGAAGAATATTCGGACATCATTCAAATTGGCGCACGAAACGTACAAAACTTCGATCTGCTTAAAGTCGTAGGAAAAGCCAAGAAACCCGTGCTCTTGAAACGCGGGCTGGCGACCACCATTGAAGAATGGTTGATGAGCGCCGAATATTTAATGACGAACGGTAATTATAACGTGATGCTTTGTGAGCGTGGTATTCGTACGTTCGAAACCTCAACACGGTTCACGTTGGACTTGAACGCGATTCCCGTCATTCGGCACTTGAGTCACTTGCCGATTATCGTAGATCCATCCCACGGTGTTGGTGTGCGAGACTTTATTGCGCCGATGGCCAAAGCGGCGATTGCTGCGGGAGCGGATGGTCTTATCATTGAAGTCCATCCGAAGCCGGAAGAAGCGTTATCCGATGGGCCGCAGTCACTCGTGCCAGAGCAATTCGCGCGACTCATGGGCGACCTTCGCCTTGTGGCCGGTGCGGTAGGACGCACACTCTGATCCATGGCCAAGACGACCGTCGCGATCATTGGCGTAGGCCTGATGGGGGGATCCCTCGGACTCGCCTTGAAACGAACCGGTCGTTACCGCGTGATCGGTATTGGTCGTTCACACGCGAAACTGCGGCAGGCACAGCAGCGTAACGCCATCGATGTCCTGTCGACAGAGTGGTCGGCTGTTCGTGAGGCAGATATTGTTGTCCTCTGCACGCCCGTTGATACTATTGCCCCCACCGTCCGAAAACTTCTTCCGTTTGTAAAACCAGGCACTCTGCTCACGGATGTGGGTAGCGTCAAAGGCGCGGTCTTGAAAGCCGTGTCCCGCATTCGTTTGCCGCGATCGGTCCAGTTCATTGGTGGCCATCCGCTGGCGGGCTCGCATCGGGTTGGGATCGAGGCGGCGCACGTTGACCTCTATGAACACGCGACCTGTGTGCTGGTGCCGCTCAAGAATGCGAACACCGCTCGTCTCGTCAAAATGTGGAAGGATGCGGGGGCTGTCCCCCAGGTGCTTTCTGCGCAAGCCCATGATCGCGCCGTTGCGCTCGTGAGTCACTTGCCTCATGCGCTCGCCCATGCCCTCGTTCACACCGTTCAGGGGGCGAGCCATCAAGCGCAGCTCAAAAAACTCTTTGCCGGATCGTTCCGGGATATGACGCGCGTCGCATCTGCGGATCCGGATCAGTGGCGCCAGATTTTTCAGATGAATGCGGCCGAGGTGAAGCGCGCTATTCGCTTGCTGCGGCGCGCGTTGTCACGTTTTGAATCCGCACTTCCGCGCCCGGCCCTTTCGTCCTTCCTCCAGAAGTCCCACCGCTACCGCCGTCCGTTGTTCCATGGACAATAAAAAGATCGCTCCAACGACGCGCGTTCGAGGAACCGTAGAAGTTCCGGGGGATAAATCGATTTCACACCGCGCCGTGATTCTAGGCGCCTTGTCCAACCGCGTTTGTACCGTTGAGAATTTTTTAACAGGCGAAGACTGTCTGTCGACCGTTCAGATTTTCCGTGACCTTGGAATTCAGATTGATCAAAGTGGGACGACACTTCAGATTCACGGGAAAGGATTGGAAGGGCTGAAAGCGCCTTCCAAATCGCTTGATTGCGGTAACTCCGGCACGACAGCTCGCCTTATGATGGGCGTGCTCACCGGACATCCGTTTGAATGCGAGCTGGTTGGTGACGCATCCCTCTCTCGCCGGCCAATGGGACGCGTCATGAAGCCGCTGTCGCAGATGGGCGCCAATTTTCGCGCCGTGGGGAAAAACCCGGAACAACTGCCGCTTAAGATCGCTGGCACACGCTCCGTTCGCACCATTCGCTGGGAAAGCCCGGTCGCCAGTGCCCAAGTGAAGTCGGCCATTCTTTTGGCGGGACTCTACGCATCCGGTACGACCGAAGTGGTGGAACCGCAGCGTTCGCGCGATCATACGGAACGCATGTTGCGTGCCTCCTCGGTTATCGTCGAGGAAAAAGGCCAGACGGTGAGCGTTCAGGGCACGGCCACCCTCCGCGCTTCTCAATTTAAAGTGCCGAGTGATTTATCGAGCGCGGCGTTTATGCTAGCGGCCGGACTTTTACTCGCGGATAAGGAGATTGTGGTGCGGCATGTGGGCGTGAACCCGACACGTACCGGATTTTTGGATGCTGTAAAAGCGATGGGCGGCGTTTTAAAGCTCGATCAGGCTACGGAGTGGTGCGGAGAGCCAGTGGCGGATGTTCGCGCCCTTAAATCGAATTTAAAGGCCACTACAATCGATTCTGAAATGGTGACGCGGGCGATTGATGAGATTCCGATTCTCGCAACACTCGCGACTCAAGCCAAAGGAAAGACGATCATTCGCGATGCCAAAGAGCTGCGCGTGAAAGAATCCGATCGCCTCTCAACGTTCCGCGAAGAATTTTCCAAGATGGGTGCGCAAATTACCGAGCTTCCTGACGGACTGGAGATTGAAGGCCCGACTCGGCTGAAGGGCGCGATTGTGAAAAGCCACGGCGATCACCGCTTGGCGATGTGTTTGGCGATCGCCGCGCTGACGGCCGAGGGTCCGACGACGATTGAAGACGTGGGCTGTGTGGCAACCTCTTTCCCTACCTTCTGGTCGCTCCTGGAGCAGATTCGTGGATAAGGGGCCTAAAGCCGCCAACCCGTACTACAGCCCGTCGCTCTATTTCATTGGTTGGAACCTGTCTCGATTTCTTTTTCGTTTCGGCTGGCGGCGTCGTATCCTGGGACGGGAACATATCCCACCCCATGGACAGCCCACGATTTTTGCGGCGAACCATCGTTCGCTGGCAGATCCGAATCTGGTTGGAAGCTCGATTCCCTATCCGATTCACTATTTCGCCAAAGAAGAGTTGTTCCATGTCCCGTTTATTGGATGGTATATCCGTCGCGTCAATTCCTTTCCTGTGAAACGCGGGGTTCACGATATTGGGTCGTTTAAAACGGCCATGAAAGTACTGGAAACAGGAGAAAGCCTACTGCTTTTTCCGGAGGGCGGACGTCGTCAGGGGGAGAAACAATGGAAAGCCAAGCCAGGAGTGGGCATGATCGCCTGTAAGACCGGAGCCCAGGTCGTCCCGGTCTGCATTCGTAACTCCGATCAGATGTCTCATTTTTTTCCCATTACCGTGCGATTTGGGAAAGCGCTTCAGCCTCCTGCGGATGACGGGCGGGAGGCCTATCAGGCGTTTAGCGACTTGGTGATGCAAAAAGTAAAGGAGCTTGATCATGAACCATAAACTGGTATTGCGTTGGATCCTCCGGGCTCAGATTTTCACGCTGCTCGTATTGGTTCTGATGCCAACTCTGGTGCGCATGCTGGGGGAAATGGCAGGGAAACTGGCTTATTTTGCTGTGGTTGTGGCAGCGGTAGGACTTGCGTGGATTTTGCATCGTTTTCTCGACACGATCGAATAAGCCGTACCGGGGAAATGGTATACTCGTTTTACACGAAAAAATTGGTTTGGAGGACGGGGTATGGTGGAAGAAAAATTATTGATTGATGATATGTCCATGGACGAACTTCTCGCGGCATCCCCCGAGAAGGTCAATACCGGCACGGTTGTGAATGCCCGCGTTTTAAGCAAATCCGCGGAAGGCGTACTCGTTGATATTGGCCAAAAGATGGAAGGCCTCATCCCGAAAGCAGAATTTCCTGATTTTGAAACCGCTGCCTTGCCGTTTAAAGAAGGCGACTCCGTTCCCGTGCTCGTCCGCCAGCAGGGCGGTCAAGACGGTTACACCAAAGTGTCCTGGCGCTCCGCCCGCGAGATGACCGCCTGGGACAAGCTCTTTGCCGCTTTCCAATCCCAGACTCCGGTTGATGGCGTGATTCGCCGTAAGGTCAAAGGTGGCTATGTCGTGGATATCGGCATGGACGCGTTCCTTCCCGGCTCTCAGCTCGATATGCGTCCGATTCGCGATGTGGATGCGTGGCTCAATAAAACAATTCAAGTAGCGATCACCGAAATGGATAAACATAAATCCAATGTGGTTGTTTCTCGCCGCAAGCTCATTGAACAGGATCGGACAAAGCAGTGTGAGACCACACTCGCTACGCTCGCGGAAGGGTCGACTGTTGAAGGCCGCATCGCTAGTCTTCAGAAGTTCGGCGCCTTTGTTGACATCGGCGGCATCGAAGGTCTCCTGCACATTTCCGAAATTTCCTGGCACCGCATCGACAAAATCGAAGAAGCGGGGCTCAAAGAAGGCGAGGCTGTTCAGCTCAAAGTAATTAAGTACGACACCACGACGCAGCCGCCGCGCATTTCCTTAAGCCGCAAGCAGCTCTTGCCGCGGCCCTGGGATAGCGTGCCGCAGCGTTATCCGCTGCAAAGCATTGTGAAAGGCCGTGTCACCACGTTGACAAATTTTGGTGCTTTTGTGCAGTTGGAGCCCGGCATCGAAGGTCTCATTCATGTGAGCGAATTTTCCTGGAAAGATCGTAATCCGCGGCCGCAGGATTTTGTGAAAGCTCAGCAAACGGTGGATGTGAAAGTGATTCTCATTGACCCGAGCAAAGAAAAGATTTCACTTTCTCTGAAGCGTGCGGGTGAAAGCCCCTGGGATCTGGTCAAGGCTGCCCATCCGGTGGGAAGCCGTATCAAAGGGCCGGTGACACATCTCACCTCGTTCGGTGCGTTTGTCATGCTGCCGGAAGGTGTGGAAGGATTGATCCATATTTCAGATTTTTCCTGGACTAAAAAAATTAAAAAACCTTCGGATATGGTTGCCGAGAAACAGGACGTTGAAGCGGTCGTGATGGATGTAAAACCCGAAGCGGAACGCATTGTTCTTTCCCTCAAGCACTTGCAGCAGGACCCGATAAATACGTTGCGTGTGGGTCAGTCTGTTACGGGCAAGGTGACGCAGGTGCGCGATCAGGATATCTCTGTGGAGCTGTCTTCCGGGATCGATGCGTATGTGCGGATCAAAGAATTGTCTCTGGATATTCAGGGCCATGAGAAGATTCCTGCTGTTGGTGAAGAAATCACCGCGAAGGTCGTTCGCACCGATAAAAAAGACCGTCGTGTAGAACTTTCTGTGCGCCGTCATGACCGTGACGAAGAACGGCAAATGGTCGCGCAGTATGCGACGCAAAACCAGGACCCTCTTACCTTAGGCGATGTCCTTCTGGAACGAGATACCACAGACACCGACGGCGCAGCCGAGTAAGCACTCCAACGCCTGGAATGCCGGATTTGTTGCTGTCGGGATTATTGTCCTGGCGGTAACCTTCCGGGCCTACCGATTCCTGGAACCCGGAAATGCACGGTTATCTACGGGATCTGTTTCCGCTGCAGATGCCGACCGCCAAATTGAATCCGCTAAATCCGAACTGACTGCACACCCTGACGATTATCGTTTGTGGACGAGTATCGCACTCTCGAATTACGCCAAAGGCCCCGCATACTACGACGAAGCACTCAATGCTCTCGATAAAGCCCGAAATTTGGGGGAAAACAGCGAGCAGTTGTTTTATTACGCAGGGGTGATGTTTGATACGTTAGGGTTGGCCGATTATGCCATGGCAGAACTCTCGAAGTATTTGAGACATCATCCCGACGATTATGAAACACAGGTTCGTCTTGCCAATATCTATTTCCGTCAAAAACACCCCGACGAAGCCCTGACGCTTTATAAATCGATCATCAAAGAATGGCCCAAAGATCCCATGGTATGGCTGAATTATGCCGTTGTGAACAAAGACAAGGCCAATTATGATGCCGCTTTGGATGCTCTGCAGCAGGTCAAAAAGCTGACGAAGGCGATGCCTGCGGGGGGATTATACCAGGAAGGGGAAATCTACCGACTCCAAAATCAGGGGGATAGCGCAATCTCCGCATATAAGGCAGAATTAGCCTTGCGGCCTGAGTTTCTCCCCGCTTTAGAAGCGTTAGAAAGTGTCGTGCGTCAAAAGGGCGACCGAAAACAAAGCGCAGAGTTACGTCAAAAGATTCTCGAATTGAAAAAACAGCAATCCTCATCGGCTTCTTCAGTGAAAAATGGCTAAAAATCCTCGCCGCCAATTGACTGCAGTGCCTGCTGCTCCGGTCTCGCGGATTTCTTTTCCCTCTTCTGCCAAAAAGTGGCTGCTCGCTGGTCTTTTCTCGGTTGTTGTAGGTTTTGTCTTATTGTGTTGGACTGATCCTTCCGGTCAAAATTGGGCAAGTACCCTGTCACCCTTCTTGTTGGTGGGGGGCTATGTGCTTCTGGGGGTCGGTTTTTATCAGGCCGATTCCACCGCCACCCCTTCCTAAGCCCAAAATAACGAAAAATAACGCATTTTCTCGACGAAAAACGCATAAAAATGCGTTTTTAGGCCCCTAAAATTTGAAAAACGACCTGGGATAACCCCCTTCTTTCGCGGTGTTTTTTCAAAAGGTGCATTTAAGGGGGGTATCTGTGGTTTTTGGTGGCCCTCCCTGGCTTGCCCCTTTCATGGGTTTTTGAAAGAGGGGGTGATGGATACAATCTTCTGTCAAATCGCCTTCTTGCTCGACCCCCAATCGCAAGACTCTTTAAGGGTCTTTTTGGGGTACCCCTCACCACGAAAGAATCTTCGCCAATAGTCAGACCTCTTCAAGGTAATCCAGACACCGTAAGACCGTTCGTGCCCGAAAAGTTCGCAAATTCTGCATGTCCTGTGAGTGCTAAGTCTAAAAGCTTAAAGCAGTTTCGAGAGGTTGATATTGGATCGACGGTGGCAGCGCATATTAGGCAATATCCCGGAAGGAGGATAGAGCGTGGATAGCCCAGCGAGGCCATGTAATAATGAAACATAATATATGTTATCGGAAGTATTATCCGTCGGTGAGGGGAAGAAGATTCAAGGGTTTATTGTCCCCCTGTCAGTTTTAAATAATGCGTTATATTGATTCTTCTCGGTGCCTGGAGTTGGCTGTACTTAGATTAGAGAACCCAACTATTCGCAAAAACTTCTTCGGTAGGGTAGGGAATGTTGAGTGGATTTTGGAGAGGCCAGCGCTCTAAGGTGCTCCCGCCCCGTTCTAATAAAACATGCCAGGAAAGGCCAAATTTAGGGTCAGCATTTAAGAGACCCAAGGGCAGAGCGATTTCAATGATTTTGTCCGCTTTGAGCTGGGCCCCGGGAGCTGTTTTGGCAATTCCTGACCCTCGACTGATCGACAGGTGGGGCTCAGACCCTTCAAAGCTGAAGGTAATTAGGGTGTCTGAGGGCTGTGAAAAGCTCAATTTAAAGAGACATTCCTTCACTGCGGGGTCTCCAACAGGCCGAGTGAGGTCCAGGCGCAGGTACATATTCTTCAAATCAAATCCAAAATAGATCGATTTGATGGTATTTTGAACCCGGTGCATGGTTCCGGTTCCCCCCGATTCGGTTTGGTATATACCAGCGGCTTGCCACTCGTAATAGCTTGTTGTTCGGCCGTCAATTTTTGGGGTAATAAAGTCGAACGGTGCCTTGATATTTTCAGGCTGGGCATGCGTTTTGATGGCGGTATAAAGGTCGTCAGGAATCTTCGCTCCGAGGAGCGTGTAGACGTTCATTAAATGTTTCCGAAAGAGGTAGTCGAAGGTGAGATCATTGGCGGAGGAGTGGTCATCGCCGTACCACCAGCACCAGTCACTCCCTTCAGCCGTATAAATTTCTTCCCACGCTAGCTTCACTTCGGCGCTCTCGGACAACTCGGGATGACGATGGATATGATCGGTTAAAAAACGGCGTGTTCTTTGCAGTAAATCCCATGCTCGATTATCTTCCCGATGTCCGATCCAGATAGCGAAATTGCTGTTGATCCAGGAGCCTGACCAGAGTTTTGAAAGGGTGCGGGTCGCGGGGGATTTGGCCAAATAGTCACTTCCCCTCACCGTCTGGAGCAGAGGATCTTCGGATAAGCGGCCATAGAGCTCTCGGAGAAAAAGGGCCCCATCCTGCTCGTAATATTCCCAGCAGTTTTCCCCATCTAAAATGACAGGGACTACGTGCGGACGGGGTGTGTCCCCATCGGATATACGTAGACGTTCGCGAATGCCGTGCAAACGCTTGATGAAGTCTTCTGCAGCCGTGCGCGGATCCCAGGAGCTGTAGACAAAACCGATGGCATCCGAGAGCTCGTGGTCACGGAAAAAAAGCTGAATCGATTTCCCGTCTTTTTGAAATTGGTACGGTTCGTAGAGGTCTTCCCGTACAAACGGTTGATCCCCGAAGGAGGCTGCCAGCACGGCTTCATCGGTTGCAATCCAGTCGATTCCGCAGTCGGCAAAAAGCCCGGCCACTGTCTCTGAAACAGAGCCTTCCGACGGCCACATGCCCTTGGGGGCACGGCCAAAACGGCGCTGGTGATCATCTATGGCGCGCTGAATCTGCAAGCGGGCATCCTCGGGATTGGAGAACCGCTCCTGCGGCAGTGCCGTATGGGGCATGGCCATTCGTGCGGCGTCTGTATCGCATAAGAGCGGCAGGATCGGATGATAAAAGGGGGTTGTGGTGATCTCAATTTGGCCACGTTCCATCACCTCTTTGTGCTTTTGTACAACGTCTCCGCAGATCCCCAATTGTTTCTGGATAAGAGCGGCCTTTTCTTCTTCCGTAAACCCTTTCCCCTTTTGAAAAAGCCCGCGAATAAAGTCGTCCCGTGTGCGCCAGTACGGATCAAACCAGGTTAGGGTAAACCAGACCTGGAGGTCGCGCCAATCCTGTTCTTTGAAATAGGTCTGTGTCCGTGTCACCGTATCGCTAGACGCTTGTCGACCCCGTTTATCGAGCAGCTCACGATACCGGGGGTAAGGATCGATCATCCGGTCCCAGTTCGCCATGAAGAAATTTTCCAGTATGAAGTTTTTATCTTCGAATGAAAGATCTGACGCCGATTTCAGGGTCAAGCCGAGGCATTTTTCCCGGACTTTCCCTTGTGCATAATCATCGAGCTGAGCGAGGAGAGAAGGAACCAGGTTGAAGTTGGCGCGGATTTTTGGAAAGTCATCGAGCAAGGCGACCATGTCGTAGTAATCTTTACTGGCATGCAGACGTACCCAGGGGAGCTCGTAATGGTTGGAGAGAGCGTCTTTATAGAAAGGCTGGTGTTGGTGCCAGAGAAGAAGGACCGATAAAACCGGTTCGTTAGCCATAGGGTGAAACTAGAAGCGGCCGATAGCCTCGATGAGAAAGCGATGGGCTTGTTTGCGGTTGAGATACGATCCGCCGGGCGAGAAAAAAGCAAACGACGAGCGGAAGGTCAGATAGGACGTGTAGGCAAACCCGAGTCCGACATCAAACTCTGAACCTAGAGACGAGTCACTGCTGGAGACCGGGAAAGAAGAGTTCGCTGTTTCCAGGGCGTTGTACACAAAATAATCGATACCGAGGGAAATCAGTGATGTTGGATGTGTCGTGACCCCCCCCCCGATCACGCGGACGCCGGAGAAGCCCGGGGGCAATCCTGACGCGTTGCTGGAGGAACGAATAGCGTCATAAACGGTTGCTCCGTAAAATTCACCGAAACCACTGCGTTCCATTCCGTCGACGCGATGACCAAAGCTGGGGTGAAAAGAACTGTCTTTTCCTGTATCCCCACTGTCACCGGTGCCTAAGCCAAAGACCCCGTGGACTTCGATGGGACCGTATTTGCTGGTTTTGGTGTAAAGCCCGGCCGCAATCAGCATGCCAAAGCCTGAGAGATCGATGCTGGAGATGTCGTTGCCGTTGGCATCTCGTAAGCCAGCATCGCGCCGAACGTGACCGTTCTGGAGGGCAAACTCCCCTTTATAGAATCCCCCTTCCAGTAGACGCCCTTCAATACGGGCGTCATAAAAGGAGCGTGTAATGCGGGAGGCCCGTGTACTGCCGGTTAAGGTTGAAGCGTTCTCGGAAGGGCGAACATAGGGCGTACTTCCGCTCCCATCGTGCTCGAGAAGGTACAGCAACTGGAAGCGAACATTGCGGAAGGGTTTGGTAATCTGAGCACCGTAGAGATCCGTGTCTTGGCCCTGCACCAATCCGTCGGCCACTTTAAACGTAAAGATATCGCTCTGCAGGTCGTACCAGGGTAAGCCCGCCTGAATTCGAATTCCTGTAAATCCGCGATCATCATCCGATAGAAGGAAGCCATCCCCGAGCATAATCGATTGTCGTCCGACCGTAAGATCTACGGGCATATCGTAGAGCCGACGTGCTTTGAGGTAGGCCAGCTGCATCCACGGGGTGAAATTAGTATTGGGGTAGAAATCAGTGCCGGCCTGATTGACAGCAGGGTTGACTACAGAATTGCTTGAGCCGGCCACGCTTAATGCCTGTAGCTGCGTCATAAATTCGATATTAGGCGAGAAACGGCCTCCGACGTGGGCTTGGACCCTTTGCGAATAATAAGCGAAATTTTGGTCGTTAGCGTCGCCGTAGGCGGGATGTGTAAGGGAGATGCCGCGAAGTCTGTAACTGGTGCCGATATCTAGAACGGACGCTGCGAAGGAAAATCCAGGCCAGAGGCAGAGGGTGGCGAGAAGCGAACAAACCGTCAGGCGAAAATGGTGTCTCATGTGTGATTAGGATTATAAAAGAAACCCCCGGTCCCGTAAAGTACTACGAGACCGGGGGGTGTGTGGCGAGGGAAGTTTAGAACTTGATCTTTACGTCAGCACCCAGGCGGGTGATGGGAGCAGTAGGAGTTACGGTCCCATTGCTCAACGCATCGCCAACTTGGAAGGTTGCGGCACTGGCTTCGAGTGAAACATTGTCTGAATGTTTCCACGAGACGACCAGGTCGTATTCCGTACCAATGCTGGTTTTGCCGGAGTTTGCATAACCCAGCGCACCGGAAGCGTCGCCGTTATCGCGCATAAAGCGATACCAGCTGACATCGATGCCGAGTTTGGCGATGGGGTTGATGCCCAAGCTCACATCCGCCACCTTTAAGTTCGTCAAGCCAGCACCCGCGGTGCCGCCTGCATAGGTGGAAGGACCTGCGTTGGAATGTTCGCCCCAGATAATGCCGAAGCGCTTGCCCGCTGCGATCGACGCGAAATCGCGTGATCCGCGGCCGTATTCGGCTTTCGCGCGGAACGGCATGTTGCTGATGTCATGACCATATTTCAGGCCAATGATGTATGCCGAACCATCATACGCGGGCGTCCCTGCGGCTGCGTTGTTGCGGCCGAAGTTCTGCATGAAGTCCGCATGATAGCCCAAGCCCGCCAAGATGTCGCCTGCTGCGCAAACCTGCAACACATTGAGTGTGTTGTTTTGGGTAGCGCCGGCACCTTTGGCTTTGCGGGTGTAGTACGACAGACCGGCTGATCCTTTCGGGATCAGTTTGTCGGAGCTTAACTTTCCGCCCCAGAGGTCGGTGTCGCTGTTGGCGTTGGTCGGACCTGCTGGCGCTGTCGCCGAAACAGGGGTGGATTCCACGGTTTTCCCCGCGATACCTTCGAATTTTGCCCAGCCCATGATATCGGCATCCGCGCGGAACGCATCGAGCGCTGTCACGGAAAGAATATCATCGGGTTGAACGCCGAAGTAGATGTTGGGATCTTCTGAATCGCCGTAGAATTGGCGACCCATCGTCAGGTCCACACGACCGAAGACTTTATCGATTTTGGTGTAAGCGTTATCCACCGCAATGGCGGTTTGAACGCTGTTGAGGTTTTCGCCCGTTTGACCATAGACGCGGTTGTTTTTGCGTAACAGCACGCGGCCATGAACGTCATCCAGAAGGTCGAACGAACCACCGACCAGGATGCGCGTATGGGTGGCGCTGCGGTAATCATCCGCGGATGGGTTAGCATCCGTTTCATTGTCGATTCCGAACGTCTTTACTTCGATACTGCTATCTGTTTTGAAGTTTTTCAAAAGCTCCGCATGGGCAGGAACAGCGGCGGAGTCCAGCAGCGCGAAAGCGAGCGCCAAGCTGAAGAGTTTCCGTAATGTCATTCTATTTCCCCCTTTTTATCGTCTTTGATGTTGCTAAACAGTACGCTTCTTTGCGACCGAGTACGGCTTATCTGTACTGCATTCGAGTATTCATGATGAATGCGTGAGAATACTAGAATAAGCGTACACAGCTGTCAAGAGAATTTACAGTCGGAGGGCTTCTCGGGATATCTATAAGGAAGAGACCCGGCTATTTAGGCGATGCAGGGGCTATTCCGGACAGAACTTCGCGGCGTTTCTGGGCGATACTGGTGAACGGACTTTGTGGATAGAGCAATGCAAAACGGTCATAGAGTGCCACGGCGGCTGCGACATCTCCTGTTTTTTCTGTGAGGCGCGCCTGCGTCATGTACATGGAGCCTGCCAAGTAGTGATCCGGATAACGCGTTAAGAAATCTTGGGCATCTGTTTTAGCCGTATCCGGATGTCCGCTCATTTCTTCGGATGCAATTTTGCCGGAAAGGGCCAGGGGCCGTAGTTCCATGGGTTTTGCGGTCATGGACAAATCGCCATACACTTGGGTCGCGGTGGCATAGTCACTGGTCTTGTACAGCAAATCGGCTTTCATAAATTTCGCATAGGTTGCAGCTTGGGTGCCGGAAAAACGCGTGGTCCATTGGTCCAGAGACTTTTGTGCCATATCCCACTGGTTTTGCATGAGATGCGATTGCACAATCCCCAGCTGCGTCCAGGCTTCATCGTTTTCGGTGTCGCGATGATGAATGACAAAGGCCAAAAAGAGAATAACGATAGCCGCGGTTCCCGTAATGGACCAGAAGCGTTCTTGATGCGTGCGGATCCAAAGGACAGTGTTGGTGAGTCCTTTTTCAAAACGCGAAACATCATTCGTAAGTGGTTGTTGGGACACAGTATCTCCTTCCGTTTAAAAATCAATTGCCCCCAGCCGGAATCGAACCAGCATCTGCTCCTTAGGACGGAGTAGCACTATCCATTGTGCTATGGGGGCGAAACGATGAACGGCCCTTAATAGCGGATGAGCGAGAGGACATCATAGCCGCGCAGTTTCTCGCGGCCATGCAGAAATTCAAGTTCGATGACAAAGGAAAGCCCGGCCACCTTGGCTTTGAGCTTTTCAATCAGTTTGCACGAAGCCCCAGCAGTGCCGCCGGTGGCCAGCACATCATCAATAATGAGAACGCGGCTTGTAGCATCCACCGAATCGGCATGAATTTCCAGAGTATCGGTGCCGTATTCGAGTTCATAGGTATGGGACACCGTTTTGCCCGGGAGCTTCCCTTTTTTACGGATGGGAATAAATCCGGCATCCAAACGGTGGGCGACCGGGGCGCCAAAAATAAATCCACGGGACTCCATCGAGGCCACATGGGTAATGCCTTTGCGGCGAAAAGGCCCGGCCAGCCGGTCTACGGTATCGCGAAAATAGTCAGGATGCTGCAGGAGTGGTGTGATGTCTTTAAAAAGGATGCCCGGTTTCGGAAAATCCGGAATGTCACGAATGGCTTTTTGCAGCGTATCGATTGAAACGCTCATTACACAATGCCCATACGCTGTGCAAGGCGGCGGAGTCTCTCCAATCCGCGTTTTTCCAGCTGACGGATGCGTTCACGCGAGACTTTGAGACGCTTGCCCACTTCTTCCAGCGTTTGATTTTCCCCACTCAGACCAAAACGAAGTTCAAGGATTTGGCGTTCACGCAATGGAAGCTGAGAGAGTGCCACGTCCAGTTCATCATGAAGTTTAAAAAGTGACAGTAAACGATCCGGGGCGTAGAGCTCGTCATCCGAGATGACGTCTTTGATGGTGAGATTTTCATCATCATCCAGGGGTGCTTCCAAGCTGCCGATCCCGCGAGCCGCTTCAGCCGCATCCAGAATGCCTTTTACTTGTCTGGCCGAGAGATGGAGTTTCTGCGCCATTTCCTGCAATGTCGGATCGCGACCCAACTGGCCATGCAGGACATCCCACTGACGCAGCCAGCGGCGGAGTGCTTCCCACGCGTGCGGCGGAATGCGGATGGTTTTGGATTGTTCATCGATGGCTCGGCGGATGGATTGTTCAATCCAGTATGCGCCGTACGTAGAAAAACGGAAACCCTTGCGTGGATCGAACTTATCGATCGCATGCATCAGACCTAAATTGCCTTCTTCAATAATATCGAGGAAGTCGAGTCCGGGGCGGTAATACTTCTTCGCGATAGGAATCACCAAACGCAAGTTGCGTTCGATGAGCTCTTTCTTTGCCGCTTTATCCCCTTTCGCCGCTCGGCGCCAGAGCGTGTTGAACGCTTCGCGAGAGAGCTCGGGGTAATCTTTGATTGCGCGGAAATAAAGCGATACTGCGTCTAAACTTTCAGCCATAGGTCGAATTTATAGCAAATTTTAAAGTTGTCAATCCCACGAATCGGGGCGGCCGGATTTGAACCGGCGACCTCTTGGTCCCGAACCAAGCGCGCTGCCAACTGCGCTACGCCCCGATTCATGGGATTTTCATTTTCTACTCGACGAATTCTATCATATTGCTCTACCCGCCTACGTTTCCCTCGTAAGATCGGCTTGGCTAGTGAATTCAAAGATACGTTGAGCGACTTCCATGGCGGCGTAGGGCCGCGCTCGACGCAGCGCACTTTCTGCCATTTTCCGCAGGCGCTGTGGGTGTTGGAGCAGTGATTTGACCGTCTCGGCAATTTCTTTGGGTTCATCCGCTCGAACGGCCACCCCTTGATCCTGTAAATAACGCGCATTGCGTATTTCTTGTCCCGGGATAGGATTCGTAATCAGCATCGGGAGTCCTTTGGAAAGAGCTTCAGAGGAGGTCATGCCGCCCGGTTTAGTGATCAACAGATCGGCCGCGTCCATGTAAAGGCTGATGGTTTTACTGTACCCCGTGATATGAACACGTTTGTCCCGCCCATAACGTTTTTTGAGCGTTCGAAACAGATCTCGGTTAAGGCCCGTGGTGACTATAAATTGAAAGGGTTTGTCGTGCAGTGCATCGAGCATGTCCTGAAGCGGGCCCATGCCTTGGCTTCCCCCCATAATGAGAAGGGTCGGCCGTAGGGGGTCTAATCCAAGATGCCGCCTGGCCTGGGCCTTGGTGTGGCGCTGCATGAAGCGCGGACTGATGGGAATTCCTGTCACCGCAATTTTGGATACAGGAACGCCGTGTCGAATCAACTGTCGGCAAACCTCTTCGGAAGCCACGCAGTACAAATCCACTTCGGGATAGACCCAATAGGAGTGTACAGCAAAATCCGTCACCACAGCGATCAGCGGGACGCGGACTTTGCCGCGGCGTTTTTCCGCGGCAAACACCGAACAGGGAACCGCCTGGGTGCACACCAGCGCATCAGGAGTGAAACGTTTTAGGATGCTTTTCATTTTAGAACCCGACATGACATTTAAAAGCTCGCGGATTTCTCGCGTAGCTGCTTCAACGTCCGGATTGTCATAGAGGTAGTCCCAGAGAATTGGCGTATAACGAAGCACTTCGAGATAGGTACGGGCGATCAAGCGTCCGATGGTGGGATAAGCATAGGAAAAGGAATCGATACCGAACGTTTCCCAGGTTGGCGCAAGCAGGGACAGTCCTTCACGGACGGCTTCTGCCGCGTGCTGATGACCCGAGGAAGGAGATATGTAAAGGAAGAGAATGCGTTTGGACATGGTTGAGGGATAAAGTAGATATCGATCGAATCGGGCCGGCGGGATTTGAACCCGCGACCTCTCCCACCCCAAAGGAGCGCGCTACCCCTGCGCTACGGCCCGATACGATCGATATGTTAGAAAAAGGTCAGCCTTTAAGCAGTCGCAAAGCGTCTTCGAGATCCTTGCGGGCGCTGCGGAGAGTGTCCAGCGTATTGGTTGCCCCTTGTCCATCCCCTAAATCCAGGCGCAGTTGTGTCACGCCGCGGCGGGATTCCTGCTGCAGAAGCCGCTTGGCTCCGGAGATGGTGTAGCGTTTGTCATAGAGCAGATCCTTGATGCGCAGAACCGCGTCAATTTCTTTCTGTGTGAACTTCCGCTGGCCTGAATCCCGCCGCGGAGGACGCAGAACGCCGAACTGCGACTCCCAATAACGGATCACATACGCTTTTACGCCGGTGATTTGGCTGACTTCTCCAATGGAAAAGTACGTCTGTTCGGGGAGGAGTGTTTCAAGCATCACCTCCATTCAACTAAAAAACAGCTTGTGGGTCAAAGCTTTTCGTCTGAAAGAAAGAGTTCCTTGGATTTTTTAAAGCGGACGGCACGGCGCGGCGGTATCGGAACCGTTTCTCCGGTGCGCGGGTTACGACCGACCTTGGCTTTGCGAAGCTTCACGTGAAAGCTGCCTACGCCAGCGAGAACCACTTTTTCCCCGGACCGCAAGGAGAGCCGTATGGCGTTTAACACCGCTTCAACGGCAGAGGAGGCTTCTTTGCGTGTGCTGACCACGCGCTCAACGACTTCGACTAAATCGGCTTTATTCATTTAAACTCCTCTCCGGACCATTCTGTTTGGGTGACACGCGTCATCAAATCATGCATGGACGCTTTCGGTGCTTTGTTCTCATAGAGGATGCGGTAAATCTCAGTGATGAGCGGGCAGTCGAGCTGATAGCGCTGGACGAGCGCATAAGCGGAATGGGTGGTTTTGTACCCTTCGACGACCATCGTCATTTCAGACAGGGCCTGTTGCGGTGTTTTCCCTTGACCGATTTTCTCGCCAAAGGAGCGATTGCGTGAATGGACCGACATGCAGGTCACCATGAGATCTCCCATGCCGGCGAGGCCGAAGAATGTTTGTGCCTGCGCGCCCATTTTGACGCCGATCTTGGCGATTTCATTCAAACCGCGCGTCATGATGGCGGCCTTGGTGTTGTCTCCCAGGCGCAGACCATCGCTGATGCCGCACGCCACTGCAAAAATATTTTTAAGAACCCCGCCCAATTCCACACCCACGGTATCGCTGTGGGTGTAGACGCGGAAGTAGTCCTGTGAAAAAATCGTTTGAATACGCTGCGTCAGTTTCGGGTCTGGACTGGCGGTGACGAGCGCGGCAGGGAGTCTGCGGCAGACTTCTTCGGCGTGACTGGGTCCAGCCAGGACGCCCACGCGGGTGGCCGGTAGTTGTAATTCTTCGCTGATCAATTCCGACATGCGTTTGAGTGTTGTCTCTTCCAGGCCTTTGGAAACACTGATCACGATGACGTCTTTGGAAAGAGCGCCCGAGGCGCGAGCGGTTTTCATCGTGGATCGTACGAAATGCGAAGGGGTCGCCGATAAAATGACCCCAGCCCCACGGAGGGCGGTGCCGATGTCTGAGCTCACTTGAACAGAGAGATGTAGATTCAGCTCCGGAAGAATGCGTAGCCGGCGGGTCGATGACAGGGCCTGTGCCGCATCCGGATTAATTTCCCACAGGCGAACCTGATGGCCTTTTTCTGCGAGTAAGTTGGCGAGCGTTGCTCCCCAAGATCCGGCGCCCAAAACAGCAATGGTTTCCATGTTAAACCTTTTTTCCCATCCCGATGCGGTGTTCCGTGCCTTTACGTAAACGGTCGATATTGGCGCGGTGTGTCCAGAGTACAAAAACGGCAATACCTGCCGCCATCCAAGCCATATACGTATGTGGTGTTAGCAACCAGGCCATGGCGGCCAGTGTGACAGCCGAAAGAATGGAGCTAAGCGAAACGATGCGCGTCCGTGCGAAAACCAGTAAGAACACCAGAAGTGAAATCCCAAATGCCGTGGGCGCCAGTGCAGCGAAGACTCCCGCCGAAGTTGCCACGCCTTTACCGCCGCGCAAGCGCACAAAAATGGAAGTCGTATGTCCCACAATGGCCGCGAGTCCCGCCCACAGCGGCAACAGCGCGGGAGCTCCCGGACAGTGTTTGGCCGCGACGACCGGTAGAGCGCCCTTGGCAATATCAAAAAGCAGCGTAACGATTCCGGGACCCTTTCCCAGGACGCGAAACACATTGGTCGCTCCCAGATTCCCCGATCCGTGTTGGCGCACATCCATTCCTTTCCACACTTTCCCCAACCAGTAACCGGTGGGAATTGATCCTAAAAGATAGGACCCTGCGATGTAGAAAGGAACGTTCAATGCAGATGTCCCAGACGTTTATTTCCCAACCAAACGTAATCAATAGCAGACAGACAATTGGCAATCATCATCAGCGCGAGAACCGGCAGTTCCCCAAACGAGAGCACCGGGAACAATTTAATCACCACATACCCCATTTGAAGAGAGGCCGTGATTTTTCCCAGCGTGCGGGGTTCAATTTTCGCATTGTGCGTGAGAATGTAGACCAGCGCCCATCCCATAACGATCAGGCAATCTCGCGCCAGCACCGCAATAAACACCCACACGGGAACGAGCTTTAAATAGGTCAGCGTGATGAAGGCACCGGCCAAGAGCAGCTTATCAGCCATGGGATCGAGAAAGGTGCCGAGCGAGGTGCGTTCCTTGCGTGCCCGTGCGATAGTGCCATCGATCGCATCGCTGAAAATAGAAAAAATAAAAATGGCCTGTGCAACGGCGGTATATCCCTGCACAAGCGCGATCATAAAAACAGGGATCGTCACAATTCGTAATACGGTGATTTTATTGGCTAAGGTCATGATCCTTTTTCCATTGTGACCACGTGGCGGGATGTGTGCGAAGTCGGACGCGAATCCCCCGATCGGTCGTTTCTTGGGACAAAATGTCAGCTGTCTCATGAAGCTGAGCCAACAACTGACCCTGGTTAAATCCAAACACAACTTCTTTTTCGACCCACTGCGACGCCAGTCGTTCTTCGACACGGTTGAGAAGCTCAGAGAGCCCCTCGCCGGTCGCGGCGGACACTAAAACACCTTGTCCCTGTCGTAAGTGATCTTTTTGGACGCCGCTAAAGCGATCCATCTTATTATACGCGGTGAGCCGGGGCAATGTGCCGAGCTTGAGATCCTGGAGGATCTCAAGCACCGCTTTTTCCTGGTCTTCCCAGGCGGGATCTGAACCGTCCACCACGTGCAGCAAGAGGTCGGCACTGGCCGCCTCTTCGAGGGTCGCGCGAAATGAGGCAATGAGCTGGGTGGGCAGCTTACGGATAAAGCCCACCGTATCACTGAACAGGATGATACGGCCTCCAGGCAACCGCACGCGCCGGGTGGTCGGATCCAAAGTGGCGAACAATTTGTCATCCGCATAGACCTCGTGCTCGCCGGCTTTGGGCGCTCCAGCCGAAAGTCGAAGCAGCGTATTTAATAGAGTTGATTTTCCCGCGTTGGTGTAACCGACCAGGGCAACCTGGGGAACAGGAACGGCGCGCCGGACGTGACGCTGGAGCTCGCGCTCTCCGCTGATTTTTTCAATTTGTTTTTTCAGAGCGGCAATGCGGTCGCGCACGCGGCGTTGATCCACTTCCAATTTGCGCTCTCCGGGGCCGCGGGTTCCGATACCGCCGGTCTGTTGTTCAAAACGGCCAAAGCGTGCGGTCATGCGCGGCAGCATGTAGTCGAGTTGTGCGAGCTCGACCTGCAGCATGCCTTCGCGAGTACGCGCGCGCTGTGCGAAAATATCAAGGATCAATCGCGTACGATCGATCACTTTGACGCCCAGCAGTTCTTCGAGATTGCGCTGCTGTACGGGTTTGAGCTCGTTATCGAAAATCACGGCCTGCGCCCGGTACTTCAGAATATCGACATGGACATCGGTCACCTTGCCTTTCCCAATAAAGGTGGCCGGGTCCGGACGGTCTTTCTTTTGGATATGCGATTGCACGACCTGACCGCCGGCCGTTTCGGTGAGCCGCCGCAGTTCTTCCATGGAGTCATGAATCTCACGGTCGGTTTCTTTCTGGCGCTGGATGCCGACGGTTATGACGTTCTCCATCGCGCCTCCA
>CAZDML010000009.1:0-32320 GCA_964506645.1 uncultured Elusimicrobia bacterium | reverse complement strand
CTTGAAAACCTATCAAGCAGTTCCTGGGCAGTCTGTGGAATTTGTTCGTGCTCGGTTAGAACTTGCCCAGCAGCAGCTGGTTCGCGTGAGCGCTCCCAGCTATGTGGATGACTTGGTGGGAACTCTCGGGGCCGATCCGTTCGCCGGACAAATGCCTTCCGAAAAGAAAGCCGCCCGGCAAACGTCTCAGACGCCCGCTTAAACCTGCCTTACTTCGGCTGACTGACCACCCGTAGATACGGTTTCACAGTCTTCCATCCGTTCGGAAACTTCTTCTTCGCCTCTTCATCTGACACTGCCGGCGGAATAATCACGTCCTGGCCGGGTTTCCAGTTCACTGGGGTCGCCACATTGTGTTTGGCGGTCAGCTGAATGGAGTCCAGCACGCGCAGGACTTCGTCGAAATTGCGCCCCGTGCTCATCGGATAGGTCAGGATTAATTTTATTTTCTTATCCGGTCCAATGAGAAAGACCGAGCGGACCGTCGCGTTATTGGCAGCGGTGCGTCCTTCGCAGGTGTCTCCGGCTTCGGCAGGAAGCATGTCGTAGAGCTTGGCGACGGCGAGCGTAGGATCGCCGATCATCGGGTAGTTCACTTTATGGCCTTGGGTTTCCTCGATATCGGCGGCCCACTTGCCGTGATTGGTCACGGGATCGACACTCAGACCGATAATCTTGGTGTTGCGCTTGGTAAATTCCTTTTGAAGCCCCGCCATATAGCCCAGCTCGGTGGTACAGACTGGGGTGAAATCTTTGGGATGGGAGAAAAGAATCGCCCAATCTTGGCCTATCCATTCATGGAAATTGATTTTTCCTTGTGTGGTTTCAGCGGTAAAGTCCGGGGCAACATCATTGATACGTAGTGACATGTGCGTCCTCCTTAACGGTCGTTGGTGATGCGTATGAAAACGTTTAAATGCTCCCGGAGTTCCCGGGGGATGTCTCGTAGGTTCCTTCCTGGCTGAGGGTTCTCCCTAAAATTTTCGCGAAGATCCGGTATGTATAGTGTCCGTGTCTTGGGAGATGGAGCCGGGCTACGAATTGATGCCCCGAGCGGTCTTCTCGAAATTCAAACGTGGCATGCGCATGACCACCTTCGCCTTGAAAATCGACAAAGGCTTCATCCGCATTGACGCAGCAGGAAGCGACGTGCTCCGCCAGCTGGACAGTGACCGTCAAAGCCAGGGGATCTTTTGCTGAAGGGGTGATCCGGACTTCTTTGATTGGATCGGTCCCGCAGGACGCCGACGTAAAAGAGCTCATTGGAGAAAGTGGCTGAACGTCAGGGTTTAAAGGAAGTCTTGCGACTTTCTAAACCAGCATACCACGTTTGGCGCGGATGCGGTTTTCAAGAAAGGAAAAGACAAAACGATCCACACCCCACCCGAGCGCCATAATCACCACCATCACGGCGGCCACCAAGCTTATATCGTTGAGATCGCGTCCCATTTGCAGCAAATGCCCCAGTCCTGGGCTCACAAAAAGGAGTTCCCCGGCCATGAGCGAGCGCCAAGCAAAGGACCACCCCTGCTTCAGGGCTGACACAATCTCCGGCAGCGCCGCGGGAAAAATCACTTCACGGTACATTCGTGGTCCTTGGACCCCCATGGTGCGCGCCGCTTTAATGTAAATGGGTGGCAGATTTTTCACCGCATCATGCGTGCCAATGCTGATGGCAAGAAGGGACCCCATAATCACGACAAATAAAATCGCGCCTTCCGACAGTCCGAACCAGAGGAGTGCCGCCGGCAGCCAGCAGATGCTGGGCAGGGTTTGTAGGCCGATCACGAGCGACCCTACCGTATTTTCCAACCACTGGACACGAGCCGTGAGGAGTCCCAGAAGGATCCCACCGACCGCAGACACGCCGTAGCCGATCCCAATGCGTTTGAGACTGACCCACACGGCCAAGGGTATGGTGTGGTCACTGAAACCCATGTGCAGGGTGTCGAAGACATGGCCCGGCGCGGGAAACATATAAGGGGGCCAGAGCTTTAGGGCCCCGAGCAGGAACCAAATCCCCATCAGTGACACATAAAAAACGATGCGTTGGACTTTGGCGCTCATAGCTTGAGTTCCTCGGCGATGGCTTTTTCCACTTCGCCGTGAAGCCCATCGACGATTTCACGGATCAGTCGTTCCAGGCGCGGGTCATCGGGATCGCGAGGTTTGGGAATGTCGATGGGATAGATGTGCTTAATACGGCCGGGCCGGAATGTAAAAAGTGCTACGCGGTCAGCCAGATACACGGCCTCGCGCACATGGTGAGTGACAAACAAAATCGTATTGCGCAGCTTATCATGAATCCCGCGGAGTTCTTCGACCAGGAGATCGCGGGTTTGCGTGTCGAGCGCAGCAAAGGGCTCGTCCATTAAGAGGATACGCGGTTCCAGTACGAGGCCCCGAGCGATGGCGACCCGCTGGCGCATGCCACCAGAGAGTTCATGGATATAGGCATTCTCAAATTTATCAAGATGGACGAGCTTGAGGAACTCCATCGCCCGGTCCCGCCGTTTGGCGGCGGAAGGCTCGCGGTCTTTGAGGCCGAATTCCACATTCTGTCGAACGCTCAGCCAGGGGAAGAGTCCGCCGTCTTGGAAGATAACGACACGTTCCGCGCTCGGGCCGTGAATGGGTTTGCCGTCCAGCGACAGCGATCCGGAGTCCGCGGGGGTGAGTCCGGCAACAATATTGAGGAGTGTTGATTTGCCGCAGCCCGAGGGGCCGACAAGACAAATAAACTCACCTTCAGCGATGTCGAGATGGATTTTCTCCAAAGCTCCCACATCCCCATTGCGCGTGATGAATGATTTTGAAACGTTGCTGATTTGAAGCTCGACACTCATTTAATTTTTTGCACCAATCCGGAGAGGTCCGGTTTTTTAGATCCCAGGAACCCGAGCTCATAAGCCCCCTGTCCCATCGTTTCTAAGGAAGCGGGAAGGGGATCGGTCGTAAATTCTAGCCGCTTCCACGCTTGTGCCAGGACCGCCTCGGGCAAGGCTTTGTAGGTGAGGCGTTTAATTTCCTGCCCCACCATTTTCTGCGCCTCGGCCGGATGCGTTTGGATCCAACGGGTGAGGGTCTTGTGCGCTTTGAGCCAGCGGGCCACGGTGTCTGGATGTTTCGCCAGATAATCTTTGCGGACAAGCAGGACGGTCGTCGCGAACTTACGGTTGGGCCAGAGGTCTCGCTCGTCAAGCAGAAGCTTGCCTTGACCTTCTTCGATCAAGCGCGTCGCCCAGGGTTCGGGCGCCCAGGCAGCGTCCAGGTTTTTCTTTAAGAAGAGCGTGAGTTGATCAGGGTTGGCGATGGGCAGAATCTGTACGTCGCCGCCTCTTTCGATCAGCGTCAGGCCATTCTTCTTGAGATACACCCGTGCGGCAATATCCTGCGTATTGCCCAGCTGGGGTGTGGCCATTTTTTTACCATGGAGGTCGGTAGCGGTCTTAATGCCGGCGTCCTGTCGGACAATGAGCGAGGCCCCTCCGGAACAGGCACCCGCAATGATGACGAGAGCTCCATCCGATTTGACGTAGCCGTTGATGGCTGGCCCCGGTCCGATGTAGGTGAGGTCGATGGCCCCGGCAAAGAGCGCTTCAATGGCTGACGGTCCGGCGGTAAAGGCTTTGGCGTCGATGCGGGTGTTTGTCCCTAGGGCCTTTTGGAATTCGCCGTTGGCCAAGCCGACGAGCGCCTGTGCGTGCGTGATATTTGGGAAATATCCCACACGTACCGTTTCTTCGGAATGGGCGAAACGAGTGGCCAGAAGGAGCGTCGACAGGGTGACGAGAATTCGCTTCATGGAATGCCGATTATATCGAATATTAATTAGAACCACAGTTGCCATCTCGATAGAAAGACTTTCTCGTTGGGGCGATCGCCCGAGGCGGCGCCTTTGTCAAAAGATGTTGCCTCAAAGTCATTCATCCAACGCAGTGCATCATTGAAGTACCAATTGAGCCCAAATCCGTAGGCCGTGGCACGTTGGATGGACGCGGATGCGGTGGTAACCCCTTTGTTAACGTTGTCAGGATCCAGATACAGCTCTTGAAATCGTCCGGCCATTTCGAGCGCTCCCCAGGTGCCCGCTTTGGGATCAAAGGGTTTACGCGGTTTTATGCCGGTATAGGAGGCATCTTCCCCCGTGAGGACGTAAGACAGGCCGACTTGCCCGGCGGTGTTGGTAATCGTTGAACGGGTGGTCCCCACGCGCCAGACTTGCGAGGAACGGACGTATTCGCCATAAATTCCTAAGGATTTGTAATACCAGCTGAGCTCTGGCGCAATGCGTACGTGTTCCCCATCGGACACCGCAGTGGCTGCGGGCGTGAAGACCGCGATTTGTCCCGTGGTGACGATGTTGGGGTTGGTCGTGGATTGTTTGGCGTAGCTAGCCCCCATTCCAATCCCTAGTCCCTGAAGAGAGGCGATTCTCGTATTTTTGAACGGCTTGAACGCGATACGCGCTGTTCCTTCTTTGCTGTCGTTGGTATCGGTATCCGAGGTGACGGGAGTTGCGGTGGCTGTGTTGGTGTTGTTATCTCCGGAGCCATTGGTAAGAGAGGCGGCATACGCGACAGCTCCTCCGGCAATCTCTCCAAAGAACTGGACGCCCGTGTCTCGGCTCGGGACAAGGTCACTCGGCAGGCCGCGTTCGGTAAACGTTGTGTAGGGATCGGATTGCAAGTGTTCCAGGCCGATGGGTGGCTTAAATTTTCCGATTCGCAACTTGGCAAATGTCCAGGGTGCAATGTCCACGTAGGCATCAATGAGCGCTGCTTTGGCATTGGAGGCGAAGTCTGGGGCGATCAAGAAGCTGAAGTCGCGGTAGAGGGTCCCTTCCAAAATGGGGCGCGCCCGTCGAACGAGGAACTGGTTGGTCTCGTTGCCGGCGTTGTCATCGATAAAGAAACGTCCGTCGGTTTGAAGTAATGCATGGAATCGAAGGGCAAACGCTTTATCTGCCGACTGAATCTTGAAACCTTCTTTTCCTGTGGTAATCGAGGGTGCCGTGGCTTGCGCTTTTTCCAGGGCCTGTACGCGTTGTTCCAAATCAGAGAACATGGGGCGTGCCACGTCTTCGCTCCAGGCGGTGTATTGAAATCCACCCAGCGCAACAATGACAAATCCTGCAAGAACTGCAAACCCATTTCGGCAGCCTTTTTTCTGACGTTCCATAGTCGTTTCTCCTCCTAATATTGCCCCTGCAAGCCAAAAGCCTGACGAAATTAAACCCGCCGCGACTTTTGGCTCGCGGCGGGCTCGTTACTGCGAAATCACCTTACATCCTTAGGCGCAGACGAACAGCCGTAAGCCGTTGGGCATAGACATCATGCCTAGGTTGATAGATACCATTTTGGTCGTTTGCGTTGTGTGATTCATCTCATAGTCCAAAAAAAAACCCACACCTGAAATAGGGGGTGCGGGAAAACGTCAAAAACTATAGTGGGTTTCGCCGCTTTAGCACCCTGTTTGTCTTGTCTCTGACCGGTCGGGGCAAGTTGAATCGTTAAAGCCTCACCGTGTAACGACGTTAGTTTACTGATGCGTAGGTGTTTTGTCAACAGGGGCCTGAGATTGGGTCATTTGCCACAGCCGGTCCGGACCCTCCTGCTGGCGGAGGGCTTCGGACAGGCGTTGGTCGTTTAGAAGTGGCCGTACCCAGTCGGGAACCACGGTGTTGAAGTGGCCAATGAATACGTCATCCCCACGGACCCCCAGGCCATCCCGCCGCAGGGCACCTTGTGGTGCGGATGCGTCAATGAGGGAATGGCCCAGGAAGGAAGGCGGAGGCGTGATGCCCAGGAGATAGAGCAGACTCGGGGCGATGTCGATTTGCCCGCCGCTGCGTTTTAGAGCCGGGCCTTTCACGGGCTTTGGCGTGAGCACAAAAAACGGGACACGCATGGCACGAACCGCACTCCCCGAGTCGTTGGGCGGGGTGTTTCGCATCGCTCGGACGGGAGGATTCCAGGGCAGGCCGGCGATATGGTCCCCGTACAACGCAATAACGGTGTGGTCAAGAAGTCCCTGTGCGCGTAGCTGTCGAATCAGTTGCTCCAGGGAGCTGTCAAAATGACGAACAGCGTGCAGGTAACGGCCTAGGGGGGTTTCTTCTAATGGGCCCAGATGCATTTCTTTAAAGCGGGGTGGGAAATACTCAAAAGGGTGATGCAGACTTGCGGTCGTGAGAAAAGCAAAGAACGGTCGTGGCCAGGAGGGAGCCTGTCGGACGATGCGTTCAAAGAAAAAACGGTCGGCCAATCCCCAGCCTTCACGCTCTTCATAAGGAATCGGTCCCAGATCTTCGGCAAAAAGTGATTGGTCGAATCCGTAACGAATGTGCATCTCGCCTTCATTCCATAGGCGTTTCTCCAGGGGTATGGATGAAAAACAAAAGTAGCCTTTTTCTTTAAGCACGCGTGGCAGTGCGACAAAGCGTGAATTCCAACTGCGCAGAGCCACGGCCCCCTGCGTCAGGGGATACATCGAATTTAAACTGAGGTATTCGGCATCTGATGAATGGCCGTCCCCTGTTTGATCCAGCAGGCTAAACGACAGCACATGAGACTGGAGCAACGAATTCATAAATGGAGTCACATCCTGTCCTTCCACGCGTAGGTTCAACGGGAACGACTCCAATGATTCGACCTGAATCAGAATCAGATTGTTGCCGCGGGCGACTCCAAAACGGGGACCCTGCGGTAGTGCATTGTTCCGACGAGCGGCTGTAACGAGGTCCAGGGGCTCGGGTGTGGCGTTCTGGATCCAATCGCGCAACGCGGAATAGATAAAAAAGAATTCCTGATTGACTATCCCCAGGTGTTCTGAGGTAAGGCCCCAGGAATAAAGAGCGGACGTGTGATGCAGCTCACGGTAGACATTGGAAAAGCTCCAGAGGGTTGTTCCCACGGTAATCAGCCAGAGTCCTCCCATGATTCCACGTAGACGGTGAGGGCGGGATATCCGTTTTGGCCGTTCGAAAGCCGGAAAAAAAGCAGCAAACGCTGCAATGCTGGCTGCAATAAGCAATAGGTCGCGTTGAATGGATAGATGGGTCAGGTAATACGCCAAGCTGGCGCGTACCCGTAGGAGCTGCGTCCAGCCACTCAATACGGCCGGAGACAAAATAGATCCGAAGGCTTGGAAATAAACATGGTTCGCCAGAGTGACGATCCAAAAGAAGACAGCGGCGATTATGGCGGCACGTTTTTGCCAGGCTACCGGGAGAAGAAAGATCGCCAGCGCAAACTGCAGGGGTCCCAGCCCCATTGCCAAAAGCGAATTGGACTGCATCTTCTGGGCATGGTTAAAAAGTTCGTTGGAGATCACTCCGACCGTCAGCACCCAGACGCTGGTCAGCACAGAGAGCCATTGGGATGCGGATGCTGCCCGGTATTTGGAGAGGGAGTATGCCAGCACCAGGATTTGAACGGTAATGACCGCCAAAACGGCCGGGCTCATCCATAACGTGAAGAGGGTACCAGTCATTCCGCTAAGTATAGCGTGATTTTGTAGCATGAATATTATGAACTACTACGACTTCGATGTACGCATCGCCTACGCCGATACCGATCGCTTAGGGGTGGTGTATTACGCCAACTACCTCGTGCTTTTTGAGCGCGGCCGAACGGAGTATTTGCGCTCGCTCGGCATGCGCTACCGTGATCTGGAAGATCAGCACAACACCTTCTTGCCGGTGATGCAAGCACACTGTGATTATTTCGCACCGGCACACTACGATGATTTGATCCGCGTGCGCACGTTTATCGCCGAGCTCGGGGCCGCACATATTACCTTCCGCTACGAGATCACCAATGTGGAATCGCGAAAACAAATTGCGGTTGGCATGAGCAAGCACCCGACCGTTAACCGTCAGTGGAAACCCATCCGCGTCCCTGAGATTCTGCGCAGTCTCCTTGCCCCTCATACCGCTGCGTAATTCCGAATAAACAGTTCCTTCTTTGCTCTAAGGGCGTGAACATCTGCCCGATCTCTGAGACAGTCCTCGCGTATATAAGGAAGCACCTCCTGGGGGTGTGCTTTATTGGCTACACGATAGTCTTAACAGCCCTGTATTGGTGTGGAGTGCTCCTGCGTCCCGGCGCGCAGGACTTGGCTCGATTGATTGGCGCGCCGTCCGCGACTCTGGAAGGGGAGGTCATTAACTTTCCAACGATCCGCTGGCAGAAAACGCGATTTTTATTGGAAGGTTGCGCGATGCCGGATGCTTCGTATTGCGGCCGGTCTGTCGTAACGCTTCCATTTCCTATGGAGTCCTTGGCTCCGGGGGACCGTGTGCGCGTGCGTGGGTGGCTGAGTGCCCCGCGTGCTCCCACGGCGACCCGCCGCTTTGATGAACGGTCGTATTGGGCCGCGCAGCGGGCTTACACGCTGTGCCGGGTGTGGTCGGCCGATAGCGTGGAACGTCTTGCCTCCACCCTATCGCTGGCGCGCTTGGGTTGGTGGTTCCATCAGCGCTTTAAAACATTCTGGTATCGACACTTGCCAGCAGATGAAGCGGCGCTCTTGTGCAGCATGGCCATTGGCTCGCGTGGGATTTTGCCAGAGACGATCAAGGACGCCTGCCGGCGCGCGGGGATTTATCACATTCTGGTGGTGTCGGGACAGCAGGTGTCTCTCTTGATTGTGATCGGACTGTTTGGTTTGCGCTCGGCAGGCCTGCCGCCACGATGGCTGCTGGCGGTATGCGCAGGGCCGCTGCTTTTTTATAACGCGGTGGTCGGCGGCGACCCGCCGGTGTTGCGGGCGACCGTCATGGCGCTCGTGATGCTGCTCGTCACGGCGTTGGGCCGGGACGTACCGCGGTATACGGCGCTCTGGTGGGCGGGGCTCGTGATGCTCGCGTTGGAACCGGGCGCGTTGTTTGGGGCGAGTTTTCAGCTTTCCTTCGGAGCAACCGCAAGTCTACTCGTCTTTATGCCGATGTGGGAATCACTCACAGCCGGAATCCGCCGCCCATGGCGATGGGTGGTGGGGGCTATCGGCATGTCCACGGCGGTGTATCTCGGTATTGGTCCGTTGCTCCTCTACTATTTTCACCAGTTTTCATTGATTGGACTGGGTGCCAATTGGACACTTTTTCCTCTTGCCGGTGCCGTGATGGTCGGGGGCCTTTGTGTAGGCACGGTGGGAGTCCTGTGGCCGGGGGAATTGCCCCCCGCTCTTTTTCAGGTGATCCATTGGGGGTTGGGAAAAACATTGGCCTGGATTCTCTGGCTGGGAGGGCGCTCCTGGGCGGCGCTCCCGGTGCCCCCGCCGCCGCTGGCGGCGATGGTCCTGTACTATGTGTTGCTCTTCATCGTGACGTTTAAAGTAGAATGGTGGCTAAGAGACCTTCATGAGCAAATCCGAAACCCCCTCCAAAAAAGTCGCTCTCGTTTATAACGCCCAGAAGGAACGTGCCTGGGAAGAATGCAGCCGGTTAAAGAAGTGGCTTCAGAGCCGCCGCGTCAAAGTGGTCAGTGCGACGCAGGTGACTCCGGCTATGAAAGGCTGTGATTTTGTTGTGGCTCTAGGCGGCGATGGGACTGTGCTGCACGTGGCTCGTTCCGTGGCCCCGTGGAATATGCCGGTTCTTGGGGTGAATGTGGGGCGCCTGGGTTTTCTGGCAGCCACCGAGGTCGGGGCTACGCATCGCACGCTCGCGCTCGTCCTCTCTGGGAAGGGCCGTGTCGAAACCCGTTCACTTATTTCTGTTGAATCGATCATCGGCGGCAAAAAGCGCGGGCCGTTCCTGGCTTTGAACGACGCCGTCCTGCGTTCCGGTGCCACCGGACGTGTGCTGCGTCTGCAGGCGATGGTGCGTGATCGCCATCTCGCCAATTATGTGGGAGATGGCCTTATTCTTGCGACACCGACCGGATCCACCGCCTACAACTTGGCTGCCTCTGGCCCCATCATCTATCCGGAACTTGATGTGCTGCTGGTCTCTCCCATTTGTCCGCATTCCTTAGCTCAGCGGCCGTTGGTCATTCCAACTTACGAAGTCCTTTCAGTGACCGTGTCGCCGCCCAGCCCACCGGCCATTTTGTGTCTGGACGGCGAGACCAAGCATGCGCTGGAAGCCGGTGACCGGGTGGAAATCCGCCGCGCCAGCGAGCAGGTTCAGCTGCTCATGGATCCGGACCGTACGTTTTATCAGGTGCTGCAAACGAAGCTGAAGTGGGGAGACCTTTGATTTTTAAAGACGTCATCCCGGCAATCAGTAAGCCGGGATCCACGAAGAAGATTGATGTCTTATGGGCCCCGGCTTATAATCCACCGGGGCGACGGCAATAAATTATGTTACGCGAACTCGGCATCCGCAATTTTGTCCTGATCGATACGCTGCGTCTCGAATGGGATGAAGGGCTCAATGTGCTCACCGGCGAAACCGGCGCCGGAAAATCGATTATTCTCGATGCCATCGGCCTCCTGCTGGGGGACCGTTTTAAGGCCGATCAAGTCCGTCAGGGTGCTGACCGCAGCGAGATTGATGGTGTTTTTGATGCCCCCCGACACACTTCTTTTCGTCGTTGGTGGGAAGAACACGGCTACGACAAAGCCGATGAATTGCTCATCCGTCGTGAAGGTTCCCCGGATGGCCGCTCCCGCGCTTTCCTCAACGACCGCCCCGTCACTCTGAATACCCTCGAAGAACTGGCCGCCTTTCTCGTGGATGTCCATGGCCAGAATGAACATCAACAGATTTTAAAACCCGCCGTTCAATTGGCTGCGCTCGACCGCTTTGCCGAACTCGAGGACGAATGCGCGGCCATCGAACCGCTCTATCGCGCCTGGGAATCGCTCACCCAGGACCTGCATAAAGGACAGCTCTCAGAGCAAGAGCGTATGCAGCGCATCGATCTTTATAAATATCAGCTCGATGAAATTGCCAGCGCCAAGCTCAAAGCTGGAGAAGATGAAGAGCTCGCTGCGCGCTTGCCAGAACTTAAGAACGCGGAGAAACTGCGTGTGCTCGGACAGGCCGCTTATGGAGCGCTTTACGAAGACGAAGGGGCGGTGGTGGAACGTCTTGGTCAGGTGGAACGATCGCTGACTGCCCTGCAGGCGATGGCGAGCTCCGTCGAGCCGCTGACGCAGCAATTACAAGCCGCACGCGCACAGCTCGAAGAGATTTCTCATGCGCTGCAGTCGCTTCTCGAGCGCTGGGGAACGGACCCGGAGGCGCTTGAAGCGGCCATCACGCGACAGGACACGCTCGCACGGCTTGGCCGAAAGTACGGGGGCAGCGCAGCGGCCATTCTCGCGCATGCCGAACAGCTCAAAGAACAATTGTTCAGCCTGGAAAATGCCGAGGTGTATCGTCAGGATTTAGAGAAACGCATTGCTGAAGCGCGTCGTGCGTTGGAGAAAGCGGCCAAGATGCTGTCTGAAAAGCGCAAAGCGGCTGCCAAAAAACTCGGCACGGCGGTTCAGAAAGAACTGAAAGATTTAGGCCTGGCCCAGGCGGTTTTTCGTGTGACCGTCGAAACAATGCCCAATTTTTCAACGACGGGCGTGGACCGAGTCGTGTTTGAATGGGCGCCTAACCCCGGCGAAGGCATCCAGCCGCTCAAAGCCATCGCCTCGGGTGGTGAAATGTCGCGTGTGATGCTGGCCTTGAAAACCGTTTTGGCTCATGCCGATGCTATTCCGACCCTGGTATTTGATGAAATCGACGCCGGAATCGGCGGACTTACCGCGCAGGCGGTGGGGAAAAAGCTGCGCGCGCTCTCGCGCCATCATCAGATTTTATGCGTCAGCCATTTGCCACAGATCGCGTCCAGCGCGCATGCCCACTTTACGGTAGCCAAGCGCGTTATCAAGTCGCGCACGATCGCTGATGTGATTCGACTCGAACCCTCCGAACGCCTGAATGAACTGGCCCGGCTGCTCGGCAGTCAGGTGACGCCGACCAGCGTTCAACACGCCAAAGAACTCCTCTCGCAAAATCAGTGAACCGCCTTAAACGCCTATTCCCTTCGCTCCTTTTGCTCTCAACCGCTGCCCTTTTCTATTTGCCGCTGGGATCGCACGCCCTGTGGGATTCCGATGAAGGGCGCTACGCGGAAATTGCCCGCGAAATGATCGAGCTCAAAGACTGGATTGCCCCACATCTCAACTATGTCCTCTATTTTGAAAAGCCGCCGCTGGTCTACTGGCTGACCGCACTCAGCATGAAGCTGATGGGTCCGACGGAATTTGCCGCGCGCTTCTGGTGCGCAACGTTCGGCTTTTTGACCGTGCTGCTCACGCGTGTGATCGGCCGACGCTGGAAAAATGAACGGGTGGGTTGGATGGCGGGCGGTATGTTGGCCTGCAGTTTGCTCTTTTTCGGGCTTACGCAATTTCTTGTCTTGGATATGGCGCTCACATTCTGGATGATGCTGGCGCTTTACGCGGGCACACGGCTGCTTTTTGAACGGTCTTCTGATCATGTCGGGCTCTATAGTGTCATGTTCGCTGTGGCGGCCGCCGGAGGGTTTTTGACCAAGGGCCCAGTCGCCGTGCTGCTTCCGGTGTTGGCGCTGGCGGGCATTGCCTGGAAGTATCAGCTGTTCTCACGCTTGCAGCGCTTCTCGCTGGGACCGGCACTTGCCGCGGCAGCCGTTCTTGTGCTGCCCTGGTTTATCCTTGTGAGTTGGCGGCATCCGGTGTTCCCGCAGTTCTTCTTTATCCGTGAACACGTGCAGCGCTATCTGACTGATGTGCATCACCGCACAGAGCCGTTTTATTTCTTTATCCCGGTGCTGCTCGGCGGGTTTTTCCCGTGGAGCTTCTTTTTGCCGCGCGTGATCCGCAGCTGGTTCGGTCGTGAGCGGATGGCGATGGAGCGTGACCCTCAGGGGGCGCTCTGGATCGGTTGGGTGCTGGGCGTCGTGCTCTTTTTCTCGCTGTCGCAGTCAAAGCTCGTCGCCTACATAGTGCCAGTGATACCGGCTCTGGCACTTTTAGTGGCGCACGAATGGGATCAGTTTCAAGATCAAGCGGTGCTGCCATTGAGCGTCAAGGCGGGGTTGGGAGGCGTGGTTCTAACGTGGGTGGCACTGCTTTTCGTGATCCAGTATCCGCCCGAGCGGTTGCAAACGCCGGAGTGGGCCATGATCGTCCCCGCTCTGGGGTGGTTGCGTCTGGGTATTGTGCTGGTGATTTCGATTACTGTGGGGGCTTTTTGTATGAGGCCAGCCGCTCCTGCCTTTTTCGGTTTGCTGGCGGGTCAGTTTCTTTTTTTGGCGGCGCTCGTTCCTGTGGCACAAGCGCTCGACCCGCTTCTGTCGGCTAAGTCGCTCGCGGCCGTGCTTGAGGAGCGGATCCGCCCTGGGGAACAGGTCGCGACCTACGGCATTTCCTACGAAAATAAAATGCAGAGCTTCGTTTTCTACACCGGCCGGCGCCTGATGGTGCTAGGAGACCCGGGTGAGCTGACGCTGGGGCGGGATCAGGACCTCCAATCGGGCCCTTGGTTTGCCGAGGAATCCCAGATGGATCAGGCCGTGACGCAGCTCCCTGCGGGAACCTGGATTTTTACCGATGCCAACCGCGCACAGCGCCTCTTGGCTCTGCCGGACACCTACCAATTCATCGACAAGCAAGGTCCTAGAGTCCTCTTCCAGAAGCTCCGCTAAAAGACGTATAATTATCGACGATAAATGTCTTCTGAAACCATTCCATCCATGACATCCGTATCACGCAAAGGCGCGTCGTTCCTGGCCCTGTCCGTCGTGATTCCTGTCTTCAATGAACAGGACAACCTGAAGGATCTTTATAAGGCCCTGCAACAGGTGCTTTCTGGCCTGGGGAAGACCTTTGAAATCGTTTTTGTCGATGACGGCAGTGCGGATCAGTCGCTGGCGATTTTAAAAGACCTCCAGGCCAAGGACCCCCATGTCGTTGTGGTCGAGTTTAACCGTAATTTTGGCCAGCATGCCGCGATTTTCGCCGGTTTTGACCAGGCTCGAGGCGAAGTGGTTGTGACACTCGACGCCGATCTTCAGAACCCGCCGGAAGCGATCCCGACCCTGCTGATGAAGATTGATGAAGGCGCCGACGTCGTAGGCGGCTGGCGCGAAGACCGACAAGATCCCTTTTACCGGAAGATGGCCTCCAAGATCGTTAATAAAGTGATTTCCTGGAGCACCGGTGTTAACCTTCGCGATTACGGGTGCATGCTGCGCGCCTATCGGCGAGAAATTATTCAGCAAATTCTAAAGTGCTCGGAAATTTCTAGCTTTATTCCGGCTCTCGCTAACACGTTTGCCCGTAAAATCGTGGAAGTGGAAGTGCCGCATCGGGACCGCGCGCGCGGGAATTCCAAATATTCGTTCCTGCGGCTCATCCGTCTCAACTTTGATCTCATGACCGGCTTTTCGCTTCTGCCGATTCAGGCGATCAGTGTCTTCGGGGTGATCGTTGCTTTGGGAGGCATGGGTTTCGGCGCGTTTCTTCTGGTGCGCCGTTTGTTGGTTGGCCCGGAAGTCGAAGGGGTGTTCACCCTGTTTGCCATTCTCTTTGGTTTTATCGGCGTACAAATTCTGGCGCTTGGAATTATTGGCGAGTATGTCGGACGTATTTACAACGAAGTGCGCAAACGCCCGCGCTTTATCATCAAAGACGTCTATCGGGCAGGCACTGACCTCTAAATGAAAGCGTTGCTGTTTGCGTACAGTCAGATCGGCGTGGAAGGCATTCAAACTCTTTTGGATCTGGGAGTTTCCATTGTAGGGGTTGTGACCCATGAAGACGACCCTAACGAAGTGCGCTGGTACGATTCGGTGAAAGATCTGGCAGAAGCCCGCGGTATCCCCGTGATTACGCCCAAAGATCCCAATACCCCTGAGATTCTAGCCTGGGGGCGTGAACGCAAGCCGGATGTGATTTTTTCATTTTATTACCGATCTATGCTCAAGGCCCCGTGGCTTGAGCTGGCGAAGGTGGGCGCTTTTAATATGCATGGCTCGCTCCTGCCTAAGTTTCGCGGCCGCGCTTGTGTCAACTGGGCGCTTGTGGAAGGAGCGACAGAGACCGGTGTGACGCTGCACGAGATGGTGCAAAAACCCGATGCCGGCGATATGCTTGGCCAGGAGCGCGTGCTGATTCTCGAGCATGAGAACGCGCGCCAGGTGTTCGACAAGCTCGTGCCGGCCGCCCGTCGGCTGCTGACACGGCTTGTTCCGCTCATTGAAAAGGGCCAGGCTCCGCGGACTAAGCAAAACGAAGCCGAGGCGACGTATTTTGGCGGCCGCAAACCGGACGATGGCCGCATCGATTGGAACGCCTCCGCACAGCGTGTGCACAATTTGGTTCGCGCCGTGGCGCCGCCCTATCCGGGCGCTTTCACGGTGATCAACGGCAAGAAGCTTTTTATCTGGAAAGGTCGCGTGTTGTCGGATGGAAAGGTCAGCGGCAAACCCGGACAGGTTCTCCCGGCGACCGCCGATGGCGTGCCTGTGGTGTGTGGAGACGGGGTGTATTTGGTGACGGGGGCGCAGTGGGAAGGCTCGGGCGACCCGGATATCCGTGAAAACGTTTTAAAAAATCAACGAGAGGTTACTTTATGAGAGTGTTTATTACCGGTGGCGCAGGATTTTTAGGATCGCATCTGGCAGAAGGGTTTTTAAACCGCGGCGATGAGGTGACGGTAATGGATATGTCCCCGTCATTGAAAGTGGAACATCTCTTGGCCAATCCGCGCTTTCAGTATGTTCGCGACTCTGTGTTTAACACGGACATGCTGGAAACCCTCATCATGAAATCCGATCTCGTCTATCATTTGGCCGCTGTGGTGGGTGTCGAACATTACGTTGCCGATCCTTACGAAGTTCTGAACGTCAATATTAATGGGACACAGAACGTGCTCAAACTCTGTCACCGCTACAGCAAGAAGATGGTGATGGCCTCGACGTCTGAAGTGTACGGGCGCAACACCAAGGTGCCCTGGAAAGAAGACGATGATCGCGTGCTCGGTTCGACGCGCATCGATCGCTGGTGCTATTCGACCTCCAAAGCAGCGGCCGAACATTTCTGTTTTGCCTACCGCAAATTGGGACTCCCGGTCGTGATCGTGCGCTACTTCAACGCTTACGGGCCGCGCCTCGACAAAATTGATGTGGGGCGTGTATTGACGATTTTCATGGGTCAGCTGCTCCGCAATGAACCGCTGACGGTGATCGGAGACGGAATGCAGACGCGCTGCTTCACGTACGTGGACGATGTCATCCGCGCGACCATGGCCGCTGGTCTTGTCCCGGAAGCGGCCGGCGATGTGTTTAACATTGGTACCGACCGTGAAACGACGATCAAGGAACTCGCCGAGACGATGATTAAAATCACCGGCGCCAAGTCCAAGATTCAGTACACGCCACAGGAAAAGATTTACGGTGTCAGCTACGAAGACATTCCGCGCCGCGTGCCGGACAATACCAAGATGAGAACGATTTTAAAAGTGAAACCCGAGGTGTCGCTAGAAGACGGACTGCGCAAAACCATTGAATGGTTCCAGAAAGCGCATTTCGACGCTTCCAAAGCGCCCTCCTCTAAATAACACTGCGCATTCCGGGGGCTTTCTTGACCCCACGTCTTGCTCTCAAAATTGATGTCGATACCTACCGCGGCCTGAGCGAAGGGGCGCCTCGCTTAGCGCGTCTCCTTCATTCCCTGGGCATTCCCGCCACGTTCTTTGTAACGATGGGTCCGGATACCTCCGGCCGTGCCGCCACGCGTGTTTTCAAGCATGCTGGTTTCATGCAGAAGATGCAGCGCACAAGCGCGGTCTCCGTGTATGGGATGCGTACGGTCCTCTCCGGAACACTCCTGCCACCCCGTCCGATGGCGGCTTCCTTTTCTAAAATGCTGCGCACTTATCAAGACCTCGGTTTCGAAGTGAGCCCGCACGGCTTCGACCATATCCGCTGGCACGATCAGGCCGCCCGATGGTCTGAAGAAGAGGCGCGTGCTGAGCTGACAAAAACTTTTGACCTCTATACCCGCCTTTTCGGTTTGCGCCCGACCAGTTTTGCCGCTCCGGGATGGCAGGCGGGGGCAGGCACCTGGCGTGCGATGGAATCGATGGGTCTTTTTTATCACAGCGACTCGCGCGGGGAAACGCCTTACTTCCCCATCCTTGATGGACAGCGTCTGAACACCCTGGAAATTCCGACCACACTGCCGACGTGGGACGAAATGCTGGCCTGGGACGACGTCACGTCCGACACGCTGGCGGACAAGACCCGGTCGCTGCTGCGCGAAGATCACGTAAACGTTTGGACGATTCATGCCGAGTTTGAGGGCGGGGCCTACTTCTCTACGTTTGAGTCTCTCGTTCGTACGCTGCAGATGAAAGACAATGTGCAGTGGGTGTTTTTACAGGAGTATGCGCAGGAACTGCGAAAGAACGTTCAAGCCATTCCGGCCTGTACGCTTCGCCAGGGGATGCTTACGGGCCGCGCCGGAACCGTGTCGTGTCAGGAGCTTCGCAAACATGGATGAACGGTTTGTTAAGGAAGACGGCCTCGAAGTTTATACCGGCAACGAACTGCTTTTAAAAGGCGCGCTAGAAAGCGGTGTCGCTCTCATCACCGGGTATCCCGGTTCGCCCATTTCGGAACTCTTCGATGCCGCCCAGGCCAACGCCGATCTCCTTAAAACACATGGCATCCTCGCTGAAATCGCCAACAATGAGGCGCTCGCCGTCGCGCGACTGAACGGCTCGCGTATGGCCGGGGTTCGTGCGTTGGCAGCGATGAAAAGTGTTGGACTGCATGTGGCCGCCGATGGGCTGGCGCTTGGTAATCTCGCGGAGCCGCGTAACGCGGGCGGTGGCGTGGTGGTGGTGGGCGATGATCCCTGGATCGAGTCTACGCAGATTAATAACGATTCCCGGTTTTTGAGCCAGCATCTGCATATGCCTGTGCTGGAGCCCAGCACCTTTCAGGAAATGAAAGACTGGGTGGGTGCGGCGTTCGACCTTTCCTCGGCCAGCGATCTCTATCTCACCTATCTGATTACTACCCCGCAGGCGGATGGCGGAGGCACAGTGTGGGTTCATCCGAACCGTTATCCGACCGTCAACACCCATGCGCCCGTGACTCTGGATACCTCCACCATTGCCCTCGACACCAATGTGCTCTTGCCGCCGCGGACCTGGTCTCGAGAAGCCACCTTGGAGGAACGCTTTGAACGGTTGCTCATGCAGGTCCGGGCGAAGAAACTGAACCGTATCATTGACGTCTCCCCGGCGGAGGCCGGGGACCAGTCCAGACATATTCTGGATGCCGGCCTGCGCCGGCAAGACAACCCACACGATCGTGTCGGATTTGCTGCTTCCGGGATGGCGTACTGCTACCTCGAACATGCGCTGACCGAGATGGGTCTCTCCGGGCAGTTCCCGATTTTAAAGTTGGGACTCACCTACCCAGTCGATCCGGCGATCGTGCTCCAATTCGCCGATGACGTCGATCAAATCGTGGTCATCGAAGAAAAGCGCGGATTTGTCGAGCAGCAGATCGTCAAAATTCTACACGACCAGCGGCAGGCCACCGGCCAGACCCAGCCTTCGGTGTGGGGGAAAAAATTTCCTGAGTCACGCGACGGCATTCCTGAGCACCGCGGACTCAACACGTCCCTCCTGATCGAACGTCTGAATGTGTTGTTGGGCCGTGCGGTAGACGTGACCGCTAAATCGGCTTGGACACCGCTGCCTATTCGCACGCCGACCTTCTGTCCCGGCTGTCCGCACCGGGATTCCTCCTCAGTTTTTCTGCAGATCAAAAAAGATTTCAAAGATCCTGTATATATGGCGAAAACACATCGCAGAGAACCGACCGATCTCGTTTTTCACGGCGAAACCGGCTGCTTCACCATGCTGATGTTCGAGCCCAACAAAGAGCTGATGCATAACTACTCGGGGATGGGGTTGGGCGGGGGTACCGGCGCAGGGCTCGATCCCTTTGTCACGAACAAGCAGGTTGTGTTTTTGGGCGACTCGACCTTTTTCCACAGCGGCATGCTCGCCATTTCCGATTCCATCAAGAGCCATCAGGACATCACGTACGTGATTCTCGATAACAAAACGACGGCGATGACCGGCCATCAGCCTACTCCGGGTACAGAACTCGATTTGATGGGGGAAAAGACGTTCGCGCAGGACATTGAGAAAGCGCTGAAGGGGATGACGGCCGGCAGTCCGATTCCCGTGACACGCACGAATCCGGATGTGCGTGATGCGTACCGGGAGCTGCTGGAAGACACTATTTTGCAGGACGGCGTCAAAGTAATTATTGCCGATAAAGAATGCGGGCTGACCGCCCATCGTCGAGTGGTGCGTGAACAAAAAGCAGTGAAACGGAGAACCGGGTATCTCCCGCTCGAACGCCATATCAATATTACCCCCGAAGCCTGTGAATTTTGCCTGGAGTGCACAAAGACAACCGGCTGTCCCGGCTTGACCATTGAAAATACGCTTTATGGCCCGAAGATCGTCACGGATCTCTCCAGCTGTGTGTCGGATGGCGCTTGCGCAAAAGTGAAAGCCTGTCCGGCCTTTGAAGAGATCGAAATCGAGCGTCGTGCGGCGTCACAGGCGGTCCCCACCCTGCCGTCTTTCGTTGGACTTCCTGAACCGCACATCGCGACGTTTGACAGTCTGTGGTATGCCGCCACGGCGGGTGTCGGCGGAATGGGCAGCGGCATGCTGACCTCCGTCCTGGTGCTGGCCGCGCACCGCGAAGGTTATCGAACGCTCTTCCTCGATAAAAAAGGGCTCGCCGTTCGTAACGGCGGTGTGTACGGCCACGTCCTTCTTTCCAAAGAAGGCGGTGTGTTATCCCCCAACGTACCCTACGGCAAAGCACATCTTGTCCTTGGACTGGATCTCGTGGAGACCGTGCGTAGTTTCGATCCCGTGGGAGCGCAGCGCGTGGCGCATCCCGAGCGCACGGCGGCGGTCGTGAACACGGCTTTTTCTCCGACCGTGCGGATGCTGGTGGGTGCCGACGCGTATGATGCGGACGGTTTGATGAATCGCCTGCGGGCTTCGGTACGGCCCGATGCCTTAACGACCTGCGATGTCTCGGCGATTTCTCAGCATTTCTGGGGGTCTACGGTGTATGCGAACAGTGTGCTCCTTGGGCTTGCGCTCCAGAAAGGGCATCTTCCGCTGCGTCGCGACACGGTCGAGTGGGCGCTGGCGCGCAGGGTGCCCAAAGAAGATCGGCAAGCCAACCTCGAAGCGTTTCACGTCGGCCGCGTGCTTGCCGAATGGCCGCAGTCTGTCCATGTCCCACAAACGCTTGTGACGTACAAAACTCTTTTGGAAGAAAAAGAACGGTATCTCTGTGAGGGTAAAGGAAAAGACATCGCCCGCCGGTATCGGGCCCTCGTGGAGCAGGCGGTATTTGATTTGGATCTCGGCGAAGATGTGCACATCGCTTTGGCACTGCGGGTCTATGACCTGATTCAGTACGAAGGGTTGGACACGGCGGAACGGTATCTTGCCCTGGTTCAGCAAACAGCGTCGCGCGATCGCGAGAGCTGGGGCTATGAAGCAACGCGTGCTGTCATTGCCAATGTGTTTAAAGTCATGGCCATTAAGGACGAGATCTACGTGGCCCATTTATTAACCAGCCCAGAGAAAATAGCTCGTGATCGAGTGCGCTACCGGATCGATCCGGCCAATGGCGACCGGGTGCGCACGCGGCACTTTAACCGGCCGGAATTTGTACTGGCCGGCCGGCGGTTTCGTTGGTCCATGACCACCCGAAGCTGGCAGTTGCGTTTGATGCGGCGTATGACGTTCTTACGTCGATGGCTTACCGGCTGGCATGCGTTGGAAAAAGAGTATCGGGATTGGTATCTTGATGTCGTGGGACGTTTCCAGGCGAAGGACCGAACAGCCTATGCGCTGTGGCTGGATGTTCTTCGTGCTCCAGAATATGTCCGGGGGTACCGTGAGATCCGGGAACCGCGGATGCGGCAGAGCCGAAAGGAAGCTGAGGATATGATGAAAAAAATGAATGTCATTGCGAGCGAGCGAAGTGAGCGTGGCAATCTCGACCTGAGATCGCCGCGGTCGCCGGGGGCGACCTCGCGATGACGTCCCTTCGTAAGGCCCGCATGCAGGATGTGCGTGCCATGCACAAACTGCTCAATAGCTTCGCGTTTACGGAAAAGCGCGAGCTCCTGCCACGTTCGCTCTCCGAGGTCTACGAAAATCTTCAGCAGTTTCACATCGCCGAAGATAAGGGGAAAATTATCGCGACGTGTGCGCTCTATGTGACCTGGGACAATCTTGCGGAGGTTAAAGCACTCTGTGTGGATGAAGCCTATCAGCGCCGCGGCATCGGACGACAGCTTCTCGAAGCGTGTCTGAAAGATGCGAAAGCTCTCGGTATCCGCCGCGTCTTTACACTCACAGTCAAAACCGATTTCTTTGAAAAATTTGGATTCCGCCATGTCCATAAAGACGACCTGCCGCACAAAGTCTGGACCGAGTGCGTGCGATGTCCCTATTATCCGGAACACTGTATCGAGTATGCGATGGTTAAAGACTTGCCGGGGTCGGGTCCCGCACCGCGGGCCATTCCGCACCGAGAAAAACGTGTGCCGACCAAAGATTTTTCGCAGGGCGATCTCGTGCCGTCTGAGCCTACCGGAGAGGCTTCGTGAAACGACAATCGCTGACCTTTCGGCTGCTGTGTTTTTCGGCGGCAGCCGTGGTGGTTCCCGCCGTTCTTATTTCTCTCATTTACCGATCGATCAGCGTTCGTGCGCTGGAGCGCAGTATCGAACAGGGGCAAACAGAGCTGGCGCGTCGTGTAGCCGAGCAGGTTAATCAGGAAATTTATGTGACGCAGCATCTGGTCCGTTTTATTGCACAGACCCCGAGCTTCGCGGCCAATTCTAGTTTTGAGCAGCAGCAGGCTTTACTGAATTTGATCTATTCCGCGCCGTCTCTGCAGGAAGCGATGGTCGTGCTTCCTTCCGGTAAGGAACGTGTCAAGGTGACGCGGCGCGGACCGGAATCCCGTTTGATCCGGCGCACAGAAAGTCTTAAGAACTCTTTTATTGGAGCGCCGTTTTTCTCTGGCAATCGTTTGCCGACCATTTTGATCGGGGAGCCGATACAGCCTCGCCATCTGATGAACGCGGGACGTGGCGAATTTCTTCTGGCCAAGATGAGTTTCGCCGAGCTTGGCGCGCTCATGCAGCAAACCCGTATTGGCGATCATGGCACAGCCTACATTGTTGACCAGCACGGGCTACTCTTGGCGTCGCCGGACGAAGAGCGTGTTCGCGCCCATGCCAATTTAAGCCAGGTGTCGGTCGTGAAATCCTGGCTGGCGGCTCCCGCCCAGCCGACGGCTCTGCATGAATATCAGGGTGCGAATAAAACCACCATGATTGCCTTGGCTTATCCTATTCCGCTGCTCAAGAGCGCGGTCGTTGTCGAGCAGCCCAAAGCCGATGTCTATGCGCCGCTGGTACGCATGCGAAACCAGGCGATCGGGTTCGGTGCTTTGTGCGTTGCATTCTTTTTGGGGCTGGCCCTCTGGATGGGATGGCGTATCTTAAAACCTCTGCGTCTTCTGCAAGAGGCAGCTGAACACGTGGCGCAGGGCAAGCGGGATTTCCAGCTCGACATTCACACGCGAGACGAAATTGAAGATCTGGGGACAGCGTTTACTTCTATGGCCAAATCCTTGCAACAGATTGAAACCATGCGTGCCGACCTAAATAGCATGATCGTGCACGATTTAAAGTCGCCTCTTTCCACGATTCTGGCCAGTCTCGATTTTGTGCTGGATGAGGGGGCTCAAAGTCTCGGTCCTGATTTGAAACGCTTTATTCAGGGTGCTCGCCGTTCTGGCCAGGATCTTTTGATGATGGTGAAGAACTTGCTCGACGTGGCAAAAATGGAAGAAGGAAAGCTGATGTTGGAGCGAGAACGTTTTGAACCCAGCGACTGGGCACAGAAAGTGGTGGACTCCTTTCGGCCAGTAGCCGAACTCAGTAAAAAGAAGCTCGAACTGGTCTGTGGAGAAACGCTTCCGGGGGTGGAAGGGGATATGGCGCTCTTATCTCGCGTGTTATCCAATCTTATCTCCAATGCATTGCGCTACACACCGTCGCAGGACGCGTCCGTCACGGTCACGCTGCGCCAACAGGCCAATGTTCTGGCGGTGGAAGTGTCCGACAACGGCCAGGGCATTGCACGCGAAGACCAACGTCGCATTTTTGAAAAATTTGTTCAGGCCGAAGGCAAGAAAGGAAACACACGGTCGGGAACGGGTCTTGGGCTGACCTTCTGTAAAATGGTGGTCGAAGCGCACGGCGGGCGGATATTTGTGGAGAGCATGGTCGATGAAGGCAGTACGTTTACATTTCTTTTGCCCTTGGCTGAACTGGAAGCGGGTGTTGATGTCCCCAGCTCGCGCGATGTCGAGACTGCTGCCAACTGATTTGAAGTATCATAAAGACAAATTAAAACTCTTGAGGAGATTGTGATATGCGTAAACCTGTTATTGCTGGTAACTGGAAGATGTACAAGAACGTTGCCGAGGCTCGGGCGCTCGCCAAGGGTCTGCGCGCCAATGTCAGCGGTGTGACCGATCGCGAAATTGTTTTATGTCCGCCGTTCACCGCATTGACGGCTGTTTTGGACGAAGTGAAAGGCTGTGCCATTGCCGTTGGCGGTCAGAACGCGCATTGGGAAAAGCAAGGTGCTTTTACCGGAGAAGCCGCCGCGCCGGCGCTGGCCGATTTGGGTTGCCGTTACGCGATCGTCGGCCATTCCGAACGCCGCCAGTATTTCGCTGAAACCGATGCTACCGTGAATAAGCGTATGCAGGCCGTCATTGCCGCCGGGCTGACGCCGATTGTTTGTATCGGTGAAACGCTGCAGGAACGTGAAGCCAATCAAACCTTTGCGGTGATTGAACGGCAGATGAAAGAGGGGCTCAAAGGACTTGCCGACCCCGCGACCCTCGTCATTGCGTATGAGCCGGTCTGGGCGATAGGCACAGGGAAGACCGCGACCCCAGCGCAGGCGCAGGAAGTGCATGCGTTTATTCGCCAACTCTATGGAAAGATGTATAACGCCGCTGCCGCTCAGGCTGTGCGCATTCTCTACGGGGGTTCGGTGAAGCCGGATAACATGGCGGCCCTCATGGGGCAGCCCGATATCGATGGCGGTCTTGTGGGTGGTGCCAGCCTCGAAGTGGACTCGTTTACAAAAATCATTCGATACGATGCGGTCGGAGCCGCCAAATGAAGCTGGCCATCGGCGCGGACCATGCCGGATTTGCCCTGAAGGAAAAAATGGCGGCCTGGCTGCGCTCGCGGGCGGGCGGCCATCATCAGGTGGTCGATATGGGGCCCCACTGTGCGGACCGGGTGGACTATCCGGATTTTGCTGCGAAGGTCGGCTACGCGGTCGCCAAGAAGCGTGTGTCAAAAGGCATCTTGCTCTGTGGGACAGGGATCGGTATGTCGATTGCCGCAAACAAAGTGCGTGGTGTGCGCGCGGGTGTGGTGTGGAATGAGAAAGCCGCAGGTCTTGCGGCCGAACATAACAACGTGAACGTTCTTTGCCTTCCGGCCCGCATGGTCGGCCCTAAAAAAGCACAATCGATGCTCCGCACCTTTTTAACCACACCGTTTGGCGGTGGACGTCACGCGAAGCGCGTGAAAAAAATCACGCAGCTGGACCGGTGCTCCTGATCGGCAATGAGCGGTCCTAAACTCCTCTTCGGATCGAAGCTGAAGGCCGTTCTCCAACGTCAGGAAGAATTTGAACAACAGCTGGCCTTTCTTACCGAAACGTCTGAAGTTCTTGCCTCGCCCGTTGAACTCCATCGCACACTTGATCGTATTTTTCAGGGCCTTCTCCACCGTTACGGCCTGAGCGCCTGTCTCTCGCTGGTCATGGGAGAAGAGGGCGCCTTGTGCGTTGAGCAGGGGGCGGGATTTTCTCAGGAATTTATGGAGCGCATTACGCTGCGTTCGGGAGAAGGGGCCGCGGGTGTGGCGTACGCATCCGCGCGCTGGCGCTACATCCCGAATGCCGAGGCAGAACCGAATGACCCGCTTTTGAAAGAGGCGGTGCAGCGGCAGCAGGTGAAGGCAGCGCTTTTCCTGCCGCTGGAGGTTGACGGCAGAACCGAAGGCGTGCTTGCGCTTTTTGCCAAATCGTCCGATGCTTTTCAGCAGGATCGTCAGGCGGTATTGCAGCGCCTAGCAAAATCTCTGTCACTGCTTTTGCACAATGCCCGCTGGGTGCTGCAGATGACAAAGACCAACCAGCGCCTCAAATCCGATGTGTCGGTAACCCTGCAGGAACTCCAACAGACCAATGCTCGTCTGATCCAGAAAGTGCGGGAGCTTACACGTATTTACGACCTCGCGCTGGCGACCGCCGCTGGGGATAGCGTTGCCGATATTACTCGGATCATTATTGCCGGTGTGAAAGAATTGATTCAGGCACAGGGCGGTGCATTTTTCCTCTGGCAACCGGAGACACACTCTCTCCAGCCATTATCGCCGGCCTTTGACCAGCCGATTGATACCGAACAGGCACTGCAATTCTCTTTGGAGGACGGTCGTGCACTCAAACAAGTGTTTGAAAGCGGTCAACCGCAAATTTTCAATTTTGTAGACAGAGCCCTTCACGTGCCGGTTTCATGGGCACATGTTCCGATTCGTTCGATGGTCGTTCTCCCTTTGCGTGAAGGGGATCAAGTGAAGGGTGTGTTCTGTGTCATCAATAAAGCGCAGGGGTTGTTTACGGAAGATGACGTGCGGCTGCTGTCGTTGCTCACGAGCCGTGTAGCTGACGTCATGCAGAAGCTGGTGCTCCACGCGCAGCTGCGTCAGCGCGTTCAGGATCTGACCACGCTGCAGGAAATGACAACCCATCTCCCGAGCCCGCCGGCCTTGGAAACCACGGTGCACACCCTCGCGCAAATCGCCCGCCATTCGCTGCACGGAATCGATTTCTGTGTCTTTTTCCTGCATACGCCTGAAATGGAGCAGCTGTCTTTTGTGGGGGGGGATTGGGATCCGCAGTTGTCGTTTGACCCCCCCTCACTGACGACCGGTTCCTCCGAAAACATGCCCTTATCCAATGTCTTTCGCGAATCGCAGATGGCCAAGTATCCGATGGAAGGGTCTGCCGACGATTGGACTGCGGATGTACTGGTGCGTGCCGGGGTGGCTAAAACATTTTTTTATCTGCCGCTCACGGTCGAGCACCGCACGATCGGTGTTATGGCAGTGGGCAGCCGCTCCTTGGAACAACTCGATAGCGAGCATGAGCGTCTGGCGCGTTTGTTCGCCGATCATGTGGCGGTCATTGTGGAACGCTCGCGCCTGTACGGCCAACTGCGCAAAGCCAACGAAAAACTTGAACAGATCAATAAACTCAAAAATGAATTTATCAGTATGGTGAGTCACGAACTACGGACGCCGCTGACCACGATTAAAGGGTTTGTCTCGATTGTTCACTCCGAAGAAGTGGGAGTGCTTAACGATCAGCAACGTCGGTTTTTAGATACCGCCGAGCGGGCCATCGACCGGCTGACGCTTCTGGTGTCTGATCTTCTGGATATTTCCCGTATCGAGGCGGGGCACATCAAGATGCAGGCGCATCCCATCTCCCTCAAAGAAGTCTTCGGTCGTGTGCAAATTAATTTTGAGCCGCAGCTCAAAGCGGCCAAGTTGTCATTGGCCATCAATGTGCCTGCCAAGCTGCCGATGGCACTGGTTGATCCACACCGACTGATGCAGGTTCTAGAAAATCTTATTTCCAATGCGATCAAGTACACGGCCAAGGGCGGCATCACGCTTTCGGCGCAGGACAAGGGCGACTTTATTCTAGTCTCTGTCAAAGATACAGGCATCGGGATTGCCGAAGACGAAAAAGACAAGATCTTCGATAAGTTTTATCAGGTCAAGACAGGAGGCGGCTGGCCGGCGATGGGTACGGGGCTCGGTTTGGCCATTGTCCGGTCAATTGTCGACAGCCACCGGGGAAAAGTCTGGGTGGAGTCCACGCTGGGCAAAGGGGCGGAATTTTTCTTTCTCGTCCCTCGTGCCAAGAATCAGGATACAGGCACGTCGCCCAAGGAAATCGCATGACGGTGTTGACCCAGCAACTTCATTCCTCGATTGAGCAAGTCCTGCGCGCACGCGGGCTCGTCACCGAAGCAGATCGCGAAGCGTTTTTAAACCCCTCTTTAAAACAGCTCCGGTCCGTTGATGCTCTTGCACACCTGAGCGTGGCCGTTCAACGCCTACGCAAAGCGATTGAGGCTGAAGAGATCATCGCGATCTACGCCGACCGAGACGTCGATGGTCTGACTGGTCTTGCGATTCTTGTGCGCAGCTTGAAAGCACTTGGCGCACACGTGGCCTGGGCCTGTCCCCCCAAGGGCGGCCGCGGAGTCGATGCACACACGATGGAGACCTTGGTTGCACAGCAACCGGGTGTGATGATTTTTGTTGACTGTGGTACCGGGGAAGCAGGGGCTCTGGAATCGCTGCATGCCCAGGGTATCGACTGTATTGTGGCTGACCACCACCGCCTCCAACCTGCCGAGACCTCTCAGTCGGTTCTGGCTTGGATTCATCCCGCACATGACAAGGGCGGCGAAAACGAAAAGCCTGCCGGTTGCGTGATGGCGTTTAAATTGGCGCAAGGATTATGGGAGTCTTTTCTTGGGAAAGAGGATTCGGCGCGGTTGGACTATTTCCTGTACAACCATCTCGATCTCCTGGCACTGGGTATTCTGGCGGACCGTGTACCCCTGGTGGGTGAAAATCGAATCTATGTCGCCCAGGGCCTGCAACGTTTGGCTCAGTCGCGCAAAGCAGGACTTGCGGCCTTGAACCGGTTCTTTCGTATCAAAGGGGCCTCGGCCGGTGTCCGCGAAGTCACGTGGCGCGTGATCCCGCTGCTCAATGCTGGCGGTCGTTTGGGGCGTCCAGAGCTCACGGCACAACTTCTGCTGACCGAAGATCTCGATACGGCGCATGCGTGTATTGATGAACTCTTAGAGCTTAATGACCAGAGGCGTACGGCACAGTCTCAGAGTTTGATTATTTTTGAACAAGCGGTTCGCGATCAATGCGCTGTACTGGACGACCCGGTCCTGGTGGCCATGGCCGCTGATCTGGAACCGTCCGTTACCGGGCTGGCTGCACAGACTTTGGCCCGGAAGTATGAAAAGCCGGTGTTCTTGTTTGTCCGCCAAGGAGAGGAAGCGATTGGGTCGGGCCGCGGGCTTGATGGCTATGATATTTTTGCCTGCGTGGAGCAGGTGAAGGAACTTCTCGTCAAGTTTGGTGGACATGAAGGCGCTGCCGGACTCACGATTCGCAGCCGTGATTTTAAAGTGGTTCGGGATCGTCTCATACAGGAAGGCCGCCGTCAGTCGCAAACGCTTCGGGATTACTCGCCACAGGTGGAAGCCGCCTTGCCACTGCAGGAAGCGACCGTCCAGTGGTGGGAACAACTTCAACGTCTGGCACCCTTCGGGCAAGGGCATCCCGTCCCTTTGTTCCGTCTGACCGGGGTGGATGCCATTGTGCGTCCAGCCAGTCGTCGTACCAAAACACAGAAGCCGCATTGGGTCAACGCCGGTCGGGTGCAGTGGCCGGTGCAATTGCGGGAGGGACTTTCGGAATGGCCCGAAGGAACGCATGATGGACCCTGGACTCTGACGGCCTACCCCGAAGCCTGTTCAAGTGTCGACCACCCGTTTCAGTGGATTATTCAGGAGGCGCAGCATGACTAAACCCATTTCGATGGGTGTGATTGGCGGCAGCGGGCTTTATGCCATCGATGAGCTGAAGAGCGTTAAGGAAGTGCGCGTGAAAACACCCTACGGTGCTCCCTCGGATGCGTTGATTACCGGGACACTCAACGGCGCTCCCATCGTCTTTTTGCCGCGCCATGGCCGCGGGCATCGAATTAGTCCAAGTGAAGTGAATTTTCGAGCCAATATTTTCGCGCTCAAGAGCCTAGGTGTCGAGCAGATCATATCTGTATCCGCCTGCGGTAGCCTGAAAGAAGAGCTGCAGCCGCGCGACATGGTGTTTCCCGATCAGCTCTTTGACCGTACGAAATCGCGCGCATCTACTTTCTTTGAGAAAGGTATTGTGGCACATGTGGGTGTGGCCAACCCCTACTGTCCGGAACTCTCCAGCCGCCTGCATCGTTTTGCCGAACACTTGGGATTTCGCGCGCATCCGGGTGGAACCTATGTGTGTATCGAGGGACCCCAGTTCTCCACAAAAGCCGAGTCCAAGGTGTATCGGTCGATGGGGTTTTCAGTGATCGGTATGACGAATAGTCCTGAAGCCAAGCTCGCCCGTGAGGCCGAGATGTGTTACGCGGCGGTCGCGCTTGTTACCGATTACGATGTCTGGCACGAGGAACCGGTGACAGTCGAGATGGTTATTGGGAATCTCAATGCCAACTCCGCGAATGTGAAGCAGCTCTTAATCTCTGCAGTGGCTCATCTCGCGCGCGAGCGGAAGTGCGAATGTGCGTCGGCGCTCAAATACGCCATCCTCACGGACCGTAAAGCGATTCCGTCCGCCATGAAAAAGAAACTGAAACCCCTGATTGGAAAATACCTGTCATGATCAGAGCGATTATTTTCGATTTCGATAACACCCTCATGGACTTCATGAAAATGAAGCGTGCCGCTGTTGAAGCCGCTGTCGATGCCATGATTGATGCCGGGCTCACGTATAAAAAGGCCGATATGGTCGAGAAGGTGTACCAGGTTTACAACAAGGAAGGCATCGAGGATCAGGCAATTTTCGACAAGGTCTTGCACAAGGAGTTCGGGAAGATCGACTATAAAATTTTAGCCTCAGGCATCATCGGCTACCGCCGTGCGAAGGAAGGGACGCTTGCTCTTTACCCACACGTGCATCTAACGCTGACCGGTCTGACCGGTATGGGGCTTAAATTGGCGGTTGTCTCCGATGCACCGCGGCTGCCGGTGTGGCTGCGCATTTGCGGCCTTGGGCTGCAACACTATTTCGATGCGGTGGTCACCTCAGAGGACGCGGGGGTGAAAAAGCCTCATGCGAAGCCTTTTCAGATGGCGCTCGCCAAGCTGGGAACGCAGCCGCATGAAACAATCATGATCGGTGACTGGGTGGAGCGCGATATGGTGGGGGCGAAAAACGTTGGGCTCACCACGGTGTTTGCGCGGTACGGCGACGTTTCCGGAACCAAGCATTCCGGCGCCGATTACGAAATTGAGGATGTGGCCGAGCTCTTGGCCATTGTCAAAAAGCTGAACGCTTGATAAAGTAATCCTATGTTTAACCGTTATTTTGTTCTTCTGGTGTTGGTGGTCGGTGTGATCTGGGGCTTCAACCACGCGTTAGAAACTGGACAGTACCGAAACTATATCGATCAGCATCCTTCCCCTATCCTTGCTCCGCCAATTCTTTACTTCACCGGACTGGCGTATGGGCTGGTTCAAAATTTGCCTGAAGCGGCGACGTACTACACGCGCGTCATGGAGCGATACCCCCAGTCGGAATATGCGGATGACTCCAACTATGAATATCTGCAGACCTTAGAAGAACGGATGACATTGACCCGCAAAGAACTCGCCGATGAGTACGATAGGTACCTCGAGCGGTATCCGCATGCCAAACACGCCGTAGCGGCAAAAAATCGCTCCTCGATCCTGCGCCTGGGCGCTTAACGCCCGTTATTCCCGCGTAATTTTTTGAATGGTGAGTTTGTAGCCGCCTTTTCCAATGGCGACTTTGACGGTGGTTCCTATGCCCTGCCCGAGGAGGGCCTGGCCGATAGGAGAAGTGACGGAAATGATGCCTTTGGTGGGGTCGGATTCGGAGGCGTCGGCCAGTGTGAATTTCATGTCACCGCCGGTTTCGTCTTTGACGTAGACGGTGGCACCGATGTAGGCCTTGTCTGTGGGGATGTTGGCCTGGTCTTCCAGAATGCGCGCGGCACCCAGCTTGTTTTCCAGCTCGGCAATACGACGCTGTGTGTGCATGAGATCTTCTTTGGCCGCATGGTATTCGGCGTTTTCTTTTAAATCGCCTTTTTCCATCGCTTCCTTGATCGCTGCGGCGATCTTTGGCTTGCGGCTTTTGAGCTCATCCACTTCGGCGAGCATCTTTTGATAGCCTTTGCGGCTGATGAAGACGTCTTCTGCCATTGCACTCTCCTAGACATCAGTATACCCGAGGCTTCCCGAACGGATCAAGGGACCCCGACGGCATGTTAGAATAGGATCTATGCGACAGTTCCTGACAGCCCTTTCTCTATTGGCCCTGCCTTCGATACTCTTGGCCCAAGGTCGCCTCCCTCCCGAAGCGCAACGCACTCCCTGGGTTAGCCAACAAGCCAAAGATTTTGACTACCATGCATTTGAAGACGATCGCGGCGGGTTCTATCTGGTCTGGACACAGTCCGAAGGCCAGCGCTACGAACTCTTTGCACAGCATGTGTCGTCCGATGGGGCCAAAACATGGTCTGAGCCAGGCCTCGTTGTTGCCAAAGGGCTTTCCAACGCCCATGCGTGGGATGCCTTTGCGGATGCCAAAAGCGGACTGCAGATCGTGTGGGCGCAGGACGCGCGGGTGCATGCGCAGCGTCTGGATGTCCAGCAAAATCTTTTATGGACCGATACCTCCGAATCTTTAACCACGTCGACTTTTGAACAGCGGATGCCGACTGGCGTGGCCGATGGCGCCGGTGGGGCCTACGTGGTCTGGATGGAAAAACGCTATCCTGACCGTTCGGTGCTGGTTGGCCAGCACTTACGCGAAAATGGGTCAAAATTATGGGGCGCAGAAGGCCAGCGCATTTCGCTTCGGCCGTCTGATCAGCGTCGGCCTGCTGTGGTTTCCGACGGAATAGCGGGGTTGATCGTGGCCTGGAACGATTACCGTGAGCAGGCTTCACAGTTGCAATTGCAGCGTTTGGATTATCAAGGAAATATGCCCTGGGATCCCTCCGGGCTTTTAGTGACGGCTCCGGCGCCGGGTGACCGCGAGACTCCGATGGTGGCAGCCGTGGGTAAAGGTGGAGCGGTCGTTGCTTGGACAACGGGGAATAGTGGTGTTAATCGCGTGCAGATGCAGTACATCAACAGCAAAGGGGAATTTCGCTGGGGACCGTCTGGAAAATTTACGACGCTCCAGCCCCAGAACAAATGGAACCCGGTCGTTTTTGGCGATGGTCAGGGCGGGAGCTGGGTGGCCTGGGAAGATTAACCCACCCAAACACACTGGCAACGGTATATACACCACCATAAAGAAG
>CAZDML010000008.1:0-36381 GCA_964506645.1 uncultured Elusimicrobia bacterium | reverse complement strand
GCATCCGACATCGTGCGCCGCCGCATAATGACCGCCGCGGCCGCGCTGCTTGGGCTGGCTCCTGCGGCGGCACAAGCCAAACCTGCCGCTAAACCCGCAGCGCCCGAACCGGCGCCGCAAACCGATCGCTGGTGGTGGGACGTCTCTTTCCTTCAGTACTCCGAATCCGAACGCATCTCCGTCTCCGAGCCACAAATCGGCGTCCAGCGCGAATGGGCGGGAGACCGCAAACTCTCGATTCTGGCGACTGTCGACACGATTTCGGGCGCCACCCCGCTGGGGACGCTGCCCAAGACGCCGGCCACCTCCGCCAACACGATTACAAGCCCGTCCGGCCGAGCGATCAATCCCGATATCGGCAAAGTCCCGACAACCGACATGACGGACACGCGCATCGCGCTGAATACGTCCTATCTCACGCCACTCACCGACACCACCCGCACGGAGATGGGGGCCAGCCTCGCGCGCGAAAAAGACTTTTTGTCGTTCGGGGCCAACACCACGCTGCATCGCGATTTCAACAAACGAAACACCACGCTCTCCTTCGGCCTCTCGCCAGAATGGGACGTGGTGCGTCCCAACGGCGGACTGCCGCTCGCCTACGGCACGCAGCACGGTGCCCAGGAATTCCAAGGCACGAGCAAAAGCAAATACCTTCTCGGTGGACTTCTGGGCGTGACCCAGGTGGTGAATGCACGCACGCTCGTTCAGCTCAATTACTCACCGACCTACGAAAATGGCTATTTAAACGACCCTTATAAACTCTTAAGCCTCACCAATACGAACGGCGATCCCTTAAGCGCCATCCATGAAAACCGCCCGGGCTCGCGCCTGGAACACTGTCTCTACGCTCTCCTGCGCTACAACTGGACAGGCGACGATGTGTTCGGGTTAGGCCTGCGCTACTTTGCCGATTCGTGGGGCATCCACTCGCAGACCATCGACTTTACCTACCGCCGGCAATACCACCCGCGCCGCTTTTTCGAGCCGCATGTCCGCTATTACCATCAGACCGAAGCCGACTTTTTCCGCGCGGGACTTTTGAACACCCAGCCGCTGCCCGATTTTGCCAGCGCCGATTACCGCTTAAACGCCATCGACGGGGTGACCTTTGGACTACGCCTGGGGTGGATTCTGCAAAATGGATCGGAACTTCTTTTGCGCGCGGAATACTACACACAGACGGGCGAAGACCGGCCGTCTTCGGTGGTTGGCCTTCAGCGCGGATACGATTTATTCCCCACGCTGCACGCCACGATTCTGCAGATGCAATACAGTTTTGAACCGAGCCGATTATGGAAAAAGTCCTCGACCGCGAACCGTTAATCCATCGCTTTACCGCCATGGGGTGTCCCTGCGAGATCCTGCTGGATCTGGCGCCGGGCCCACGCACGGACGTGCTTCTTGGGCAGGCAATTGAAACGATTGCGCGCCTGGAAACAAAATACAGCCGATACCGCTCGGGCAGCGTCGTTTCCAGGATCAATGCGTCGGCCGGCCGACCCTTCCAGGTGGACGAGGAAACGGCAAGGCTCTTGGATTTTGCGGCGGAGTGTTATGAGGTGAGCGACGGGCTGTTTGATGTGACGCGCAAAGACGGGTCACAGATGGTGTGGAAACGCCCAACCCTTCAGCTGCCCGCAGGATTCGATATCGATTTTGGCGGCCTCGTAAAAGAATATGCCGTGGACCGCACGCTCGAACTCTTGCGCCGCGAAGCGCCGGACGTCAGTGTGCTCGTCAACCTGGGCGGCGATGTGGCCGCGGCCGGGGAGCGCGCGTGGAGGGTGGGGATCGCAGGAACCCTGCAGCACATCGTTTTACGAGCCGGTGGCGTGGCCACCTCAGGAATTACCGAACGCGGCGGGCACATTCTCCATCCCAAAACGGGCCAGCCCGTCACCGACGCACCTCTGGCGGTGACCGTCACCGCACTGACCTGCACAGAAGCCGGATTCTGGTCTACGCTGGCTGTGCTGCAGGGCGCGGGTGCAGAACAATTCCTGAAAGACCAAGCTCTGGAGTTTTTATGCCGACGCGCCACTTAGCGCTGCTGCTCTGGCTAACGACCGCCACGTGGGCGCATAGTGCTTCGGTTGGGGAACCGGCCCAATCCCTGGAGAGTTACCGCGACAACGTGGTCTTAGTGAATTTTTGGGCGAGCTGGTGTGCGCCGTGTCAGAATGAACTGCCCGAGTTGAACGCCCTGGCGAAAGAATTTTCCGGCAAGAAAGTCCGCGTGGTAGCCATTAACGTAGATAAGAAAAAAGCGGACGGTCAAAAAGCGCTCGAGCGCCTGGGGTTGAAACGGGCGGCCCTGGAGGTCGAGTGGGATACCGCCTCTAAAACCGTGAGCGCCTGGGATATTCAGGCGATGCCGTCGTCCTTTATTGTTGATCGGAAAGGCATTATCCGTTTTGTCCACACGGGGTTCCACGCCAACGACCCTGCCACCTGGCGCTCAGAAATAGCCGCTCTCCTGCACTAAGTCTCCGGAGTTGAACAACGAGTAATGATCGAGGTGTGTGAGCGTGACCGCTTAGGAAATTTCAGCGGTTTCAGAAGGGCTTTGCCAGGCCTTGTGACCCACGAAAAAGGGACCTAGATTTTCGATGAAATGAATGGTCTGCTGCGTTTTACGCATATCTTGAACCAACCGCGAGAGTGGGTAAAGTTCCGGACCCACGAGGCCAATAACGAATTCGTTGTCGTGCGCGTCAATGCCAAAGCAGTTCAGGCGTATGTCTTGCGCGAGACCGGACTCCCCGTAAATCCGACCTAAATTCCCGTGCTCGGCCAGAATCTTTCCCTGCTCATGACGCTCAAGGGCAGCAAACTCTGGTTTTCTGCGGAGCGGATACCAGACGGCCCACGGATAATTCGGATTCAAAGCATTGCGTTGAAATTTTCGAAGGAGCCAGTCTTCTAAATCCTGCTCCCGCCCTAACGCATAGGTTCGACCAAAGAGGGTGAAGTCAGGCCGTGGGACGAGGGCAAGAAACGGCGCCGACGTCAGGAGCGCGCGAACGTCCTTCACAAAAATCTCGGGATTTTCGTTCATGAAAAGGAGCCCGACGCCGCGGGGGTCTAGAACATCTTTATAAACCACCGCCTGCAAGCCGCTTTTGGACACGGCCTGAACGATGGGATTCATGTCGATACACTGCGTGAAGACATGCAGCTGAAAATACGAGCGCCGGTTCGTCGATTGCGGCACGCCGCCCTTGGTCATACCATGTTCAAGGATGTCCAATTTTTCGGCTTCGGCTTGGGTTGATGCGGGTTCTTGTGGCATGGACAAATTATGCCACAAAATGTGCGAATCCGCGCCGCGGCTGACCTCCCCGGAGACGAAATAGGTTCAAATCCTTTCCTACAAATAGAATCGCCGGTTAACCCTTGAGGGGCCAACCGGCGATTCTATTGCGGGGGTAGGATTTGAACCTACGACCTTCGGGTTATGAGCCCGACGAGCTACCAGGCTGCTCCACCCCGCGTGGCTATTATAGCTAATTTCTAGAGCTGATCACGACGGTCGGTGGAAAGGGCGAAAACGACGCTAATCGGAATACTGATCGGATCGAGGCGCAAGACGTTTAGACATTGCTTAAATCTTTACAACATTTCTAAGTGCCAGCTCCTTCTCAAGATGATTGAACACCTGCATCATGAGGCGGGAATGGATCGCCGAGAGCGAAATCATCTTACTGAGCGCATAGGCAGTCCACCCCGCCGCCATCACATCCAGGTGATAGGATACCTTTGTTCCCTTCCCAGCCTTTTCAAGGACCCAACATCCCTCCCCCTGAATAAATGGACCGTCATACACCATCTTCATCCGGTGAGGGGGATCCATGCTGGCCACTCGACATTGAAAGGCTTTGCCCCCCATCGGCCGTATCTCTAACTGAGAACCGATCCCGTTGGAAGAGAGGTACAGGATCTTTAGCAACATACTCTTCGGCCACCACCGGGGTATCCCTTGAATATCTGCGATGACCGACCAGAGCGCGGAGAGGTCGGCCTCAACAGTTCTTGAATCGACAGCAACAATCGGTGTTTTCATGAATCGCGGTTCTTGATTATCAACTATCGCTCAGCAACCACTTTGTCTTGTTTGGGGAGGATCGGATCTCCAAACATCGCCTTTACAGCGGAGGGATTCATAAAACTCTTATAACGCTCAGCTTCTTTACTCACGAGCACTTCAACTAAATACGTGTTATCAATCCAGACCTCCACCAGTTTAAACACACCGGCACGGTCGCAAACCAGGGATCGGAAACCATATTGTTTGCCTAAAGCGACGACCTCTTCTTCAGAAAGAACCGTTGTAATAGCCATGTGATGCGATGAGAGTGGGTTGCCGGCCGATTCCATATAGATTTGATCCTCCCAGGGCTGGGTTTTAATTTGGGGCGGGCCAGACACTTCAGGCGCCACACCTTGGCCAGGATGATGCGTCATGCCCGCCGGATACACTTCTACTGCCATACCAGAATTATCCTCGGCAACAACAATGTAAGCTCCTTCAACAACAGGAAAATGGAAGACACGGCTCGAGGTCAGTGCACCCAAGAGCAAGGCAACCTCTTTTGGATTTTTGGCTGGTATAGATACGTGCGCAATCATGAGGGTTTCTCCTTCTTGATGTGGTGGATTAATATCGACAGCATCGCCTGGGCAACTTCCGCAATCTCTTGATCACCCATGTCCCACTGGCTGCGAAGCGAATCCCACGTATAAACACTATGCAACAGCTGAAGGATAGAGGCGTATCTTGTCGCGCGTTTCTTAGGAAGCGTCGCGTTGAGTCGGCTCACGATACCGGTAAACGCTTTTCGGCGCTCGCGATTGATCGACGCCCGCATCTCCCGACCTTGAGGTGTTGTAAGGCTGGCCTCAATCATCGCAGAATGAGCACCAAATCCCTTGTACAGTGCGGGGGTAAGGGCTAGAAGATCCTCGGCGGACTGGGGCATTACGACTTGATCACCCAGTTTAGCGTTGATCCCTTCCCATAATAGGCGCAATAAGTCGCTGCGCTGCGGGCAATGCCGAAAAACCGTCATCTCGGTAATCCCTGCTTTTTTTGCGACTTCCTTGTACGTAATCATCTCGGGGCTTCCGCTGGCTTGGAAAAGCTCCATTAGGGCGTTCTTGATTTTCGTTTTAGTGTAGAGCGCCTGCTCATCACGAAGTGCCGATCGATACCCTTTCTTTGGAGCAGCGCTCGTGGACTCGTTTTTTTTCTCTTCTGTTTGATTTACATTATTCATGTTAGTAATACTAACATTAAAACGAGCGGCTGTCAAGTCTACACATTCTTCTTCTTGATTGGATTTCTGATCAGGGAAAGGGGCCTGACCCAAAGGTAAAAACTAGCTGACCTGTGCCAACACGTCCAATGCACGCTTAAGAGAAATTCAAACGGGAGGACTCAAAAAGGCACTTCACTGGCTCGAAGCCGGTGAACGGCTCATCGAGATCAGCGACTCTTCCCAAACAACCGGGCCCCGGTAACCGGGCAACATTTTTCTACAGCTTCAAAAATCCAGCCAAGTCCGTCTAACACTCATCAAACTGAAAATTAGCCGTTAGAGCTACAGGCTATACCTCGAAATTCTCTAAACGTCGTTGATAGAAGGTTGGGGACGCAGTGACATAGGCTCGGGCGGGACGCTTTGGACAGGTCACGTCAGGGAGATTTTAGGCAATCCTCAAAGAACTTCATCAACTCACTATAGTCTTCATGATCCGCTTTTTTCATGGCGGTGACATACTGCGCACGGATCTTGTCCCCCTCGGAGATGAGTTGAATTTGCGGCCAGCGGGGCAACTTCATTTTTCGCGAGTGAAAGAAAATGTCGGTGATCAGCCGCGCATGCCGCCCGTTACCGTTTCTGAAGGGATGGATCCGCGTCAGTCGGTTCTGAAGGCGTGCCGCAATCTCGACAACGGACATCTTCGAGGCGGCGGAATCCCAGTATTTAAAATCGCCGCAGAGAATTCCGATATGCTCAGGAATGTGATGCCAATTCACTCCGATATTGAGATTCTCGGCCCGGTATTGCCCCGCCCAATCCCAGATATCTCCAAACATATCACGGTGTACTTGTTGTATGAATTCCGATGTCAGCCAAGCCGCTCCCGCCCCTTTTCGACGCGCGCGGAAAACATATTTTTGATAGGCCCGGTCAATCAACTCCGTTTCGGCTGCATCCCGAGAACGACGATCTGACAAATGGGACTGCAGAAGACCCGAGAGATCGTCCCCTGGCGTAGCGCCCGGCACTTCGCTTTTATCACTCATCTTCGCCATCCCATAATCGTTCCCGTCTGTCACTGAGGATTTCATCGGTTCTCTTTTCAAGCAACTGTCTAAAAAGTTCGGCTTGCGGCGCTTGTTGTTCTAAGGCCATGGAACCCATCGATTGTTTTAATCGTTTGAGCGCCACGCTCCGGGCGCGACCCCGCAACACTTCTTCAATAGGCTTGATGGGTTCTGGCCGAACGATCACTTCACAGCCCATCGCTTCAAATATTCGGCGGAGCGTCCCCACTTGAGGATCCACCTTGCCGGCCTCAATATCCGCTAGATGAGATTGGGCAATTTTTGTCCGGTGGGACAACTCGTCTTGGGTCATCCGAAGATACGAGCGTAAAATCTTTATCCAAGTTCCAGCAGGCGGCTCAGGCCTCCGAGAAGCTGGCCCCGACCGACCCAAGAGTTGGGACATCGCCGCCGAGTCAATAAGATTCAACAGTTTTTTTGCCATACCTAATTATATCTACTTAAACAGATATTTCAAGATATATTTATATACTTATATAGATATTTTATTACTTATTTATCTGTTAATGTTGATATTTAATAACACTTACCGTCGGGATAGGCATACGTTATGACTCTATAGAGTCAAGATTTACTTGATCGTCAAGTATTCATCAACTGATTCGTCAAGCGTGAGCGATAGGGAAAATTGCTATCGCCCATATGCGGTGATCGTTGCCGGCGAGCTTTATCGACGGGACTGCACCGACTATTTAAGTCGCCAGAGGCGACTTTAGAGAGTAAACGGTGCTGATCGGCACCAGAACTTAGGCCAGCTTAGGTGGGCAAACTACAGAGAAATGAGTGAAATAAAGAGGACTTAGAAGAGCTAAATACATCTAAAAATAGAGCGGATGACCGTTCACTTCTACGGTTGGCTACGCTTCTTTGGATCCTGTCGTTTCCAGTTGAGAGCGGCCACCTGTCCTTGGCGAGCGTAATCTGCGGCTTCCCCTAGAATACGGGCAGCTTCCTGTGGGGCATGGAATCCCATCGAGTTCTCCGCAGCTACAAAGTCCAGACGCCACTGGGCTTTTCGCTGCAACGCGAGTGCCGGGGCAAGATCAGCCTCTGTCGCGCCTGCTTTCTTCGCATCCCGAATCGCATCCAATTCATCCATCAGCGCCGCCGCTGCACGTTGCAAAAGCTTGTGATTGCGCGTTTGAATAACTTCGACGCGGGCTTTCATTTCCTCCTCGGGAAAATGATGGCACGTTTGGCAGGAGCGATTCACATTCAAGAGCGGACTGCGCACCCAATGATCAGACACTTTGGTCGCTCCATCGCGCATGTACGGCATGTGACAATCCGCACACGCCACGCCGCTACGCGCATGAATGCCTTGGCTCCACATTTCAAATTCAGGGTGCTGTGCTTTTAACACCTGCGCACCCGTCTCCGCGTGCACAAAATCGTAGAACGGTGTGCCGTCGGGAAACTTGGAGTCATTCCAGAAGGACTCGATGTCATCCATTTTGAGTCCCTTGCCCCACGGAAAGGTCAGCGGCTGTTTTGAGGAACAATAATATTCCACGTGACACTGAGCACAGACAAACGAACGCATCTCGGTTTGTGATGCCTCAAAATTGGGATCATAGGCCGCCTTACGATTCCCTTGGCGCCATTGCTCGATGGAAGGCATTTGCGGTACCGGCGCATTTGATTCGGCCAAAAGTCGAATGCCCTTGATAAATCCAGGACGTGTCACCCGAAGTTTCATCGAACTGGGGTCGTGACAGTCCACACACGATACGGGGTGGCCGTTCCCTAATTCATGCAGCATTTTATTGAGATCTTGGTAACTGTGGGTGTAGCTCTCTTCCAACCCTTTGGCAGCATCCCCATTGCCCAACTTTCGATAGAGCGGCATGATGGACGCATGGCAATGTAGACACGAACCGGTTTGGGGTTTCGACAGTCGTTTGGTCTGTTCCTGATCCGTCAGCATGTACGCATGACCTCGCCGGTCGCGATAATCGAGGGAAAAGGCATAGCCAGCAAACAATCGTTTGAGCCAGGGATCACGCTCTAATTTTTCGGCCGGCATGGCTTCACTTCCGCCATGGCCACCGAATTGTGTCCGCGTGTTAAGCGCTGTCTTCTTATACGAATCGTATTCTTTGGGCCAATTCGTCCCCCATTTCGCGGGATCGGTATCGTTCTCTGTCACTTCGACAAGGCGCGTATACGGGTGTTTAGCTTCATTTTTTCGTTCAAAAATATTCACGAGCAGTGCTGTCACGAGCCCTGTGACCACCGCTATCAACAGGGCGGTAATAAGGAAACGTCTTGTATCCTGCAGGAGTTTACGAAGTAGGTTCATAGGGAAGGATCCTCGTTAGGAGTATAGCGCCCCATTCCTGTCACTTCGCCGTGTCCTACGCTTGCGTGACAGTGGGTGCATTGAACGGCTTTTTCACCTTGGCGCATCATCGGAGCGATGGCATGGGCCATTTGCTCATGACACCGCATGCAATTCTCATTCAAAATGCGGCTGTTGTGCGGCGTTATCATAATCGGCTCCGGGAAGTCCTGGAGCGTAAATCCTTTGGAATGCCGGTATCCATTGTCGGCTTTCGCGATATATTTGGGGATAAGATCGTGCGGAAGATGGCAGTCTACACAGGTGGCCGCCGTATGATGGCTTGATTTTTGCCAGGCATCAAACTGGGGCTTCATGATGTGGCAATTCATACAAGCCCGCGGGTCTGTTTGAAAATAAGAGAACCCTTGAGCGTAATAAAACGTAAACACCCCCACTCCCACCAGTATGCCGAATAACGTAGCCAAGACATAGCGCCCCTGCAACGGCTTTTTCATGGACGCATCATACTTAGGATTTCTTTGATTTTCATTGTCAGAAGAAACGTCATTATGTGTTATCCAAATACCTTTGGATATGACGAAGGTCATACAGGGACATTGGGATGGCGCCCCTTGTTCCTTTTTCTTGGGGGTTTTTTATGGTTGGTAGCGGATGGAAAGGTGGTAATACAATTTATATCCACAAGGGATACGGGGGTCCATATACGAAGGCACCTGGCAGATCCCCATACCGTCGTGAGCCTCTTTGAGCGCTTGAATCGTGTTTTCAAGAATAGGGGTTAATTGAAAGCTTCCATTGCAGGTACTTGGGCACATAATTTCAAGGTGTAGGGGTTGATCCAACTCCACCGTGCGGGAGACCTCTTCCATCGGAAGACCCGCGGCGGATTCAAAACGGTAATCCAGCTGCAGGTGACTGAGCTGAGGAAAACGCTGACGGAAGGTCACCAAGCGCGTTCGTTGCTGATCGGCCTGGGCATTGCGGGCCGCGCGCAGTTCGTTTTTACTAGGGCCATGAGCAACTCGTCTTTTTTTATATTGCATAAGGGTTATTTAGAAGCAGGCTGTGAAGGATGTTTTTGACTCTCTCTGAAGGAAGCGTAACTTATCCGACGCGTAAAGACAACCTTTCTTGAACCGCCTCGACCTTTTTGGTAGCGTTAGAGGACTTTAGCACGGACTATAGGAGGCACACATGTTGGACTTTAGCGTTTTGGCACCCAAAGTCGTTTATGAATTTACCCTGCGCTTGCTGCACATTGTGTTTGGCATCACCTGGATTGGCCTGCTGTACTGGTTTAACCTGGTCAACGTCAACTTCCAGAAAGGGCTCGAGGCCGACCTCAAACCCAAGGTGAACCCGATACTGGTCCTGCCGACCCTCTGGTACTTCCGTTGGGCCGCGGTACTCACCTGGACCACGGGCTATCTGTATTTCGCCAATATCCTCTTGGCAGAACCCATCGGTATGGGCAAACCGATGATGGCGTGGCTTGTGATCGTAGGCGTGACCTATGCGATTCTCAATGTCTGCACCCGACCCACGGGCCCTCTGAACAACGGGAATCTTCTCGCCGCCATCGCCGCAGTGCTCGTGACTGTCATGTCCTGCACACTCTTTAAAGTGTTTGAGCATTTGGGCGTCGTGACCAACCCTTCCTATATGATCGGCGTTGGGGGCGGAATTGGAACGTTGATGCTCTTAAACGTCTGGGGCATCATCTGGCCGTCCCAGAAACGGCTCCTGGGTGTTGTCCCCTTGGCACCCGGACAGGATAAAGCGCTGCTCGCCCGGCGGGTGTTCCTCGCCTCGCGTACGAACGCCTGGCTGTCGATCCCGCTCCTCTTTTTGATGGGAGCCTCATCGCATTTGAACCTCATTCACTGGAACTAGCCCAACCGTCTTTTCAAATAAAAAGCCCGCGGAGTAATCCGTGGGCTTTTTTATTCTAAAAAAAAGAAACCGTATTATGCCGCGGTGAGGAGACGTTCGAAGAATTCGTCGACGATTTCGCGGATACGGCTGGCTTCTCGGGCACGGTGGATCTGTGTACGGAGCTGGCTTCCATTTCGGATCCCGTGGGTAAAGTACGTGGCAAATTGTTTCATCTTACCGGCCGATTCCGGCGTTCCTTCGTCCATCAGCATGCGGTAATACGTGCTCATCATCTGGTACCGGTCGTTATCCGTCGGCTGGAAGTACTGGCCCGTAGTCCGATAGTCCTGAAGCTGGCGAAAAATCCACGGATTGGCCGAAGCCGCACGACCGATCATGACGGCGTCACACCCGGTTTCCTTCACCATGCGCACGGCATCTTCCGGAGTCAGAATGTCGCCGTTGCCGATGACAGGAATTTTGACGGTCTGTTTGAGGAGCGCGATGCGGCTCCAGTCTGCGTGTCCTGTGTATCCCTGTTCGCGCGTGCGCGGATGAAGCGCCACGGCCTGGAGACCTTCTTCTTCCGCAATCCTGCCCATCTCGACCATCACGAGTTCCTGATCGTTCCAACCGGCGCGGAATTTCATCGTTAAAGGAATCTTTAAGACACGCCGGCAAGCCCCAACCAATTTTCGGACCAGCCCCAGATCACGCAGACAGGCGGAGCCGCCGTTGTTGCGCACGACTTTTTTGACGGGACAACCAAAATTGATATCCACCGCATCGAAACCCATGTCCTGACAGATCCGTGCGGCATCGGCCATGACCCCAGGATCGGCTCCGAACAGCTGGGCGGAAATGGGGTGCTCTTCCGGTTCAAAGCTCAAATACGTGAAACGCTGCGCTTTACGGCTCTCGGCGCGGCCGCCATCGGTTCCCACAACGCCGTGAGAACTGGTGAATTCGGTCATGATGAGCCCGCAGCCGCCCTGCGCGCGGATCAGGCGGCGAAACACTGTATCGGTCACACCCGCCATCGGTGCCAGAATGGTCGCAGGCGCAATGGAGATAGGGCCGATAGAAAACTTCGCTGGAAATGCGTTCGGCGTTGTCATACGTTTAAGAGTTTTTTGGCTTTACGGTCAAATCGGGTGATGAAGGTGCATTTCTGGCACAGGGATTCCACAAGCAAGCCATTTTGGAACCCGTCATGGATAGACTTGGCGCGAATCCCGTCAATTATATCATCGATCTTCTGAGTGCCGCAGTTCCCCAGGTTAATCACCCCTTCCTTATCCAGACAACAAGGAACGACCGTCCCATCAGCCAAAATACCGATATGCGAGGACAAACCGTGGCAAAATCCCCGGGTGCTGCGCACCGGATGGCCGGGATGCGGCCATTGGAAGCGGCTGTCCAAGTGGAGATAGACCCGGCCCGATATTTTCGCACTCTTCTTCCAGCGCACATCCGTGAAATCATTGAACGCAACACCCAGTCCCTGTTTTATTTTCTCAATCATCCGGTCATTGGACGCCGGCGCCCCCTCCACGCCGTTGTTCCAGAGCCGGTAGTTCAGATAAAGGTCGGGGCGCACGCGAAGGGCCTGGTGCGTGAAATCAAAAATACGCTGGAGATACTCGGTGTTTTCTTTCTCGGGGAAATTGGATTCAAAACTCTGAAGCGAAAAATTGATCTGCTTCACCGCAGGATGTAATAGCGCAGAGCTGCGTTCCGTATTTAACAGGATGGCGTTCGTCGTCAGATTAATCGAAAGGCCGAGGGTGCCGCAGAAATCGACATAGGCATCAAACTGGGGATGGAGCAGGGGCTCGCCCATTAAATGAAAACAGACTTCCTCGGTGAGCGGCGCCACGGCCCGGACCGCTTTCTGAAAGAGGGCGGGCTCCATAAAGCGCTTGTCGCGCTCGACCTCCGGGCAGAACGTGCACTGGAGGTTACAAACATTGCTGATCTCGATGTAGACTTTCTTAAACCGCTTGGACATGCCCTATTATCGCACGGCCAGCGCGCATGCTCTACGACTTATCGCATTCAAAAGCGACGTAGGTGTATTGGTCGACTTCTACCGAAACGCTCGCCCCGATCGGCATGGAAGCCCCAAACTTGCTGCGAGGCCCTTCGGCCGTAATGTGATACAGTCCTTTGCAAAACGCCTGCATCTGCTTTTCCGCGTTGGCCCTGCGGGCGTTGCGCCAGGCGGCGAGCCCCCCGTTTAAATACCGCACGACCCCGCCACGGCCAGGCTTTTCCTGGCCGGTCTTAAAAAGTTGAATTGTGTCACCGTGCTTTTCCATCATCTCCGCCGCACAGCCTGTTAACAAGACGCCGACAACAAGAACACCCCATCGCTTTTTCATCATGGATTCTCCTCCCTCAGGAACGCTCCGTCGAAAGCATAATAAATATTTCCATCCCCGTTGAAGTTTGGCGCTGTTCATGGTAAAAAGCTGTATGTTGATTGTTGATCTCTACAGCCTGCTTCCCGCCTTTACCCTAGGCAGTCTGCTCATCATCCTGCTGTGGCCGGAAGACATTGCTTTTAAAAACCGCCTGCGTCTGTCAATTGCGATTCTCGTTATCTGGACCGTTGCCTCGTTTGTCGCGATGACGGGCTTCGGCACCTCCGAAAAACCATTGGCCTGCTTGATCAATGCCGTGGTCGGCGTGCTGGGACTGGCGGCCCTGGCCGTCACGTACTACACCAAACCCGAACGCGGCATGCCGCGTCCACCGAAAGCTTAAAATAGGAGATCTTATGAACAAGTATGGGTCGTATTTGATTCTGGGCGGGCTACTCGCCGCAACTCCGTCCATCACGCTGTGGGCCAACGACATGACTCCCACCGAGACGGAATCCAAGGCACATGCCCACAAAGGCGAGCGGATGAAAAAGGAACTCGGCTTGAGCAACAATCAAGCCGTAAAACTGAAAGCTATCCACGAGGCGGAAAGAGATGCCCTGAAGCCTTTCATGGAGAAAGAACGGGCCCTGCGCCAAAAACGTGATGAGCAACTTAAGAGCAAAGCCTCCGAGAGTGAAATCAAAGCCACTCTTGAGGAGATGAAAGCCAACCGCAAAGCCATGACGGAACAGCGCCAGACATTCCGCAAACAGCGCGAAGATCTTCTCACACCAACCCAGGAAGCCAAAATGGACCAGATGCATCAAGAGCGCCGTGAGCATCGCATGAAAGGCCGCATGGGCGAACCCGGAGAAAGATGAACCGATCCTCCCTGACGTTGCTGGTCCTTCTGACGCTGTCTGCCCCTGCTTCCTCCAAGGCGGCGTCGTCGGATTTGGACATGGAGCAAACCCAAAGCCGTTTCGAAAAAGCCCTCGCGGCCGACCCGCATGACCGTGACGCGTTGTTCATGCTGGCGCTCATCTATGAAAAGAAACAACAGCGGCGCGCTGCGCTCGATTTCTGGAAGCGCTACGTTGACGAAGAAACCGATCCCGCCAAACGAGAAATCGGACAAAAGCATATTCACCACTTAAGCCAATGAAGAAAAAAGGCGCACTGCGCAACGAGCGATGGGCAATGGGAGTACACATTGCACGTTTCTTATTGCTCCTTGCGATTCTTTCTGGATGTGCCACCCCTGACATTGCGGTAAACTCTCGCGCAGATTTCAGTCGCATCCACCGCGTAGCCGTCGCAACGTTTAGCGGACCTTCGGGCGATGCGGCCGCTGATCTCTTGACGCAAGATTTGCTCAAGCATGGCGCCGATGTGGTCGAACGTCAACGGCTGGACGCCCTTTTGCAGGAACAAAATCTCGCTTCCCAACAAACACTCGATCCCACCACCATTAAAAAAGTCGGCCGCTTGCTCGGTGTCGATGCCATTTTCCTAGGGACCGTCACATCCAACACCCCCAGCCAAAGCTATCTCGTGACCACCGGCCGTCACGGCGGGAGACACACCATCACCTCGGTCGGCAGCGCTCAGGTGTACTCGGGAGGACCGGCAGCAGGACTGCCGAATTCGCAGGTCGTGACGTCGGCCGCGCAGAGTGCGCTGATTACACGGATGGTGGATGTGGAGACGGGATCAATTTTATGGTCAGGACATATGAGCTACGAGGGGTACGACAATCAATCGGCCATGGCAGGTATTACGTCATCTCTGGCTAAATCGCTCGTGCCGCTCTGGCCGGCACTAAAAAAATAACTTAGTCCTTCTTTTTGCGAACGGCTGGGTGGAAATACAATACCGCGGCCAACACACCGGAAAAAAAGATCACACTCATCACTTCCAGAACCTTCAACATCGGATCTGTCGAAACAAGACTCCCCGGTAGCATGCCCACAATGCACAGCCACACTCCGATCGTCCATACCAAGCTGATATCGGCTGAAGAGCGTCGTTGGATGATCCGAACGATAAGCGGGATATTAAACAGCGGCAAAAGAAAACCAGCGATGATTCCCAGGGTCGTCAATTTACACTCCTTAATACATTAACAGATCTGACAATACATAATCGATTCTATTTATAGGCTTGTTTATAAAATTGATTGTTTTTGTATGAATCAATGATTGACTTTCGAGACCACTGGGGGTATAGAGGCTTATGCAAAACCTGGCCCGATGCCTCGGTGGTGTCTCCCTCATCAGCCTGCTGATTGCCCCAGCCTTCGGAGCGCTCACGTCCAATGAAGTTCTTCTGCACCGGGATCGCGGGCTCGAAGAATCGCTCCGCCAGGAATCGACTGCAGATCAGGCCATTACACCGGCGAAAGTCTTCCGATGGATTCGCTCGTTCAGCGGCCACGCCCTGACCACAGTCCCCTCTAACACCGAATTCCAGCCTATCGTCAATGTCTATAACGGCCAAGTCCGCGTCATTGCCGCCGTAAACTACAAATTCTAAAAGAACAATAAAACTGGCCCTGGTCGGACTCGAACCGACACGCCCGTTGCCGGACCCAAGATTTTAAGTCTTGTGCGTCTGCCATTTCGCCACAGGGCCAAAGCGTGAGAATTATACTTAAGTCGGAAGGTGTTTCAGGGCGCGGAGCTTCGGCGCCTTCCAGGCGACGATCGCGACGGTCACCAGCGTCATACACCCACCAAAGATCACAGAAGGCACGGTTCCCATCAGCTTGGCCGCCAGGCCCGATTCGAAGGCCCCAATTTCGTTGGACGACCCAATAAAAATACCGTTCACGGCCGACACGCGCCCACGCATGTGATCGGGCGTCAGCGCCTGCAAAATGCTCGCACGCGTGACAACACTGACATTGTCGACCAAGCCGCTAAACGCCAGAATCGCAAACGACAACCAGAAGTGTGTGGAGAGTCCAAACGCAATCATGCTCACTCCAAAGAGCGCCACACACAAAAAGAGCGCACGCCCGCGATGGCCTGACACGGGTCGCCAGAGTTGATAGAGCGCCATGACGACCGCGCCCAGACTCGGCGCCGCACGCAGCAAGCCGTAGCCCTGCGGACCCACGCCCATGCGCTCGGCAAAAATCGGTAGAAGCGCAATCGCCCCACCAAAAAGAACAGCAAACATATCGAGTGAAAGCGACGCCAGAATAATCTGCTCGGAAAAAACAAAACGGATGCCAGAGCGCCAATCCGACTCTTTCTGAAGCAGCGGGTCGACCGGGACCGGCGGATGCGGCTGCAAGGCGACCCCCGCCATAAAACTTAGCCCCAGGCAAAACAACGCCCCCGCGTAAGCCGTCATCGGACCGCGCAGACCATACACCAGCCCGCCAATCGCTGGGCCTGAAATCGTCGCCACTTCCCAGACGGTCGCATTCCATGCCGCCGCTTCCCGAAAAATTCCCTTCGGCACGATCAACTCTACGAACGGCACCATCGACGTCCACAAAAGACTGCGTGCCACACCCGAGAGCCCGATCAGCCCGTATACCGGCCAAGTCCGAAGATTGCGGGAATACGTTAAAGCCATCAGCCCCACCGTAATACCCAAAAGCAGGGCTTGGCCGATTTGAATGACACGCTTTTTCTCCGAACGGTCCGCGAGGTGTCCAGCCCACAATGCGCTGGCAATGAATGCCAGCGCCTCGGACAATCCAATCAACCCCAGAGACAACGGATCGTGCGTCATCTGATACAACTGCCAGCTGACGATGACCCCCAGCATCTGGGAGCCCAGCGTGGTGAAAAAGCGAATCATCAGCAGCCAGCGAAAGTCACGAATTTTCAAGACGGACATAGAGGAATTACAGCTTGGAGAGAAAATCGGCAGGGTGCTTTAAAAGCCCCTCAACCGTCGGATCGTACAGCCACACCGCATACGTGTCGCGCGTCGACGCAGCCGGGGAGCGCTGAAATTTGGCATCCCGGGCACCGATGCGCAGTTCATACGACGTCGATTGGGTCTGCACGATGACATGGCCCAAGGTCAGCTTCTCCAGACTACTTTCGGGAGGCGCCGGCAGATCGATCAGCTCATCGGCAGTGAGTACGGACAATCGGCTGGCCAGCGCATCAGAAGCAACTTTGTCGGCCGCCTGGCCGTTGCAGGTCCAGGTATTACTTGATTTGAGTAGATAGGTACGCGAAGTCGGTGTTTCAATGAGAATGCTGACAATCGGGTCGTCTTTGAGCGCCCAAAGCACGCGGCTGCGCCAGTTCTTCAGTGCAAGAGAGGCGAACCATCCGCGCACCATGCCGCTGGCCAGAAAAACATTTGGTTTCTCGGGAAAACGAACATATCCCTGCGCCATGCCTGCGAGCGGTTTTCCCAGAACAAGCCCGCCCAGACGCTGCGGCCCTTTAAAAAATTCTACCTGCACTCCACTGGCGGCATCCACCTCGAACTCCGCAGCGCGGTCAGCCCTATCGGAAATTTCATTTTCCACGTTAAGCGTTTTAAGCATCTCCAAGGCCTGGGAGACATGCTCCGCATCGGCCGGGAACCGGTCGGCGCCAGCGCTCACGAGCCAGGTTTTCTCCTGCCGCAAAAACTGCAGCGACTGGCCCCCACGCTGCACCTTCCAGCTATCGGCCTGTTCCACTGCTTTTTGGAGCGGATACTGATTCCAGCGGTGTTGCCAGGCCCAATAGACGATCGACACCAAACAAAGCGTGCCGCTGATCACAAGCAGTCCTTTTAAAAGCCGCATATCAGGAAACGAAGGCCGCGGCGATGCGTGTGCGCCAACGGTTGCGTTTGCGCCAGCGCCACACCCCCATCGCTGCCGCCACGAGCGGCGCGCCGGCCATAGAGCCCCAACGCACGAGCTCACGCTTCACGGGGGACACGGGTTTGAGAGGTCGGACGATCTGTCCTTTATCGCGAATACCCAGGAGAACATCATCGTGGGTCAAATAGGCGAGGAGATTAGCAATGAGGGAAGCCGCTCCCGGCGTTCCCGGGACTTGCGGATTGAGCATCTGGGAGGTACCTAGCACCGCCAGCGTCGTGGTGGTGGAATGCACCACCGCCGCCAGTGTAAAAGGCCCGTGGGGATCTTTGTCTGTCGGGCGTGGGACGGCCGAAGGATTCACAGAAAAAATGGGATCACGCGTCAGCCAGCTGAGCGGGCTGGAGTAGAACAGCGGTTCAAACTGCACACCCGCCGGAAGCGGCACCACCGGATCGATCCGCGTCACAAACGGCATGGCCACGACTTCTAAACCACGAACCGCCGGGTGGCCCTTTTCAAAGTGGGTGACGGAGGGCAAAAAAGCGTATTGCACATTGGTCGTAAATGTCATGCCTTTCATGGACTGGGTCATCGCCACCGTTTCACTCTGCATGTCATACACCAGCGCCGTCCCCAGCTCAACACCGTAGGTTTTAAGCAGCCCCTCGAGTCCCACATCGCTCGGAGTCGCGTAAAACTGAGGGAACATCATTTTTTTCCCATCGACACAAAAGAGCGTCGGAACACCGCTCTGCATCATGTGATCGATACTGCGGAGCGAAGCGGCGTCCAACTTGAACTGTGGACCCGCAACCATGAGAACATCCGCCTGCATCATGGCAGTCGTGGATGCGGGCAATGCCCAATCGCGGATCTCGTAAAGATCGCCCAGGTCTTTGGCCAACTGAGGAGAGGCACCGCGCCAATTCGGTTCGCCGTGGCCTGTGGTCATGGCCAGAACTTTGCGTTGTTTGCGGGAAAGTTTGACGATACGGCTGGTGATATCGAATTCCAGCGACTCGACGCCTCGAATCATCGGGATCGTTTCCACCTTGTCCCGGTAATAAAACACCAGGCCCATAAAGCCCCGACGCACTTTAAATTGATCCGACCCCACTTCCTGGAATTGAATTGGGAACAGTCCGGCCTGTTCGGCCTGCTGCTCGAAAACGGCAGCCGGCAGCGGCGACACGACTTCAAAGCGCACGCGGCCGTGTGAGGCGGTGCGGTATTCCATGAGAAGATCTTTGACGTAGCGACCATAGGCGTTGTAAGGCGACGGCAGGTCGGGCGTGAAATAGACTTTGATCAGGAGTGGGTCTTCGAGCGAACGCGCCAGCGAGCGGCTGGACGGGGACAGCGAATACGCGCGGCTGCGTGTCAGGTCCCAGCGCAAGAAAAACCATGACCCCAGCGCGTTCACACAGAGCAGAATGACCGCCAGCAGCAGGACGCCGACCGTGCTGGTCAGAAACAGTTCGCGCCGGCGTTCGTGAAGGGTTATCGCCATCGTCGGGAATGAATCGTGCTCACGGTGGCGGCCAGGAACAAAACCGTTCCGCTCACCCAGTACAAGAGATCGCGCGTATCGACCACGCCGCGCGCCATCGCTTCAAAGTGGGACATCACGCCCGCCCAACGCAGGACGTCCGCCAGAAATCCCGGAAAAAATTCCGACATCCGCTCTGTCAAATACAAACAGAAACAAATAAAGAAACTGATTATAACCGCCACGACCTGTTGGCGCGTCAGGGAAGTGGCCCAGAGCCCAATGGCGGCAAAAAACGACCCGAGACAGAGCACCGCCGCATAGCTACCGACCATCTGCCCGATATCGGGACGCCCCACGAGCAGAAGCACCAGCGGATAGACCAGCGTCAGCGCCAGAAGGGACACGAGCAGCGCCACCAGGGCCAGATATTTCCCGAGCACAATGTCCGTATCTCTCAACGGGAGGGTCGACAGATACTCGATCGTTCCTCCTTTGAGTTCTTCGGCAAAGGCGCGCATGCTCAGCGCCGGAATTAAAAAAGTAAAAAGAATAGGCAGTGGCCGGAGGAAAGAATCGAGTGTGCTCTGGCCGGAGACAAAGAGTGGTGAAACAAAAAACCACCCCATAAGCGCCAGAAACAACACAAACACGACATACGTCGTGGGCGAATCGAGCAGCATCGTCAGCTCTTTGCGCGCCAGCGTGAAGAGAGGCCGTTTCATGCGCTCACTTCCGAAGGCAATGTCAGCTGCCGGAAGATGTCTTCCAAGGCAACCGCCTCTTGCGCCATATGCAGAATCGGCCATCCTTTGGCCCGGGCGACGTCATTGATCGCTTCTCGCACATCCTGTCCGGGCTCAAGCGCGAGCACGGCACGTGCTTCTACACCACGGCTTTCGACAGACACACGCGTCACACCCGCCAGCGTCGATAGCGCTTCGCGCACAGCATCCACCGGGCCTTTCAAGGACACGGTCAACGTAGGCCCGCCACCGAACTGACGCGACAGGTCCTGGGGCGTGCCATCGGCAACGATCCCGCCCCGGTGAATAATCAACACCCGGTCACAAGCCGACTGGGCTTCGGACAAAACATGCGTGGAGAGTAAAACAGTTTTTTTCTGTTTCAGCGTTTGGATGAGCTGCCGGACTTCGGCTTGCTGGTTGGGATCGAGACCGGAGGTCGGTTCATCGAGAATGAGAATTTCCGGATCGTGCAAAATGGCCTGGGCCAGTCCGACGCGCTGCCGGTAGCCTTTGGAAAGCTGTGCAATGTCTTTGCCGACTACCGACTGCAGACCGCAGACGCCGATGACGTGGCGAAGCGCTTTCGCAGTGGCCGCGGCGTCCATGCCGCGGAGCTTGGCCGTCCATTCCAGAGATTCATAGACTGCCAGGTCTTCATACAAAGGATTGGTTTCCGGCAAATAGCCGATGCGCTGACGAACCGCCAGCGAGTCCCCGAGCACATTAAGCCCGGCAACCTGCGCTTGTCCTTCGGTGGGAGGCAGATAGCCCGTTAAAATTTTAAGGAGTGTGGTTTTCCCGGCGCCGTTTGGGCCCAGAAGACCGACGACTTCACCGGGCGCAATCACAAACGAGACGCCTTTGAGCGCCTGGGTAGAACCGTATTTTTTTGCGAGGGATTGTGCTTCGATCATCGATAAATCAGAGTACTACAACCATCAGGCAAATCGCAAGTCGGCTCCGTCCCCCGGCAAAAGCAAGAAGGATTCGCCCCACTGCTGCGTGTTGTGGGTAAGCCGAAGGCCCCAGGCGCCGCCCGTCACCAGATAACAGGTCCCATCACCGGAATCGTCGACCTTGCGTGCAACGGCAGGACAAGACTTCCCTGTCGAATCGAGTCCTGTAATATTGCACCACACATCCTTTCCCTGACGTGTTTGCAAAACCTGAAGAATGGGGCGCGATGCTTCGCGCTCATTAAATACTCGGCCTTCTATCGAATCACAATTGGGATTGTCTTCGATCGTGAGATACATCAGGAGAACAGTGCTTCGAGGGCTTTTGCGGTATTTGAGAGATCTTCGAAGAGGAGATCGGGCTTGTATGTCGCAAGCTCCGCGCTCTTCATCGGACCTGTGGCGACCGCAATCGTCTTGGCGCCGATGGCCTTGCCGGCTTCCACATCGCGGCGGTTGTCGCCGATGACGACGACATCACGCGGAGCAAGGGGGCGGCCCATTTTTTCCTGCCCGCGTTTGACGGCCGTCGCGAGCACCGTGGGACGATCTTCCGAATCATCGGCAAATCCGCCAAAGTCAAAATAATGGTCGAGCTTGGCCCGCGTGAGTTTGATTTTAGCCCCCGCTTTTAAATTGCCTGTGCCAAGTGCCAACACCGCGTCCTTATGCGTGGAGAGAACCTTCAAGAGCTCTGGGATCCCCGGCATAATCCGGTAGCCGGTGCCCGTCTCGACTTCGTGTTGAAGCCGCTCGATATAGCCTCGGCAGACCGTTTCGATCTCGGCGGCTGTGGCATCGCGCTTTAGATGGACTTTGATCATCTCGCGTACAATCGAGGGATCGGTCTTGCCATCTGGGGAGACTGTTTTCATGGCTTCTGGGATCTGGAACTGGTGCTGGAAAGCGTGGTTGAGCGCGCGCACCCCCGCCCCCCCGGTATACACCAGAGTCCAATCCAGATCAAAAAGGAGGAGTTTTTGGCCCATAAGGAAACCTACTATAAAAGGAATAGGGGTCAAAACGCAAATGTGAGGATCAATTCTTAAGCCGGTAGCCACTCACAAAAGCCTAAAAACGACTCACAGAAAACTCAAATCTGCACTAGAAATAGATGTGTTTTTAAATATTTCTATTGACTCTAGGCCGTTCCGGGGGCACACTCGACCTGAGGGAGGGACATTATGTCAGAGAGCTGCATCTATGACATTATGGGATTGCCAGAAGACATTCTTCGGCGGGTGCTTCCGAAAGCCTCGACCCGTACGGTGACCCGTTTAATATCGGCCTACCCCCGCGCCCTGGGCCAAACCTTTCTCCACCTTCTTTCCACCAGCATGAGCCCCGTTGCGCTCGAATTTCTACAGGATGAAATTCACTCCAGTCAGGTGCCTTCCTTGGGACAGATCCGCGATGCCGAACGAGAAATCATGAAGCTCATTCGCGAAGAACACCGAGAACCTGCCGGCGTCTGTTAACCCCATGTCCATCTCTTGTCACGCTACTCCCACCCGCTGGCTCTGGGCAGGTGTTTGTTGTCTAGGCCTGACGCTCTCCAGCAATGCGGCACTCCCTAGTGGAGTCCGGTTTTATAAACCGAATCGCGAAGCTCGGCTAGTCGTGACACTCAAAAACAAACCACTGTACACCTCCAAACCCATCCAGGTCGGGATTCTGCTGAGCAATCAATCCATGGAGCCGATCCTTATTAATAAACGCATGCGTTTCAACGAATTCCCACGAGACGGCGAAATTGCGTTCGTGATCGAAGGCCCTCAGCAAAAGCCCTATCACCTGATTCGCGCGATATCCCCGCGTGAACTTCAGGACAGTCATCTGCAGGTCTTAAATGCGGGAGAGACGATGGAACAACAGGCAGACTTAACGGATCTCTACGGATTGCGAAAGAAGGGGCATTACAAAGTGCAGGTGCTCTACTACAACCATGCCCGTCTCAATAAAAATGGACAGAGCGTTTGGTCGGGGGATATTGCTTCTGAAATTTCGGAATTTGACGTGAAGTAGCTACTCGTAGCGCAGGGCTTCTGCCGGGGACAAGTGCGATGCACGCGAGGCCGGATAAGCACCCGCCAGAAGACCAATACCCATCGTTAAGAGAAGACACGCGGCCACCGCCATCTTCGGAAAAATGAGCAATGGCGCACCGTGCATGACAGTCGGCAACAACAGGACCCCGATCCACCCCACGACAACCGCCAGAAGGCCGCCGCGGGCCGTCAGCACCATCGACTCCACCAAAAACTGCCAGAGAATGTCCGCGCGTTTAGCGCCTAACGCTTTACGCACACCGATTTCCCGCGTCCGTTCGGTCACAGATGTCAGCATGACATTGGCGATACCGATCGCACCCACCAGAAGGCTGACGGCCGCAATCGCCAGAAGGCTTTTGAGCATGCGTGAGCTGCTTTCTTTTGAGCCGAGAAGAAAGTTGTCCAGCGATTCCACCTGATAGAGCTTCTCGCGGGCAGCATCGCCGTGTGCCAAAATAGATTTCACGTTGGCTGCCATATCAGCCAATTTCAAGGCAGGACGACTACGCAGTTCCACCATGGGAATGGAGGCCATCCCGCGTACGTCATCGCGCCCGACCATTAAGGTCGTATACGGAACGAGAACATCCACATCCCCGCTGATAAACGCACGTTGCCCAATCTCGGCATTCCACTGAGCCAGACCCACTACGCGATACGCACTGCCCTGAATATCAATAGATTGTCCATCCCCCTGCGATAAGGGAAACAGTTTTTCCTTGCCGTGCGGGGTGAGTAGACACACCGGCTGGCGCAATTCGACTTCTCGCTCAAGAAACGTCCGCCCTGACAGAAGCGGCACACGGTAGACGGGGACAAACGCGCTATCGATACCGATCACCTGCGCCCGCATCATTCCGTTTGCACTGCGTACGTCCCGTTCCGCATTGAGACGCGGCAGCACCGACACCACCATCGGCGAACGGGCCAATCGCTTCAGGTCTTCCGGCAAGAGCGTCCCGATACGCATCGTGGCTTCGTCATAGCTCGGCATCACCAAAAACACCTGCACCCCTTCGGTACGGTACAAATCGTCCATCGAACGCCGCGCCCCTTCATGCAGTGACAAAATAATGACGAGCGATAACACGCCGATAAACACCCCGAGCAGCGACAAGGTGGACCGCACAGGCTTGGCTCGCATCATCGACAAGGCCACACGGCTGTAGTTCATCCACATGTTATTCAAACTCCCCGTCACGCAACACCATCACACGCTGCGCGCGGCGCGCAATCTTTTCATCGTGCGTGATGAGCACAAGGGCCATACCACTCGCATTGAGATCCGAGAGCAATTCCAAAATCTGCATGCCGGTACGGGAATCGAGAGCGCCGGTCGGTTCGTCAGCCAGCAGGAGCGCGGGCCGGTTGATCAAGGCCCGAGCGATCGCCACACGCTGTTTTTCCCCACCCGAGAGCGTAGCCGGGTAAGCATCGCGGCGATGGTCTAACCGCACACGCTGCAACAGCGCATCGGCCGAAGCTGCGGCTGGGGCGTGCGGCGACCGGTAGAGCAGCGGCAGTTCAATATTTTCACGGACAGTCAGGTAGGGCAGAAGATGGAAGGTTTGAAAAACAAACCCCAGCGTTTGCGAGCGCATCTGGGCCAGCGCATTGTCACTGAGCAAAGAGACATCTTGGCCTTTCACACGGACGTGACCCTGGCTGGGCGCATCCAGAAGACCCATCACGCTAAGCAACGTGGATTTTCCGGACCCGGAGGGACCCATCACGGCGAGAAATTCCCCCGGGCGCACATCTAAGGAAATGTCTTTGAGAATGGCCATACGACTAGCACCCTCGCCCACCGACTTGTTCACGCGATCGAGCTGCAGGACAGACGCCGCAGCGTTCATGGCTGGACCTTCACCTTCATGCTTTCCATCCATCCCGCCTGAGGGGCAAGGGCTACCCGTTCGCCGGCTTCCAGACCCCTCAGAATTTGCACGCGATCGGGATTGGTCTTGCCCAGTGTCACAAGTCGTTTGCTGAGCCGGTTGCCAGAGCTGATCACCCAAACTTTTGGTGTCCCATCGGCATTATCGATCGCATTCAAAGAAACGGAAAGCGCCTGCGAAATCTCCCCGACACGAATACGTGTTTCAGCGGAGAGTTTTGGGACCAGCGGTAAATCGTTCGGAAGATCCAATTGAAGATAGACAGGAATTTCTGGAAGACCATTGCCTTCAGCCTGCGATCCCAGACGCACGACTTTGGCTTGTATCGTTTTGCCTTCGTACGCCTGAACCCAGACGTCGGCGGTTTGGTCAACCTGGACCTGACTGATTTCCAATTCATCCACACGGACTTTCAACCAATATTCCGAAACGTCCGCCAGCGTCAGCAGTTCTTTATTGACCGAAACCTCCCGATCTTCTTCTAAACCATCTTTGATAATGGTGCCCTTAAACGGCGCCTTCAAACGATTCTGGCTCCAGCGCTTTTGCTCCACCGTAAAGGCAGACTCGGCCGTCTGGAGCGATTGCTGCGCGCGAATAAGATTGCGATCGGCTTCATCCACACTCGACTGAGCCACGGCCTGCTTTTTAAACAGGACACGCTGTAAGCGGGCCTCTTTGCGCGCCTTCTCTAGATCGGCGCGGGCATTGACCACCGCGATTCGTTTATTTTGATATTCCGATAAAATCCGGCTCCGATCCAGTTCCACCAGCACTTGCCCTTCGGAGACTCCTTTGCCTTCCTGAAAATATTTATGCAGAACAGGGGCATCAAACGGTGCTTTTATCGTGATACTGCGTTTGGGCTGCAGAGTCCCTGGCGCTCGGACAACGAGCGGGAACGAGCCATTAGCGACGATCTCCGCGCGGACAACCGGCGTATAGATTTGCGGAAGCTGCCGCGTGTTCAAGGCAATCACTATCGCACAGGAAGTCGCGATCGCTATTTTCATGACCCAAGGAGTCGGCCGGTTCATAGGGCGTCCACCTCGCCTTCCACCAATCCAATCAGAAGCGCAAGGGTGTCTTTGGTGCGGTTGAAATTTATTAAGAGATTCAAATATTCAAAATCAAGGCTGCGGGCATCGTTCTCGGCATCGAAGACGTCGATCAAACGATCAAGTCCATTCTGAAAACGCAAGCGAAGGACTTCGACGTTCCGATGGGATTGGTCACGGGAAAAAGTGAAATCTCGAATTTGCTGCTCTGCATTTTTAACATCCAGATACGCATTTTGAACATCCAAACGCACAGCACGCTCGGCCTCCGCCAGATTGAGATCGGCCACGTGCTGGGCAATGCGTGCAATACTGGCTTGATCATGTGTCACAAAAGAATCAAAAAACAACCAGCTGGCGGTACCCCCCACCGTCCAATTCTTGGTAATCAAGTCGTTGGCATCCGAATAGTCATAACTGGAATTAAGGGAGAGTGAAGGTCGTCCCGGTTCAAGCGCCGCCTGCGCATCCAAGAGAGCCAGCTCTTTATTCCGCCGCAGGATTGTAACGTCCTGACGGTGCACCAGGGCGTACTGAATCAGACGATCTGGCGGCACGCCAAACGGCTTAAACTCCAGCTTCGACATAAAATGCACCGGTTCATCGAGCGGAAGGTAAATAAAATTTTTTGCATTTAAAACCGACTTTTGATAATTCACTTCTGCATTGGCCAAGCGGCGTTCATCGGCCTGTAGGCGGATTTTGGAACGCATCGATTCTACGGGCGCGAGCTTCCCTGCCTGAACGAGAGCCACGGTAACATCGTTGAGTGCACGAGACGCTTGGACTTTACGCTTTTCTACTTTAATGCTTTCTTCATTAAGCATCACGTCGTAATAAAATCCACGGGCCTGATTGCGAATCGTTAACACGGCCGATTGATACGTGTCTTTGGCGTTTTCATAAGCGATCGACGCTCGACGCCGGGTGCGCCCCACAGCGTTTTTTACGAACAGATAGACCGGCTGCGTGGCACTGGCCGTATAGCCCGGACGGTTGAGTTCGTTATATTTCACACTGCCGCTGATCACTGTTCCCAGGGGAATCGTTTGATTTAACGTGAGGCGAGATTGATCCGTATCCGACAAGGACGTCGTCGCGCCATCGGACTCTGTACCGCTTCGGGTCTTGGTGTAATCCAGCGTTAAGGTGGGAGAATCCGTCTGGCGAAAAGCGATTTGGCGCGTATACCCCGCACTTTCCAACGAAAGCGCCGTTTCACGTCCGCGGATACCCTGCTCGATAGCCCGATGGATATAGTCCTGCAGCGTGACCTGCGTTCCCGCCACATTCTCGGCCGGCGGATCGGCGCGGACGGGAAGGGTGAGAGTCAGAAGCACGATGAGCCATGAGGCTTGCCGCATTAGGAGACTCCTCCAAAACGACTGATGACTATCCAGAAGCCAACAGACACCAGCCACAAGAGTCCCACAAGTCCCCAGACGCGGCTTTGCGCAGACCCGGGGCGGCGAGATAAAAGCACCGACAGCAGCACAAACGCCCACAGCTCAAAAAGATCCAGCCGACCCACCCATCCCGGCAGTGACGACCAGAAAAGCCGCGGACTCGCCGTGAAATAAAATGGAGAGAGCGATGTCAGGGCCGATACGACATCTGCGGCCGCGAGTTTGAGCAATACAGGCACTCCCGCCAACGATATCACGCGCGCACTCTCGCCCCAACTCAGTGTCACCCCTGTGAACGACCCAGCAACAACACAAACGGACACGAGGACACCCCAGTACATGAGGCTTAAAAGCACCATCATGAGTGGCTGAACCGTCGAAAGTGGCGACATCACGCGCCCCAACAGAAGCAGACCATTGAGAACGAGCAGAAAGGCCAGAACACTGCGTGGATAGACACTCGTCTGAGGGTAATCCCAGGGAGACCACAGGAGGTGCGCGAGCGCGTCCTGTAGCGACGGGGCCGGTGCTACCGTACTCTCAGCCAACGGTTCGGACACCGACATAGACGATCCGGCCGATGCGAACGTGCGTTCGGCTGGCACGCGTCGGAAGATGGCCCGCACGCGCTCCAGCAGTTCGTTTAATTCAAAGGGTTTATTGAGGTAATCGTCAGCGCCGGCCTGGAATCCCTGGACCTTGTCATCAGTCTGGATGGCTGTGGCTGTGATCATGATGATGGGAATCTTGCGGGTGTCCGGCTGGCTGCGCAGGTGACGGCACAGTTCAATGCCGCCCATGTCGGGGAGCTGTATATCGAGCAAAATGAGGTCGACCGGCTGACTTTTAAGAACCTTGTACCCCGCGTCAGCGCTTTCCGCAGTGACCACGTCGTACCCATGGTTCTGCAGGTAGTCCCGGATGAGGGTGTTTATCACTTCGCTGTCATCGATGACGAGAATTCGGCGCATAAAATAGGGCAAAATGGCCCTGCCGACTTATAACCGGACTCCCACCAAAATTCAAGGGTAAAAAAAGCACAAAAACCTTGATAAATAGCGTCAGATTCGATACGTTGGAGGCACATGTCTGCGACCCTCTTGCTGGTAGATGATGAAGCGGTGATGCTGGAAACCCTTAAGGACATCCTGGAAGGGCCGGCTCTGACTGTCAAAACGGCCGCCAAAGTGGCCGATGCGCTGGCGATCCTGGACCACAACACGATCCCTCTGATGGTCACGGACTACAACCTGCCGGATGGGACCGGGCTCGACTTGGCGCGCAAAGCCAAGACCAAAAATCCGGCCATGAAAGTGATTTTGATGACAGGCAATGCGGAGCTGGGCGGGGATCCGGCGGCGCTCGCGGGGGCGGTGGATCAGTATCTGTTAAAACCGGTTGATCCGGAACATCTCCAAAATCTTATTCAGCAGCTTTTAGTGAAGTAGCTGGCCTTTTTCGATAAGCACGATACACCACCGCGGCAATTACACCCACGACGGTAAACGGCACGGTCAGCATCCAAATCACACTCCAGGAAAACCCGCGCTTCAAGTTCTCGCTGAGCAGGTCCTTGCAGTTATCACAGGCAACTACGAGTGAAGAGGGAAGAAAAACGAGAAACGAGAGAAGAACATAGAAAGACACCGTTCTGATCTCGTTTCTCTGCTTTCGTTTCGCTGATCCGCTGTTAATACAGCATCTCATAGATCACCACCCCTGTCACCGATACATACAACCACAACGGCAACGTCCAGCGCGCCCAGGCGCGATGTTCCAGCGCGCGGTTTTTGAGCGCGAGGTAGAGCGTGCGCAGAATCAGCGGCACAATCACCGTCGCTAGAATGGTGTGTGAAAAAAGAATCGTGAAATAAAGCGTGCGCATCGTGCCGACCCCTTGATAGCGGACATGACCCGCATGGGCGTGATATACCAGATACGAAACCAGAAAAACCACGGAAGTTGCGAAGGCCGCACTCATGCAGGCCCGATGGGCGCGGATGTTTTTCTGACGGATAAAATAGAATCCCGCGGCGAGAATCACCGCGCTCGACGCATTCAAAATGGCATTGAGAGTGGGCAGCTGTGCGTAGGTCATAAACGCCCCATGTCTTTGACGAGCTGAGCCACGGAATCCGGATCCGTGCCCGTGTAGTAGCCACGAATTTGAAAGGCAGGATCCACCAGCACAAAGCGATCGCTGTGAAACAGCATTTCCGTCGCGTTAGAGCTGGCCGTAACGCCCGGCAGATGAAAACTATCCCGCATCAAAGCCGCAATCGCTTCGGCGGACCCGGTGAGAAAATGCCAGCGCCCTGAACGCGCGGACGTTGTCGATGCGTAGTCCGAAAGAACGTTCGGCGTATCGAACTCCGGATCGACAGAAATGGAGACCAGCTCTACGGGCGCTTCTGTGGGAAGCAAGCTCTGGATTTTTTCCATGTGGCGGGTCATGATGGGGCATTGCCCACCGCAGCGTGTGAAAATAAAATCGGCCACCCAAATCTTTCCGCGCAGACGGTCGAGCGCAAACGGCTTTCCTTGAGAATCGATGAGCTGAAATGTTTTCACGCGACCGAGCACGGGCAACGCGCCATGAAATGCGCCGGCGCTTTCAGAGCGGAGCACACGCTCTTTCACAAAACCGGACGTCACAATGAAACAGGTCAGTCCGAAGAGGATCCACCAGAGAGGACGAACGTTCATACGTTAACGCTGACGCGCGGTTTGCACGGACAGAACAAACATCGCGCCGCTAAAGAGAAGTGAAATACCCAGACAGGTCCACGGAGAAGCCAGACTGGACTGCAGCGGCTGGCCGTGTATGAGCAGCATCCCGCGCAGGGCATCTACCCCATAGGTCAGCGGATTGATGCGCATCACCAGACGCAGCCACAGCGGCGCACCGGAGACCGGAAAGAGCGTTCCGGACAAAAGCCACATCGGAATGAGCAGGAGATTCATGATGGCATGAAAGCCCTGCGTCGAATCGAGCCGCCACGCCAGGAAAAAACCCAGGCCGGTCAGACCAAACGCGATAATCAGCAGCAGCACCAAAAGAAAGAGAAGACCTTTCCAATGCACAGAAAGTCCTGCGACCGGTGCGAGCGCAAGGAAGAACACCGCCTGCGCAAAGGCCAGCGAGGTCCCGCCCGCAATTTTTCCCAGCACGATGCTTGAGCGCGGAACGGGCGCCACAAGCACGGACTGCAGAAATCCTTCGTGACGGTCTTCAATAATGGAAATGGTCGAAAAGATAGCCGTGAAGAGCACAATGAGTACGACCGTCCCTGGAAAGAAATACTGCAGATAGGTCACGTCCGTGGCACCGCTGGTCAGTGTCATGCCCGGTAACCGGAATGACGCCCCCAGACCCGAGCCAATCAAAAACCAGAAGAGGATGGGAGGTGCGACAGCGCCAATCACGCGGCTGCGCTGACGGAAGAAACGCACCATTTCCCGTTTCCACAACGTAATGGCCGGCAGCCAGAAATAGCTCATGCGGGATCCTTCCAGAAGCGGTGACCGGTTTCGTGCACGAACACATCTTCCAGCGTCGGCTTGCCGAGCGTGACGGAGGTGATCTGCCCAGGAAACGCACTGACCAGCTGAGGAATAAATTCGTGTCCTTTCTCGCGCTCGATGCGCAACGTTTCTTCAACAACGACAGCGGCGGCATGGAATTTGGTTTCGATCGCGCGGGCCAGAGCTTCGGCATCAGGCGTTTGAACGGTGATTACGTCGCCGCCGATTTTGCGTTTGAGTTCTGCCGGACTCCCGAGTGCGACCAGCTTGCCTTCGTTTAAAATCGCCACACGATCGCACTTCTCGGCTTCTTCCATAAGATGCGTCGTGACAATGATCGTCATTTTTTCTTCGCGCTGCAGCTCCTGCAAGTAGGCCCACAGGTCACGCCGCGCTCCGGGATCTAGACCGGTGCTCGGCTCGTCGAGAAGCAGAATTCCCGGCTTATGCAGAAGGCCTTTAGCGACTTCCACGCGACGCTTGAGTCCGCCGGACAGCACTTCGACGCGGTCTTGCGCCCGGTCAAGCAGCCCGACCCGCTGAAGGACGGTGGCCATACGATCCCGCAGCTCATCGCCCGAGAGGCCGTAAAGATGCCCTTGATGAATGAGGTTTTCCCAGATCGTCAGCTTGGCATCGAGACTGGGATGTTGAAACACAATCCCCAGTCGGTGGCGGATCTGCTCGGGATGGGTGGCAACGTCTTCACCCAACAGTGTTGCACGGCCCCCGGTAGGGCGGAAAAACGTGGAGAGAATGTTAAAGGCGGTGGATTTGCCGCCGCCGTTGGGACCGAGCAGACCGAAGAGCTCGCCTTGTCGGACGGTGAAACTGACGCCGCGCAACGCCGCTCGCGGCTCGGAGGAGCCGGTGGCGGGATAGGTATGTGAAAGCTGATCGAGAACGATGGCGTCCATAAAGTAGAAGTGATTAGTCGCCAGGGTCCCGTGGCCAGAAAATTCTGATCACTGGGAACTGGTCACTGCCATTAATGCAGAACGTGACCGATGTCTGGGAGGAGGCCGAGGAGAAGAATGGCGATTAAAACGAGCGGAATGAGTGACAGCGCCGCCAGCGTCCATTTTTCAAAACGAAGATGCATGTAATTGGCAGCGACGAGGCCGGCCTTCACAAAGGCGAGCACGACCAGAGTGCCAATAATGACCCAACGGGCAACGGGGGTATAGACCACAGCGACTTCCACCAGCGTCAATGCCAAAAGCCACCAGAAAATTTTTATGTAAAGGGCGTCGTGCGAATCGTGAGACGTTGAGGTTGCGGACATGGCCTGCTCCTTAAACGAGATAAACGAATGTAAACACGAGAATCCACACCAGATCGACGAAGTGCCAGTAGAGCCCGGCAATTTCCACACGGTGGTAATTGCTGGCGCTGTAGGCCCCCCGTTTAGCGAGCTCGCGAATGACTGTCAGATAAATGACACCGCCCAGCACGTGCATGCCGTGAAAACTCGTCAGAGAGAAGAACGTCGCACAGAAAAGATCTTTGCGCAGGCTCAGACCTTCCAGAACGATCAAATGATGATATTCGTAGACCTGAATCCCGAGGAAACAGAGACCGCCCAGAATCGTGAACAACAAAAATTTCTGAAGACCCTTTTGATCCCCGCGCTCAATGGCGGAGAGCGCCTTCACCATGGTCACACTGGAACAAATCAGAATAAACGTGTTCACCGCGGTCAGCGGGACGTTTAAAACGTGCGAAGGCACCGGCCAGGATGCACTGCCCAGGCGCATCGCGCCATACGCAGCCAGGAGCGCACCAAACGTGAGGGCGTCTGAGACCAAAAATAGCCACATTGCCAACTTGCCGCGAGCGGTACCGAACACTTCCATGGATTCTGGGGCGTGAGCAACAGCAGAATGACTCATACGTAAAACTCCTCCGTATCGTTAATCTAGATAAAGGATACCAAAAAGAACCAGCCAGACAAGCGTCACAAAATGCCAGTAAAGCTCGGCATGACCAACGCGGTCTACAAAGTATCCCGTGTCTAGTAGAAAGTTTCCAGTCTTTGACTGGTCCCTGGCGACTGGCCACTGCCATAAGAGATAGGCCAGAAATCCCAGTCCCCCGCTCACATGCAGACCGTGCAGGGTGATGAGCGAATAAAAAAGGGCTCCGAACACCCCGCGCTGCAAAGTCAGTCCTTGCGCGTAGAGCCTGTGAAACTCGACCCCCTGCAAGGCGAGAAAGACCAGGCCGATCCCCAGCGTGACCACCACCGCTTTGCGTGCCGCCTGCGGGTAGCCCTGCTTTATCTTCCAGCGGAACCAGGCGGCCATGCCACTGCTAACGACAAGAAGGCCTGTATTCAAAACCGACAGGTCCAGCGTCAGACGGGGTGTTCCCAGAGGCGGCCAGATCGGTGTACCGGCTTTTAAAACGATATAGGCTCCAATAAATGACGAGAACAGCACCGTCTCGGTCCCGAGTAATAACATCATGCCCAGCCGCCCGTTGGAGAGCGGACGAGCGCTCACAAGCCTCTTAAGATGCGTTTCCACTTCGGTAAATTCTCCGGTTGTGGCAGACTGCCTCGATGCTTGATCACTAAAAAGGAGTAGGCCATCAGTCCGATCACAAAGAGGGCAAGCAGGGCGCCTAAACGACGGTTGCGCTGCGGATCTGACATTAAAGTTTCCTTCCTAAGGCCATCCACGTCAGCAAGAGCGGGAGATAGATGACCGAAGCTAGCAGCAACCGCTTGGCATACACGGGCGTACGAAACAGCGCTGCACAGGCACTGCAGAGGAGAAAAGCCGTGCCTAAAAAGAGAGCGCCACAAAAATAGGAAAAGCCCATCGTCCCCAGCTTGACGGGAATGAGGGACACCGGAAGGAGGGATACGGTGTAGAGCATGATCATGCCGGCGGTCATGCGGCCGTCGGGGTCCTGCATGGGCAGCATGACAAAACCTGCTTTCGCATAATCGTCCCGATACATCCAGGCGATCGCCAGAAAATGCGGCAGCTGCCAGAGAAACAATATGCCAAAGAGGACCCAGGCCGTCAGGTCCAGCTGGCCGCGTACCGCAGCCCAGCCGATCATTGGCGGGATGGCACCGGGAACAGCACCGACCAATGTGCAAAGCGCTGTACGGGTTTTAAGCGGCGTGTAAGCAAACAAATAAATCACGAGAGTCAGCATGGCCAGAAACGACGAGATCCAATTCACAAAGATCGCCAATTCAAAAAGACCCACCATGGCGAGCGTAATTCCAAACCCTAATGCTTGGTCAGGTGTTAAGCGGTGCTGCGGCAGCGGACGGGTCTCTGTGCGCCGCATGAGCGCATCGAGATCGCGTTCCCAGTATTCATTGAGCGCGGCAGCCGCCGCAGCGACCAGCCAAGTACCGACGATCAGATGGACCCAGCGCGCGTCATAGACCGTGGGTTTGGCCGCCAGAACATAACCGAGCCAGGTGGTGAAGACGACCAGGGAGGTAATACGAAATTTGGTCAGTTCGAAATAGGCGCGCATCACGCCGCCACGAGACGACGATACGATTGGACACTTAATACCACGGCGCTGGCCAGAATAAGTGCACCCACACCCACATGCGCTGTGGTGATAGCCACCCCGCCGACCCGCCAGGAAAAAAATCCAAGGAGAAGCTGAACACCCAAAAGCCAGCTCATCACACTAACCGGACGTTCTAGCTCAGGGAGTTCGGCAAACTGAGTGTACACGCGGCGGGCACATAATAGGATATGAATCGTGACCAGGGCTGCGCCCGTCAGATGCAGAGACAAGCCCGCTCCGGAATGCCGCAGAAACGCACCCACGGCGAGCTGCAAAAGTGCGAACACAGCGGTCATCACTGCCAGATGCTGCATGCGTTTTGCAGAAGGAGAGACGACCGGATGAAGCGGAAGACGCGCCTGAAGTCCGGTCAATACGGCGATACAGACATTGACGCTGAAAAAAATCTGTCCGAGAGTCGCATGGGCTGCCGACACTTCGGGCGGCAGCTTCATCATGACCGTTAAACCCCCCAAGAGGCCCTGCAGACAGACAATGCCCAAGGCGGCCGAGGCCAGGATCTTAAGATCTCGGCGTGTCTCCACCTGCCAAACCCAGACCGTCAAAATGACGGTGAGCACGCCCACCGTCCCAGCGATTAAGCGATGTCCGTGCTCAAAGAAGACGCCGCCCTCCATTTTGGGAAAAAACTGACCAAAGGACAGCGGCCAGTCGGGCACGGCCAGTCCCGACCCGGTGCTGGTCACCAGGCCTCCGGCAATAATGAGGAAAAATGTAGCAACTGCTACACCAATGGCATAGAAATGAAGGGATCTATTTTTCATGGGGAACTCCCCGCCGGATCAGGCGGGATCGGTTTGGGCGACCCAATCCTTGGCGCGATTGGGAACGCTGTACTCGTACGGACCGTGGTTGACCGTCGGAACTTTTTCGAAATTATAGACCGGCGGCGGCGACGCCGTTGTCCATTCCAGGGTATTGGATTCCCAGGGGTTGTTGGAGACTTTCTCCCCCTTGAACATGCTCCAGAACATATTGAAAACGAAGAGGGCCTGCGTCGCAAACAGAATGAGCGCGCTCACCGTCATGAAAGCCCGGATGGGCTGCAGCGTCATGAGCTGCGGGAAGGATGCCACATCGAAGTAGCGGCGAGGTTCGCCAGCCGCGCCCAGAATGAACATCGGGTAAAACACCAGATTGAACATCACAAAGGTGATGGCGATGTGAATTTTGCCCAGCGTTTCATTCATGCGTCGTCCGAAAAATTTTGGAAACCAGAAGTACGTGCCGGCAAAGAGACCGAAAAGCGCGCCCCCGACCATCATGAAATGGAAGTGCCCGATGACAAAGTAGGTAGTGTGGATGTAGATATCGATCGGGGTGATCGCACAGAATACGCCGGTCAGCCCGCCGATGATAAACATGGAAATAAAACCTACCGCGCAAAGCATCGGAGTATCAAAACGGATCGAGCCGCGCCACATCGTTCCCAGCCAATTAAACGTCTTAATCGCCGAAGGCACTGCAATGACCACGGTCGACATCATAAAGGCAGTCCCCACAAAGGGGTTCATGCCGCTGACAAACATGTGGTGGCCCCACACGATAAATCCGAGCCCGGCAATGCCACAGAGCGCGTAGACCATCGACTTGTAGCCAAAGAGCGGGCGACGCGAGAACGTGGAAATCACGTCCGACACAATGCCCATGGCCGGCATAATCACGATATACACTTCCGGATGTCCGAAGAACCAGAAGAGATGCTGCCACAAAAGTGGCTGTCCGCCGCTGCGGTCGAGCGTCGACCCATTAATAATCAGGCCAGCGGGGACGAAGAAGCTCGTGCCCGCAACACGGTCCAGCAGCAGACACACCACGGCTACCGTCAATGACGGGAGCGCTAGCAAGAGAAGAATCGCGGTAATAAACATCGCCCATACCGTCAGTGGCATACGAAACAGCGTCATGCCCGGGGCCCGCAGGTTCAGCACCGTCACAATGAAGTTGATCGATCCCAAAAGTGATGAGACTGCCAAAATAATAATG
>CAZDML010000007.1:0-39987 GCA_964506645.1 uncultured Elusimicrobia bacterium | reverse complement strand
GACTCCGGAAGGTCCGAACATTGGTCTTATTTCCTCGCTGGCTTGCTATGCCCGCGTGAATGAATACGGGCTGATCGAATCTCCTTATCGTAAAGTTATTAATGGCAAAGTGTCCGACGACGTGGAATTCCTGACTGCCGATCGTGAAAACGATCTGGTCGTTGCGCAAGCTAACACGGCTCTCGAAAAGAATGGAAAGTTTTCCAATGCGCGTATTCTGTGCCGTTATCGCGGCGACTTTAAAGAATTTCCGGCCGACGAAGTCGACTACATGGATATTTCACCTATGCAGGTCGTTTCCGTGTCGACGGCGCTTATTCCGTTCCTTGAGCACGATGACGCCAATCGTGCGCTCATGGGTTCAAACATGCAGCGTCAAGCCGTTCCTCTTTTAATCACTGATCCGCCTCTGGTGGGTACGGGACTCGAAGATCGTGCAGCCCGGGACTCTGGTGCGGCGATCTCCGCAAAGCGCGGTGGTGAAGTGGTCGCTGTGTCTGCCGATGAAGTGGCTGTCTGGTCTGATGAGCCCCAGCCGGAAACGGATGCTCCAGTCAAGGGCGATCCGCATATCGATATTTATACATTCCGCAAATATCTTCGTTCGAACCAAGACACCACAGTGAATCAAGTCCCTCTCGTTAAGAAGGGCCAGAAGATTCGCAAGGGTGATGTTATTTCCGACGGTCCTGCGACTTCAGGCGGAGAACTGGCGCTCGGTAAAAACCTCCTCGTCGCGTTCATGCCGTGGGAAGGCTGTAACTACGAAGACGCGATCCTCTTATCGGAACGCGTAGTTCGTGATGACCTTTTAACCTCTGTCCATATTCACGAATTCCAAATCGAAGCCCGCGACACGAAAATGGGCGCGGAAGAAATCACCCGCGACATTCCGAACGTCGGTGCCGATTCGCTTGTGAACTTGGATGAACACGGGATTGTTCGTCCCGGCGCCGATGTGGTGCCTGGAGATATCCTTGTTGGTAAAGTCGCCCCCAAAGGCGAGCAGCAGGTGACACCGGAAGAACGCCTCCTCAAAGTCATCTTTGGTAAGAAAGCCGAAGACACGATGGATGCGTCGCTTCGTGTGCCGCCAGGCGTGGCTGGTAAAATCGTGGGTGTTCGCATGTTTGTGCGCCGCGAAAAAATGGCCACCAAAGAAGAAAATAAAAAAATTCGAGATATCGAAGCCAAATACGATGGCCTCGTTGAAATCCTCCGAGAAGACCGTAAGATTCGCTTTGCTCAAATCGATGAGCAGAAAGAAGCGAAGAAGCTAACCGGTCGTGAAGCCGAGGATGAAAAAGAAAAGGTTAAGCTTTACATCCAGCGCAAAGAACAACAGTTGCGCGTGGAAATGGCCCGCGAAAAAGAAGCAGTGAAGGTCGGCGATGAATTGCCGGTCACTGTGAACAAAATCGTCAAAGTTTATATTGCGACGAAGCGCAAAGTGCAAGTCGGCGACAAGCTGGCCGGACGTCACGGAAACAAGGGGGTTGTTTCCCGTATTGTTCCGCAAGAAGATATGCCGTACTTACCGGATGGGCGCCCCGTAGATGTCGTATTGTCTCCGCTGGGTGTTCCCTCTCGTATGAACGTTGGGCAACTCCTCGAAACTATGTTGGGTTGGGCCGCCAAAACGCTCGGCACCCAGATGAGCACTTCGGTATTCGATGGGGCGAAAGAAGAGCAGGTTGTCGAAATGATCCGTAAGGCGAAGGATAAGCTCCGCAAAGAAGGAACGCCGGATGAGTTCTTGCCGACCGACTACTGCCGTTTCCAGCTCTACGACGGCCGCACCGGTGAAAAGTTTGATGAAAAAACCACGGTGGGCTATATGTACATCATTAAGTTGGCCCACCTCGTGGAAGACAAGATTCATGCCCGATCCACGGGCCCCTACTCGCTTATCACCCGCCAGCCACTCGGCGGTAAGGCGCAGTTTGGTGGTCAGCGCTTCGGCGAAATGGAAGTGTGGGCAATTGAAGCCTACGGCGCAGCGCACTGCTTGCAGGAATTCCTGACTGTGAAATCCGATGACGTCGCAGGCCGCGCCAAGATGTATGAAGCCATTATTAAAGGCGAAACATTCTCCGAGCCGGGTATTCCGGAATCGTTCAAAGTTCTCGCGCGCGAACTGCGTGCGCTGGGTCTCAATATTGAACTGATTCGTGCTGACCAGCCGAAGAACGGAACGTCTAAAGCATCCGGCAAAGTATCCGAAGAAGTCGGATCGAAATCCTAAGGAGGCCTACGCGTGTCATTTCAACAACTCCTGGAAAGAAAGTCTTCTGGTCAAGGCGGAAACCGCGAAAAGACCAAGAAGGCCGATAAAGAATTAAACTTTCTAGATTTTGATGCCATTCGTATTAGCTTAGCCAGCCCTGAGCAGATTTTAGCGTGGTCGTACGGCGAAGTTCGCAAGCCGGAAACGATTAACTATCGTACGTTCAAGCCGGAAAGAGATGGTTTGTTCTGCGAACGTATTTTTGGACCTGTCCGCGATTGGGAATGTAACTGCGGTAAGTACAAGTGGGTGAAGAACAAAGGCGTCATTTGTGATCGTTGTGGCGTTGAAGTCACCGAATCCAAAGTTCGCCGCGAACGTATGGGCCACATCGAACTGGCCGTGCCCATCGCGCACGTCTGGTTCCTGCGCAAAACCCCATCTCGAATCGGAACACTTCTCAACATCAAGATTTCCGATCTGGAGCGCGTGGTCTATTATGCGCGCTACATCGTCCTCGAAGATTTCAAAGACGTCGATAACAAGATTCTCTTCACCGAGAAGCAGCTTCTCACCGAAGAAGAATATCAGAAGATCCGCCAGGAATTCGGCAGTCGTGTGAAAGTCGGTATCGGCGCCACTGCGGTGCGCGAGCTTCTGACCAAAATCGATATTCAAAAGGAAGCCGTTGAACTTCATGAAAAAGTGAAGAAGACGACCTCCGATGCAGAACGCAGCCGTTTGGTAAAACGCCTCCGTGTTGTGGAAGCGTTCCAACGTTCCAAAGTGAAACCGGAATGGATGGTACTCACCGTTCTTCCCGTGCTCCCGCCGGACCTTCGCCCGCTCGTGCCCCTGGAAGGCGGACGTTTCGCGACCTCCGACTTAAACGATCTCTACCGTCGCATCATCAACCGTAACAACCGGTTGAAACATATCGAACTGTTGCGCGCACCCGAAGTCATGATCCACAACGAAAAGCGCTTGCTCCAGGAAGCCGTGGATGCGCTTCTTGAAAACGGAGCCCGCGGCAAAGTTGTGGTCGGCGCTGGCAATCGCCCGCTCAAGTCTCTGTCCGATATCTTAAAAGGTAAGCAGGGTCGCTTCCGCCAGAACCTCCTCGGTAAGCGTGTGGACTATTCTGGCCGCTCGGTCATTGTCGTTGGCCCGAACCTGAAGCTCCATCAGTGCGGTTTGCCGAAGGAAATGGCGCTCGAACTCTTTAAGCCGTTTATTATCCGCGAGCTCATGAAGAAAGAAAATGTGATGCTCAAGGCGGCGAAACGCATGCTGGAACGCGTGAAGCCGGAAATCTGGGACATTCTCGATCAGGTGACCAAACATCACCCGGTCATCTTGAACCGTGCCCCGACGCTCCACCGTCTCGGTATTCAGGCGTTTGAGCCAGTTCTGATTGAAGGAAAAGCGATTCAGCTGCACCCGCTGACCTGTGCGGCGTTCAACGCGGACTTTGACGGCGACCAAATGGCCGTTCATATTCCGCTTTCGCTTGAGGCGCAGCTCGAAGCACGCCTCCTCATGCTTTCTTCGAACAACTTGCTCTCGCCGGCCTCGGGTCGTCCGATCGCAGTGCCGTCGCAGGACATGGTGTTGGGTTGTAACTATTTGACCAAAGTGAAGGCCGGCGATCAGGGCGAAGGAAAAACCTTCTCGTCCCGTGAAGAAGTAGAAGCCGCTTTCCAGCGCAAAGAAGTTTCGCTCCATGCGAAGATTAAGGTGCGCGGCATCAACCGCATGCTGGAAGCCGAGCTTAGCGCTCAGGACAATGCCAATCCGTCCAAGTGGAAAGATTGGACCACGGTCGGACGCGTCCTCTTTAATGCTGTTGTTCCGCCAGAACTCGGTCACATCAACAACACGATGGGTAAGAAAGAATTGGCGGAGCTGATCGATCGCTGTTATCGCGCCTTGGGCCATGCCCGTACGGTGACCTTGCTTGATGACGTGAAAGCGATCGGCTTCCGTTATGCGACGCGCGCCGGGATTTCGATCTCGATCGAAGACATGATTGTGCCGAAAGAAAAAGAACGTTTTGTGAAAGAAGCCCAAACGCAGGTCGTTGAAGTGGAACGACAAGCGAAGCTCGGTCTTATCACCGAAAGCGAACGCTACAACAAGATCATCGACTTGTGGACCCGTGTGACGGACCGCATCTCGGATCTCATGTTCGACGAGATGAAGAAGCAGGAACAGTCGACGTTTAGCGAAAAAGAAGCGAAATTTAATGCCATTTACATGATGGCGAACTCCGGTGCTCGCGGAAGCGCAGCCCAGATTCGTCAGCTCGCCGGGATGCGCGGTTTGATGGCGAAACCGCAGAAGAAACTCACCGGGGGTATTGGCGAAATTATTGAAACGCCGGTTATCTCTAACTTCCGCGAAGGTCTCACCGTTCTTGAGTACTTCATCTCAACGCACGGTGGACGCAAAGGGTTGGCCGATACCGCTCTGAAAACCGCCGATGCGGGGTATCTCACCCGCCGTCTGGTGGACGTGGCCAACGACGTTGTGGTGGTTCTGGAAGACTGCGGAACGATTATGGGTGTATCGATCGGAACCTTATCCTCTGGCGACGAAGTCATCGAGCCGATGGAAGAACGTATTGTCGGTCGCGTGGCGCTCGATACCATTACGCATCCGCTCTCCGATGAAGTCATCGTGAAATCGGGCGAACTCATTACGGGCGAATCGGCGAAGAAAGTGAAAGAAGCCGAAATCGACCGGATTCGTATCCGTTCTGTGCTCGTGTGTGAAGCGCCGTGGGGTATCTGTGCAAAATGTTACGGCTTAAACCTGGCGACTGGTCGCATGGTCGGCATCGGAGAATCGGTCGGAATTATCGCAGCACAATCCATCGGTGAGCCCGGTACGCAGCTCACTCTCCGAACGTTCCACATCGGTGGTGCCGCCAGCCGCGTCGTGAAACGCTCTCAGATTATTGCACCGCATGACGGGCAGGTTCGTTTCTTTAACGTGCGGTTGCTCAAGACCAAAGACAATCAACAGATTGTGGTTAGCCGCAGTGCTGAAATTTCCATTAAGGAAGATAGCGGCAAGGAACGCGATCACTTCCGTCTCCCGTACGGTGCTCGTATGAAGGTCACAGAAGTTGCGCGTATTGAAAAAGGACTGTTGCTTGCGGAATGGGATCCGCACGCTCTTCCGATCATTAGCGAATTTGAAGGTACAGTGAAACTCGAAGACGTTATCGAAGGGATCACGGTGCACCAGGAAAAGAACAAGGTCACCGGTCTCACGGAACGTGTCATCATCGAACACCGTGCCGAACGCCTGCATCCGCAGGTCGCCATTATTAAGAACGGTAAACGTGTGGCTGGCTATACCTTGCCCGTGGATACCTACTTAAGTGTGGAAGACGGCGATGAAATCCAACCGGGTCAAATCCTGGCGAAGATTCCGCAGGAAGTTACCAAGACCAAAGATATTACCGGTGGTTTGCCGCGCGTCGTTGAGCTGTTCGAAGCACGCCGTCCGCGCAACTCCACGATTGTCTCGGAAATTCCGGGCAGCGTGAAACTTGGTACCACCTCGAAAGGCGGCCAGAAGGTTATCGTCACCGATGAAGAGACCGGAACCGTTCGCGAGTACAACATTCCCCACGGCAAACACTTGGTTGTCTATGAAGGCGACCGCGTGGGCGTGGGTGAAGCGTTGACCGATGGTTCGGTGAACCCGCACGATATTCTCAAAGTAAAGGACGCCAAAGCTGTTCAGGAACACCTCGTGAATGAAATTCAGGAAGTGTATCGTTTACAGGGTGTCGTCATTAACGATAAACATATTGAAATTATTGTCCGTCAGATGCTTTCTAACGTCCGCATTACAAAATCGGGCGACACCGAGCTTCTGATCGGCGAAATCGTCAGTAAGAGCCGCTTCAAACGACTCAACGAGCAGACCTTGGCCGCCAGCGGTGAACCCGCCGAAGCGCAGCCGGTTCTCTTGGGGATCACCAAGGCGTCTCTGTCGTCCGAGTCGATTATCTCGGCGGCCAGCTTCCAGGAAACCACTCGCGTGCTTACCGATGCGTCATCTTCGGGTGCCGTGGATTACCTGCGCGGGCTGAAAGAAAACGTCATTATCGGTCACCTCATCCCGGCTGGTACGGGACTGCGGGCGCACCGTCATTTACTCGGAGGAAACTAGTGCCTACAGTTAATCAGCTCGTTCGGGCGGGTCGTTTGCCGCTCATCATGAAAACCAAGTCGCCTGCGCTCGTGTCGTGTCCGCAGCGCCGCGGCGTGTGTACGCGCGTCTATACGACGACGCCGAAAAAACCAAACTCGGCTCTTCGTAAAGTGGCCCGCGTGAAGCTCACCTCCGGCTTCGAAGTGACGTCTTATATTCCAGGTGTCGGTCACAATTTGCAGGAACACTCGATCGTGCTCGTTCGCGGCGGCCGTGTGAAAGATTTGCCTGGTGTGCGTTATCACATCGTGCGCGGGACTTTGGATGCCACGGGTGTCCAGGACCGAAAACAAGGTCGCTCAAAGTACGGCGCGAAGCGCCCGAAAGCGGCGAAGTAAATAGGAGACTCTCGTGCCTCGAAAAGCTTTAAAACCACGTGAACGTCGGGCCCTTCCGGACCCTCATTTTAAGTACGACTCTGTTCTGCTCTCTCGGTTCGTTAACCGTCTGAACTTCTCGGGCAAGAAGAGCCAATCGGAACGTATTGTTGAAAAGTCGTTTACGATGATCAAAGACAAGACCAAAGAAGAAGCCATTAATGTTTTTAATCGAGCGATCGACAACGTGAAACCGCTTGTTGAAGTGAAGCCGCGCCGTGTCGGCGGTGCAACCTATCAGGTCCCCGTTCAGGTCCGTCCGGAACGCGGAACTGCGATTGCGATGCGCTGGATCATTCAATTTGCCCGCGAAAAAACAGGCAAGCCGTTCCATGAACGGTTGGCCGATGAAATCTTGGCAGCGAGCCGCCGCGAAGGCGGAGCAATTAAGAAACGAGAAGATACCCACCGGATGGCAGATGCAAATAAAGCATTTGCACACTACCGCTGGTAATTCCCTTAACTCCTTAAAACTATTATGGCTTCCCAAACAAACGCAACATCACAACGTTATCCTGTAGAAAAAATCCGAAATATCGGTATCTGTGCACATATTGACGCAGGGAAAACGACGACCACGGAACGTATTCTGTACTACACCGGACGTATTTATAAGATCGGCGAAGTGCACGAGGGGACGACGACAACCGACTGGATGGAACAGGAACGTGAGCGCGGGATCACGATTACCGCGGCGGCTACTTATTGTACGTGGCGCGATGAGCAGATCAATATTATTGATACCCCGGGCCACGTAGACTTCACGATGGAAGTGGAGCGATCTTTGCGTGTTCTCGATGGAGCCGTCGTCGTATTTGATGCCGGTAATGGTGTAGAGCCGCAGTCCGAAACCGTATGGCGCCAGTGTGAACGGTATCACGTCCCGCGCGTGGCGTTCATGAATAAAATGGATAAAGTGGGTGCCGATTTCGACATGTGCGTCACGTCCATGCACGATAAGCTCGCTGCCAATGCGGTGCCCATACAACTCCCTATCGGAGCAGAAGATAAGTTTATCGGGATCGTTGATCTTGTCAAAATGAAAGCGCTCGTGTGGAACAGCGATAAGCTGGGCACGCAGTATGAAGTCCAGGAAATCCCGGCGGATCTCAAAGCCAAAGCCGAAGCCGCTCATGCCCATCTCATTGAGAAAGTCGCCGATTACGACGATGCTCTCATGGCAAAATATCTCGATGGAAAACCCATTTCCGAAGCCGAGCTCAAAGCCGCGCTTCGTAAGGCCACCATTACCAGCAAATTCTGTGCTGTGCTCTGTGGAACGGCGTATAAGAACAAAGGCGTGCAGCCTTTGCTTGACGCCGTCTGTGATTATCTTCCGTCACCCGTGGACATGCCGCCGACCAAAGCGACTGATCCCGCCACCGGCGTTGACCTGGTTCGCTTGCCGAAAGACAGTGAGCCGTTCTCAGCTCTGGCGTTCAAAATTCAGGTTGACCCGCGTGCGGGCGGCCGAAAACTGACCTATTTCCGCGTTTACTCCGGTACGCTTGCGGCTGGCAGCTACGTCCAGAATACTTCGAAGAACTCGGAAGAGCGTATCAGCCAGCTCCTTCGTATGCACGCCGACAAGAGCGAAGATGTCAAAGAAGTGTACGCGGGCGATATCGCTGCTGTGGTTGGTCTGAAGAACACGACGACCGGAAACACGCTATGTGCTGAAGATAAGCCGGTCCTCCTAGAATCGATGCACTTCCCGGAACCTGTTATCGCCGTAGCTATCGAACCGAAATCGAAGGCTGACGAAGAACGCTTGGGCATCGCGCTCAATCGTCTTGCTGAAGAAGACCCGACCTTCCGAGTTCGCACCGATGAAGAAACGGGGCAAACCATTATTGCAGGTATGGGCGAATTGCACCTCGAAATTCTCGTGGATCGTATGAAGCGCGAGTTCAATGTGCAGGCCAATGTGGGTCGTCCGCAGGTTGCTTACCGCGAAACGATTCGCAATAAAGTGGAAATTGAAGGGAAGTATATTCGTCAGACCGGTGGCCGCGGTCAATATGGCCATGTGTGGCTCATTTTGGAACCACTCGAAGCCGGCAAGCATTTTGAATTTGAAGATAAATTAAAAGGTGGCTCCATTCCTCGCGAATACGTTCCCGCCGTGCAGAAAGGCGTGGTGGAAGCGATGGAGGGGGGGGTACTTGCAGGATACCCTGTCGTTGATGTAAAATGTACCGTATTCGACGGTTCCTACCCCGACGTCGATTCCTCAGAAATGGCGTTTAAGATAGCTGCTTCGATGGCCTTCAAAGAAGGCGCGAAGAAGGCTAAACCTGTCTTATTAGAGCCAGTGATGAAATTTGAAGTGGTAACCCCAGAAGATTATATGGGGACGATCATCGGAGATTTAAACTCGCGGCGCGCGCAGATCAACGAGAACGAACAGCGCGGAAATGCGCGTGCGATTCGCGGGATTGTGCCACTGGCGGAGATGTTTGGGTACGCAACGACCGTGCGCAGTTTGAGTCAGGGTCGAGCGTCGTTCAACTTGGAGCCCAGTCATTATGCTGAAGTTCCAAAGAACGTGGCTGAAGAAATTATCGCGAAGACAACGGTTGCCTGATTAGCGGAGGAAAAGAAAAATGTCTAAAGCAAAGTTTGAGAGAACAAAGCCGCATGTGAACGTGGGAACGATCGGACACGTGGACCATGGGAAAACGACGTTAACAACCTCTATTTTGAAAGTGCTGTCGAAGATGGGACAGGCCAAAGAAATGGCCTACGCGGAAATCGCCAAAGGTGGCGTGGTACGCGACGACTCGAAGATCGTGACGGTGGCCGTATCGCACGTGGAATACGAATCCCCGAAACGCCACTATGCCCACATCGACTGCCCGGGCCACGCGGACTATATTAAGAACATGATCACGGGTGCGGCCCAGATGGACGGAGCGATTCTGGTGGTGAGCGCGGCCGATGGGCCGATGCCGCAGACGCGTGAACACGTGCTCTTGGCGCGCCAGGTGAACGTGCCGGCGCTTGTGGTGTTCATGAACAAATGTGATTTGGTGGAAGACAAGGAACTTCTGGACTTGGTGGAAATGGAAGTTCGTGAGCTCTTAACGAAGTACGAATTCCCGGGCGATAAGGTGCCTGTCATTCGCGGCAGCGCAACGAAAGCGATGGCCGGTGACGCAGGGGAATACGGCGAATCATCGATTAAGAAGCTCGTCGATGCATTAGATTCCAGCATCCCGGAACCGAAGCGTGAAAACGACAAGCCGTTTTTGATGGCCGTAGAAGACGTGTTCAGCATTACCGGAAGAGGGACAGTGGCTACCGGACGTATTGAGCGCGGGCGCGCCAAAGTAGGCGACAACGTGGAAATCATCGGAATTACGGATACCAAGAAGAGCGTTATTACGGGGATTGAAATGTTCCGCAAGCTTCTGGATGAAGCGATTGCCGGTGACAACGTCGGGGTACTCCTCCGCGGCATTGAAAAGAACCAGATTGAGCGCGGACAAGTGTTGGCGGCTCCTGGATCGATTACGCCGCACAAGAAGTTCAAGGCGAGCGTGTATATTTTGACCAAAGAAGAAGGCGGACGACATACGCCGTTCTTCAAAGGCTACCGACCGCAGTTCTACTTCCGCACCTGTGACGTGACAGGCTCAGTGACACTGAAGCCGGGCGTGGAAATGGTGATGCCGGGAGACAATGTGGAATTTGATGCAGAGCTGATCACGCCGATTGCGATGGAGAAGGGCGTGCGGTTTGCGATTCGAGAAGGCGGACACACCGTGGGCGCCGGAGTTGTGACGGAGGTCATTGCTTAAGTCATGACAACCGCTCCTGCTGTAAAGCCACCCCTCGCTCCTAAAATCCGAATCCGCTTGCGGTCCTATGACCATAAGATGCTTGATGATTCTCTTGTGAAAATCGTCGATGTTGTGAAGAGAACGGGTGCTGTGCTGGCAGGTCCGGTCCTTTTGCCGGTCAATATTAAGAAATACACGGTGCTGCGGTCTCCGCATACCGATAAGAAATCACGTGAGCAGTTTGAGATGCGCATTCATAAGCGACTCATCGATATCTCGGAACCTACCCCGAATACTGTGGAAGAGCTGATGAAGTTAGATCTCCCCGCTGGCGTAGACGTCGAAATTAAATCGTCCTAAATTAGAGTTTAAATCATGACTGACACTGCAACGGCAACTGCCGAGAAGAAGACATCTGTTGTTAAATCGCTTTTGGCTCAAAAGATGGGGATGACCCAAATTTTTGACGACCATGGCCGTGTTATTCCGGTTACGGTGCTTTTGGCTGGACCGTGCCATATCACGCGCATTTTGACCAAAGACAAGAACGGCTATAACGCGATTCAGGTTGCTTTTGGTCCAGTGAAAGAGAAGAACGTGAATAAGCCGGACTTGGGGCAATTTAAGAAAGTCAATGTTCCGGCTTCGCGGTGGCTTCGTGAATTTCGTACCGAACAGGCTGGAACTTTTGCGGTTGGACAAACGCTTCAAGCAGACGTGTTTTCTCCGGGTGATTACGTTGACATCCAGGGGACATCTAAGGGCCATGGATTTGCCGGCGCGGTAAAACGTCATAATTTTGGCGGCGGGCCCAGCACTCACGGTCAGTCTGATCGTCAGCGTGCACCAGGGTCTTCGGGTTCCAATACGTATCCCGCGCGCGTATTTAAAGGAAAGCGCTTTCCGGGCCATTTTGGAGTGGAGACAACCACGATTCAGCATCTGGAAGTTGTTAAAGTGATTTTGGAAAAGAATTTAGTGCTCGTTCGCGGTGCGGTGCCTGGTCCGGATGAAGGCCTGGTAACCATTCATCAGACGAACCGCCGTGTCAAAGTGCGTGTCGTTCATGCGTCAGAGCACAAGAAAGCAGCAAAGAAAGAGCCGGCAAAAGGTGCCGCTCCTGCTGCTAAACCAGCCGCTAAGGCAGGCAAATAATGTCTAAACTCGAAACCTCTCTTTTCTCGAACACGGGTGAATCCAAAGGCAAGTTTTCCCTCCCGGAAGATTTGTTTGGGTTTGAAGGCTCGCGCCGGACGTTGCATCAAGCAATCGTAGCCTATGCGAATAACCTTCGTCAGGGCACGTCTTCAACCAAGACACGCGGAGAAGTCTCCGGGGGTGGTCGTAAGCCCTGGAAACAGAAAGGGACTGGGAATGCGCGTTCTGGCTCTATTCGCTCCCCACTTTGGCGCGGCGGCGGAATCATTTTTGGACCTCGCCCTCGATCCTATCGTACCGGTTTGCAGGATCAGCAGAAGCATTTAGCTCTCTTAACGGCTCTCTATGAAAAGACTCGAGATGGCGCCGTGTCTGTGTTTGAATCATTTGATGTGAAGAACGGAAAAACCTCTGAAGCCAATCAGATTTTGACGAAAGCCGGCATAGCTAAGAAAGCGCTACTCATCGTTGATAAACCATCCGATGCTTTGAAGCGCGCAATGCGTAACATTCCCAATGTCTGTTTAGTGGAAGTTCGCAACTTGAACGCAACGCAAGTCATGGCGACACAGTCTCTCCTCTTTACCAAACCCGCACTTACCGCTCTCGATCAACGATTCCCTAAAGGCTAAGTTATGAACCCACTTTTAAACATCATCAAAAAGCCTGTTATTACGGAGCGCGCGAATAATCTGAAAGCGCAGGCCAATCAGTACGTTTTCCGCGTCGCGAACAACTCGAGCAAGCAGGACATTAAACGCGCCGTGCAGACACTTTTTAAAGTGAAAGTGGCAAGCGTCAATACCATGGTTGTTCGCGGTAAGTTCCGCCGTATGGGTAATGCGCAGGGGGCTTATCGACCGGATTGGAAGAAGGCCATTATTACCCTGCAGGCCGGTCAGGAAATCAAAGTGCATGAAGAAGGTCAATCATGAAATCCTTTAAACCCTATACACCGTCCCGCCGTTTCATTACGGTTGAAGATTTTTCGAATCTGACAAAAAAAGAGCCGGAAAAACGTTTGACCCGCGGGATGCGCAAACGCGCCGGCCGTAACAATTTTGGTCTTTTGGTCGTTCGTCATCAGGGGGGCGGTCATAAGCGGTCGTATCGCCAGATTGATTTCCGCCGCGATAATCCTGGTATTCCGGGCAAGGTCGTTGCGTTGGAATACGATCCCAATCGCAGCGCACGTATTGCGCTTATCCATTTTGCAAACGGCGACAAACGCTACATTCTGGCGGCCGAAGGTTTGAGCGTGGGCGACACCGTGAAAGCGGGTCCCGATGCCGATATCCGCCCCGGTAATGCCTTGCCGCTCAACGCGATTCCAGAAGGAACGATGGTTCACAATGTGGAGCTTATTCCAGGACTCGGTGGACGCTTTATTCGCTCGGCTGGCGCGCAAGCCCAGATCATGGCGAAAGAAGGTGATTTCGTTCAGTTGCGTATGCCGTCCGGTGAAATTCGACAAGTTTTGAAGAACTGCATGGCCACGGTGGGGCAAGTCGGCAATACCGATCATGAAAACCGCATCTTAGGTAATGCAGGTCGCAGTCGCCATCTAGGTATCCGCCCGGTTGTTCGCGGAACTGCGATGAACGCTGTGGACCATCCGCATGGCGGTGGTCGTGGTCGATCCAAAGGAAACAACCAGCCTCGATCGCCATGGAATCAGCCGGCAAAAGGCTACAAGACCCGCACGAAGAAAGTGTGGGATTGGATGATTTTGAAGCACCGCTCGAAGCAGACGGTGACAGTAATCTAAGAGGAAACTATGAGTCGCTCAACAAAAAAAGGTCCCTATCTCGATGCAAAGCTTGTTCTTAAAGTTCAGAAGATGATCAAGGCTGGCGACAAAAAGCCGATCAAAACTTGGGCACGCGCTTGCACGATTACTCCGGAGTTCGTAGGTCAGACCTTTGCCGTGCATAACGGCCGCAAATTTTTGCCGGTCTTCATCACCGAAGAAATGGTGGGGCATCGTTTGGGTGAGTTCGCACCGACCCGGTTCTTTAAGGGCCACGGCGCTGCGCATACCAAAGAAGCCAACGCGCTCACCTAAGGATAAATTTATGGAAGCTGTTGCTCACGTTCAATACGTTCGTATTTCTCCGCGCAAGATCGATCAGATCTTGATGTTGGTTCGCGGCAAGTCGGTTGCGCATGCGCTAGCAACTCTGAAGCTCGTGCAGAAGGGTGCGCGTCCGCTTGTTGAAAAGACACTTTTTAGTGCCATGGCCAATGCCGGCAAAGGGCAGAACCCGGAACAATGGTATATCCGTCAGGCATGGGTCGGCCAGGGTCCGCAAATTAAACGAATGCGGGCGCATGCCATGGGTCGCGGCGCAACGATTCGCCACCGCACCGCGCACATGACGATTGTGGTCAGCGATCAAAAGGGAAAGGGTAACTAAGTGGGACAGAAAATTCATCCAGAAGGCTTACGTCTTGGTTACATCAAGGATTGGGATTCCAAGTGGTTCAATTTGCGCCAAATGCCGGAACTTCTGGAAGAAGATCGCCGTATCCGCGGTTATTTAAAGCGTAAGCTCGAAGGTGCCATGGTGTCGAAAGTGGCCATTGAACGCGCTGGAAAACACCTCCGCGTGAACATCTATACGGCACGCCCGGGTATCGTTATCGGCAAGAAGGGTGCTGACATTGAAAATTTGCGTAAAGACATTGAGAAAATGACGGACCGTAAGGCGTTCGTAAACGTCATGGAAATTAAGCGTCCAGAACTCGATGCTCAGCTCGTGGCGGAAAGCATTGCTGCTCAGCTGGAAAAAAATATTGGTTTCCGCCGTGTGATGAAGAAGACGATTGAACGAACCATGGCGGCTGGCGCACTTGGCATCAAAGTGCGTGTGTCGGGACGCCTCGGTGGTGCCGAAATCGCTCGTGTGGAATGGATGAAAGAAGGCCGCGTGCCTCTGCAGACACTGCGTGCTGACATTAACTACGGATTTGCCGAAGCCCATATCACCATGGGGCGCATCGGCTGCAAGGCCTGGATTTTCAAGAAAGAGCTCTATAAGAAAACTCGCGAAGATCTCTTGGAAGAAGTGAAGCTCATCCCGAAAGAAGAACTAGAGAAACTGGCGGAAGCGCCGGCCCCCGTTCCTGCTCTGGATGTGCCCGCGAAAGAGCTTGAAATTGAAGACGATCTGACAACCGAGGAAAACGCTTAATATGCTGATGCCCAAACGTGTAAAGTACCGCAAAGCCCATCGCGGCCGTCTTAAAGGAAAAGCCAAAGGCGGCACGAATGTTGATTTCGGTCAGTATGGTTTGCAGGCGCTTGAATCGCACTGGATCACCAGCCGGCAGATTGAAGCCTCTCGTGTGGCGCTCGCCCGCTTTATTAAGAAGGGCGGTAAGGTGTGGGTTCGTATTTTTCCGGATAAACCGATTTCTAAGAAGCCGGCCGAAACCCGTATGGGAAAAGGGAAGGGCGCTCCGGAGTTTTGGGTCGCTGTTGTGAAGCCGGGTCGCATCCTTTTTGAACTCGAAGGTCTCCAAGTTGCTGAAGCGCAGCAAGCGATGACCTTGGCCGCTCATAAGCTGCCGATCAAAACGAAATTTGTTGTGCGTGAGGAAAACTAAGATGGCGAAACGTAAAGAGAAAGAAGAAAATCTCGGCACGATGTCCGTGCCGCAACTGGAAGCCAGGCTTCGTGAGACCGAAGAAAGCCTGTTTCGTCTGCGTTTCCGCCACAGCAATAACCCGATTAAGAACCCGATGCAGATTCGCCAGGAGCGGCGTGAGATTGCGCGGATTAAAACATGGATGCGTCAGAAAGCGCAGGGAGCCGCCTAATGGAACAAGCAACGAAAGAATTTCGCTCGGCGCGTAAATTGCAGGACGGCGTGGTCGTGTCTGACAAAATGGATAAGACCCGCGTGATCCAGGTCTCCTGGAGTTTTAAGCACCCACGCTATCAAAAAATTATGCGTCGCGTGACTCGCTTCCATGCGCACGATGAGAAAAATGAATCGCATACAGGCGACCGCGTTGAAATTATGGAAACACGTCCTCTGTCCAAGTTGAAGCGCTGGCGCATTACCCGAATTCTGGAGAAGAACGCATGATTCAAGAACGCGCTATTTTAAACGTTGCCGATAATTCCGGCGCCCGTAAACTGCGGTGTTTCCGCGTTTCCGGCGGTACCCGTCGCCGCTATGCCGGCCTGGGTGATCGTATTGTTTGCTCGGTGCAGGACGCTCTGCCCACCGCTACGATTAAAAAAGGGGATGTTGTGAAAGCCGTCATTGTGCGTACGGTTCGCGAACAGCGCCGCGCCGATGGCAGCTATGTGAAATTTGACGACAATGCGGCCTGCGTGATTGATGACGAAGGCGAACCGAAGGGGACGCGTATTTTCGGCCCGATCGCTCGCGAACTTCGCGAACGGAACTACATCAAAATTATTTCGCTCGCTCCTGAGGTTGTGTAATGATTGCCATTCGTAAGAAAGATAAAGTGCTCGTGCTCGCGGGGAAAAATCGCGGCAAGCAAGGCGAAGTCATCCAGGTACTCAAAGAGGATGGCCGCGTTCTTGTGTCCAAAATCAATTTAGTGAAGCGTCATTCGCGCCCGACGCAGAGTCAGCCCGGCGGCATTCGGGAGAAAGAAGCCTCATTGCATATTTCTAATGTGATGTTGATTTGTCCGAAATGTAATCGGGCCATGCGTCCAAAGATGGACCGTTTGAACGATGGAGCCAAAGCGCGCGTATGCCGTAAATGCGGGGAGATGATGGTGTCATGACCCAACCCAAACACTCAACACGAATGCGGGATCATTACCAGAAAGTCGTTATTCCTGGGATGATTGAACGTTTTGACTTAAAGAACCCGTTCCAGGTTCCTCGGCTCCAGAAAATCATCGTCAATATGGGTGTCAATGATGCCAAGGACGATATTAAAGCCATTGATGTGGCTGCTGCCGAACTTTCGGCGATTGTTGGCCAAAAGCCCCAGGTTCGCAGAGCTAAGAAATCGATTTCAAACTTTAAACTTCGTGAAGGCATGCCCATCGGTCTGCGTGTGACGTTGCGCGGTGCGCGGATGTATGAATTCCTGGATCGTTTCATTAATGCGGCTGTCCCTCGTATTCGCGACTTCCGTGGTCTAAACTCGCGTTCGTTCGATGGACGTGGGAACTACAACCTCGGCTTGAATGAACAACACATTTTCCCGGAAGTCGAACTCGATAAATCCCCGAAAGTCCGTGGCCTGAATATCACCATGGTGACTAACGCGCAAAGCGATGAACGCGCGCGGGCGATGCTGACGCTTTTTGGCATGCCTTTTAAGCAGGAAGAAGCGAAAGCAGCAAAAAAGAACTAAGGAGACGTTGTGGCTCGAATTTCAACAGTTGCAAAGATGCGTAAAAGACTTAAGTTCGCTACTCGGTTCCGCAACCGATGCCGAAACTGCGGACGCGGTCGATCTTTTTATCGTGATTTTGGTTTATGCCGTTTGTGTTTCCGAAAAATGGCGCACCGTGGGGAAATCCCGGGCGTTACTAAATCGAGCTGGTAACTTCTATGACCACAGATCCTATTGCAGAACTTTTAACGTATATCCGTAACGGCAGCCACCGCTTCTTCGAAAAGGTGGATGTTCCGGCATCTCGTACTAAAGTGGCGATGATCCGCATTCTTAAAGCCGAAGGCTTTATTGCGAACTACAAAGTGATGGAAGATGGCAAGAAACGTCCGTTCATCCGCGTCTATTTGAAGTACGCTCCACCGAAACAAGAAGTGATCCGTGGTATTAAGCGCCTGTCGAAACCCGGCTTGCGCGTATACCGCCCTTACACCGCTTTCGCAAAACGCGGCGAAGCCGGTTCTGTGATGATTGTCTCTACATCGAAAGGGTTGTTGACCGACCGCCAGGCGTTTCAAGCGAAAGTAGGCGGCGAACTCATCTGTCAGGTCTGGTAACCATTTTATGAGCCGAATTGGAAAGTCACCGATCACGATTCCTGAAAAAGTAAAACTGGATATTAAGCCCGGCGCCGTCGAAGTTCAAGGTCCGCTGGGTAAGATGTCTCAGGTGCTACCTCCGCACGTGTCCGTAAAAGTGGACAAGAACCAGGCAACGGTAGCGCTCGTGGATTTAAACGATGAAGAAGGCGGCCACCTGCATGGATTGGCCCGCTCCCTTATTAACAATGCCATTATTGGTGTGACACACGGATTTAAGAAAGAACTGGAAATTGTGGGTCTCGGATACCGCGCGCAAGTGGCGGGAGATAAGCTCACCATGACGCTGGGGTTTGCGCATCCGGCGGTCTTCAAAATTCCAGCTGGCATTAAGATTGCCGTCGATCCGAAAATGACGCTTTTAACCATTACGGGTGTGGATGCTTATCTTGTCGGTGAAGTAGCGGCGCAAATCCGCCGTTTGAAAAAGCCCGAGCCTTACAAAGGCAGCGGCATTAAATACGTTGGCGAGCACATCATTCGCAAGGCCGGTAAAGCGGCTGCAGGTGCGGTGGGTGGCGGCGCTGGCGGTAAGAAATAAGCACTAGGAAACAATTATGCAAGGATTAGTCCTCGAACGATACGAATACCGACGTCAGCGAACTCGCGATAAAATCAAAGCGCTCAAGGTGCAGCGTCCGCGCTTGTCTATTGCTCGTACGCTTAAACATATTTATGCGCAGGTCATTGATGATGTGAGTGGCAAGACCCTCGCCGCCGCCTCATCTCTTTCTGCAGAACTGAAACTCAAAACCGGTGGAAATGTCTCTGCAGCGCAGGCTGTCGGAGAACTCGTCGCCAAGAAAGCGATTGCTGCCGGTATTAAACAAGTGGTGTTCGATCGCGGCGGTCACGTTTATCACGGTCGGGTGAAAGCCCTGGCGGATGGCGCGCGCAAAGCCGGACTCGATTTCTAAAGGAGCCTCTGTGTCACGTATTAACGTCTCAGGAATGGAACTTAGCGAAACAGTCGTTGCGATTAACCGCGTTGCTAAAGTGGTGAAGGGCGGTAAACGTTTTTCATTCAGTGTGCTCGTTGTGGTGGGCGATCGCAAAGGCCATGTCGGTACCTCGGTCGGTAAGGCAAAAGAAATTCAAGCCGCCATTCAGAAAGCGGTGGCCCGCGCGAAAAAAGATTTGATTGAAGTCCCGCTCCAGGGCGTGACCATTCCCCATGCGGTGACCGGTCGTTTCGGCGCCGGCACCGTGCTCATGAAACCGGCGGCTCCGGGAACAGGTGTTATTGCTTCCGGCAGTGTCCGCGCAGTGCTTGACGCTGTCGGCATTAAAGATATTTTGACAAAGTCTCTACGGTCGTCCAACCCGTACAACGTCGTGTATGCGACGCTCGAAGGGCTGAAAAGTCTGCGTACCAAAGAACAGCTGCATGTTCTGCGTACCAAGGAAATGGTGGTTAGCGATGCGTCTCGATGAACTGAAGCCAGCGCCGGGGTCCCATCACCGCCGCAAAATCGTTGGACGCGGTATTGGCTCTGGCCATGGCGCACAGAGTACGCGTGGTATGAAGGGTCAAAAATCCCGTTCTGGCGTGTCGGGTCTGGTTGGATTTGAAGGCGGTCAGATTCCCCTGATCCGTCGTATTCCGAAGCGCGGCTTCCGCCACACACAATTCGATCTCCCGGAGACCGTGATCAATTTGAAAGAACTGAATGCCCGTTTTGATGCCAACAGTGCGGTGTCTCCTAAGGCGCTCTACGACAAAGGGCTGATCAAAAAGTCCGAGCGTGTAAAGGTCCTCGGAGATGGCGAGCTTTCCAAACCCCTAACGGTGCAGGCCCATGCGTTTTCGGCCAGCGCCAAAACAAAAATTGAAAAGGCCGGCGGCAAGATCGAAGTTTTAAAGAAATAGAAGCATGGAAAATAACCCGCTGGCGGACATTTTCAAAGTCCCGGAGCTCAAAAAGAGAATTCTTTTTACGCTCGGGATTGTCGCTGTTTATCGTATCGGAGCTAGCATTCCGATCCCCGGTGTCAATGCCGATGCACTGCGGTCACTCTTTGCAGCCCAGGAAAATACGCTCCTGGGATTTTTAAACATCTTTTCGGGTGGTGCGTTAGGGCGTTTGTCGATTTTCTCGATGGGGATTATGCCCTACATCAACAGTTCGATCATCATGAGCTTGCTGCAAGGTGCGCATGTGATTCCTTATTTAGATCGCCTGGCCAAAGAAGGCGAACAAGGCCGTAAGCAGTTGAACCAGATTACACGTTATTTGACATTGGCCCTGGGTGGACTGCAGTCGTTTGGGTTGACGTTTGCCATTGCCCGCATGCCGACGCCTGGCAACGTACCGATTGTCATTAATCCGAGTGCTGGTTTTATTGCTTTGACCGTGCTCACCTTGACCACAGGAACTATTTTTATCATGTGGCTTGGCGAACAGATTACCGAGCGTGGCATTGGAAATGGGACATCGCTCATTATTTTCTCAGGAATTGTCGACCGTCTGCCCACGGGGCTTGGGCATTTGTTTCAGCTCATTCGTGTTGAAGAAATTTCGTTGTTCCGCGGCCTGTTGATTCTTGCGTTGATAGTCGGAATCATGGGTTTGGTTGTCTGGGTAGAAACAGCGCAGCGCAAAATCCCGGTGCAGTACGCTAAACGAGTCGTAGGACGAAAAATGTACGGCGGTTCCAGTTCGTACTTGCCACTCAAAGTGGACCAATCGGGCGTGATTGCCGTTATCTTTGCCGTGTCTCTTTTGACAATGCCGATGACCATTGCACAGTTCGCCCCTCATTCGGCATGGGCTGCACGTTTGGCGCGCTGGGAAAATGGAAATGCGATTTATCAGCTGGTGTATGCCGGACTGATTTTGTTCTTTTGTTATTTTTATAACTCCGTGGCTTTTAATCCGGATGAACTTGCTGAAAACCTGCGTAAGTGGGGTGGATTTATTCCAGGGGTTCGTCCGGGAGAACCGACAGCCAAATACATTACGGCTATTCTGGAGCGCATTACATTAGGTGGCGCGCTCTTTGTCGCGATCTTAGCGGTATTGCCGCATTATCTGCAGGCGCAGCTAGGAATGCCACAGGACTTGGCAAATTTGTTCGGCGGTACGTCTTTGCTGATTATGGTCGGCGTAGCTTTAGACACGATCGGCCAGATTCAGTCACACCTGATCATGCGTCACTACGACGGTTTCATGAAAGGTGGAGGGGCTTTTAAAGGCCGCTGGTTTAATGTCGGTGGCGGTACCCAGTAAGCAATGAGCAAACGGTTAGTATTCCTGGGGCCTCCAGGGGCAGGAAAAGGCACACAAGCATCGGTCGCCAGTGAGACATTAGGCGTTCCGGCCATTGCGACCGGCGGGATTTTTCGTAAAGCCATTGCGGACGGCACCAAGCTCGGCAAACAGATTTCTCAATTTGTTAATTCCGGCTTGCTTGTACCGGACACGCTGACCAACGCGATTGTCAGCGAGCGCTTGAAAGAAAAAGACTGCAAAAAGGGTTTTATCCTCGATGGATATCCCCGCAGTCTCGATCAAGCCAAAGCATTAGATCTTTTCTTACAGAAAGCCAAACACCCGCTCGATAAAGTGCTTTATTTCAAAGTCGATGCGGCTGTGGTGGTGGACCGCATGGGCCAGCGCCGAATGTGTAACAAGTGCGGCGCGACATACAATTTAGTGTCGTTACCACCGAAGAAGGTGGGAATTTGCGACAAGTGCGGCGGCGAACTGATTACACGTGCGGACGACCAGCCTGAATCCATTCGGAAGCGGTTGGAAGTCTACGAAGAAAGCACGGCGCCTTTATTGAAATATTACGAGAAGCAGGGCATTCTCAAAGTCCTCGGTGCCTCGGAGAGCGTGCAGGATGTGGCCAAGCAGGTGGCCGGTGTGATCTCGAAGTAATGGCAGTGGCCCGCGAATCGCGTATCGAACTGAAGAGCCCTCGCGAAATCGATTTACTACGGAAGGCCGGACGTGCAACCGCCGCCATCCTGATGGACTTAAAAAGCAAAACGGTTGCCGGCATGACGACCAAAGACATCGACGTCATGGCCGAGAAGATGATGCGGCAGCACGGTATCCCGTCGTTTTTGAATTACCGCGGTTATCCCGCCGTTGTCTGTACCTCAGTCAACGATGAAATCGTGCACTCGATTCCGAGTTCGCGTCGTCTCAAAGACGGTGATCTTTTAAGTTTGGATATCGGCATGTTTGTCGAAGGCTACTGCGGTGATACCGCAACATCCTTTGTGATCGGTGGCAAGACCACTCCCGCCCAGGAACGCTTGATGAAAGCGGGACGGGATTCTCTGGAGGCATCGATCCAAGCTGCGGTGGTTGGCAATCGTCTAGGGGACGTGTCCTATGCGATGCAAAAACCCGTGGAAGATGCGGGATATCATGTGGTTCGCGAATACGGCGGACACGGCATTGGGCGCGCGATGCATGAAGAGCCTCATGTTCCCTGTTACGGGAAGCCGGGGACCGGAATGCGGCTCGTGCCAGGATTGGTTCTTGCGCTGGAGATTATGGCCAACGAAGGAACTGCCGAAATTGAGCACAAGGCCGATGGTTGGACCGTCGTGACAGCGGATGGAAGTCTCTCCGTGCACTACGAAAAGATGGTGGCCATCACGGAACATGGAACGGAAGTTTTGACGCCGCACAACGATTAATTGCGAGGACCATGAGCAAAGAAGAAAAGATCGAAGTTGACGGGAAAGTGCTGGAAGCTTATCCCAATGCCATGTTCAAGGTAGAAATCGAAGGCGGCCACCAGGTTTTGGCGCATATTTCAGGCAAGATGCGCATGCATTACATCAAGATTTTGCCCGGCGATAAGGTGAAAGTGGAATTGTCTCCCTATGACCTGACCCGCGGGCGGATTACGTTCCGGGAGAAATAATTATGCGAGTACGAGCATCCGTCAAACCTATTTGTGGAAAATGTAAAGTCATCCGACGCAAAGGTGTTGTGCGCGTGATTTGTAAAGAACCGCGTCACAAGCAGCGTCAGGGCTAAGCGAGGAACTGTTATGGCACGTATTTCTGGTGTAGACCTTCCGAAAGAAAAGCGCGTGGATATCGCGCTCGGCTATTTGTACGGCGTCGGCCGCACGAACGCGCAGCGCATCGTTTCGGAAGCGCAGGTGGATCCATCGACCCGCGTCAAAAATTTAACGGAAGCTGAGATTAACAAGCTCAGCACCATTATTACCCGCGACTACAAAGTTGAAGGGGATTTACGTCGAGAAATTCAAGGCAACATCCGCCGTCTCATCGATATCGGCTCCTACCGTGGCTTCCGCCACCGTCGGAATTTGCCGTGCCGTGGACAGCGAACCAAAACCAATGCACGAACCCGGCGCGGTCGTCGTAAGACCGTCGGATCGGTACGCGCCGAAACCAAGGCCGCCGCTCCCGCGCCCGCGGCGAAATAAGGAAGGAATTTATGGCTGACGAAAAACCGACATCGGAAAATAAACCCCGCCGCTCTGCAGAAGGCGCCCCCGCAACGGGCGCAGCCGGCGCTGCCGCTCGCACCGCAGCTCGCAAAAAGAAACTGTGGAAGAATGTGACCGTTGCGCGGGCGTACATCCAGTCGTCGTTTAATAACACGATTGTGTCGATTACCGATGAACAGGGCCAGGTGATTGTCTGGTCCACTGCCGGTGCCAATGGATTTAAGGGAACGAAGAAAGGCACGCCATTTGCCGCACAGGTGACTGCCGATGCCGCTGCCAAGCGTGCGGTGGAATGCGGTGTGAAGCAAGTGCACGTGCTGGTCAAAGGTCCGGGATCCGGACGTGAAACGGCCATTCGAGGACTGCAGGGTGCAGGCCTTACGATTTTATCGATTCGGGATATTACCCCTATCCCACACGACGGGTGCCGTCCGCCCAAAGCACGGAGAGTCTAGTTATGAGCCGATACATTGGTCCTGTTTGCCGTCGGTGCCGCCATGAGGCCACCAAGCTCTTTTTAAAAGGCGATAAGTGCTACACCGCCTGTATTCTGGATAAAGGCACACGTAAGTCAGCCCCTGGAATGCACGTCGGGAAACGCACCAAGGTGTCTGAATACGGACGTCGTCTCCGCGAAAAGCAGAAGACCAAGTGGATGTCCGGACTGACGGAAGAACAATTCCGCCACTATTACCGCCGGGCAGAAGTAATGCCAGGCCTGACCGGCGAAAACCTGCTCCGGTTGCTTGAAACCCGTTTGGACAACATCGTGAAGCGCATGGGTTTTGCCGCGTCTTCGGCTCAGGCTCGTCAAATTGTTTTACATGGACACGTTACGGTGAACGATAAGCGCGTGGACATTCCGTCCTACGCTGTTCAGCCGGGAGACCGCATCGCGGTGTCCGAAAAAATGCGCCAGGGCGCTGCCGTTCAACAAGCCATCGCATCGGCTCAGAAGAAAGGCCAAGCTCCCGCGTGGCTCGAAGTGAATCCGGCGCATGGCGCTGGCAAAGTACGCAGCTGGCCGACTCGGGAAGAGATTTCCTTCCCGATCGATGAACAGCTGATCGTTGAACTTTATTCCAAATAGGAGGACGTTAGGATGAGACTAAAAGATTTGGTATTACCCCAGCGACTTGAATGTGACCAGGACACACTGACCGATACGTTCGGCCGTTTTTATGCCGAACCGTTCGAAAAGGGCTATGGCCACACGATCGGCAATTCTCTTCGCCGCATCCTGCTCTCCAGCCTTGAAGGCTGTGCGATCACGGCAGTGAAGATCGACAAAGTCGTGCATGAATATTCCACGCTCAAAGGCGTGCGCGAAGACATCATCACGATCCTCCTCAATCTCAAACAACTACGCTTCAAACTACATACGCCAGAACCTGAAGTCCTCCGCCTCTCGGTGAAGGGTGAGCGCGTCGTCCGAGCCAAAGACATTGAAGCCAACGGTAACGTCGAAATCCTGACCCCGGATCTGCCGATTGCAACGCTCGACAGTTCAGGCGAAATCAATATGCAACTGTGGGTGGCCCGCGGCCGCGGTTACGTCTCCGCCGAAAAGCAGAGTAAAGAAAGTTATCCCGCTGACACCTTGATGATGGATTCTTTGTTCTCGCCGGTCATCAAAGTGAACTACGACGTGGAAAATTCCCGAGTGGGTCAGGTGACGGACTACGACCGCTTGATCCTCGACGTCTGGACGGATGGATCGGTAGCGCCGGGTGATGCGATTGCCTATTCCGCCAAGATCTTGAAAGACAGCCTCTCCATCTTCATCACATTCGAAGAAGAAGTGGAAGAAGTCCCCGCCGAAGCGCCCGCGACAGCAGCCGCTGTTTCGGCCAGCCCGGATGCAGAGCGTCTTCGTGAATTGCTGAACCAGCCGGTCGACATCATTGAACTCTCTGTCCGTGCGTCGAACTGTCTGAAAGCCGCGAAGATCCGAACAATTGGTGACCTCGTTAGCAAAACCGATGACGAGCTGATCGGCTACAAGAATTTCGGTAAAAAATCTCTCGATGAAATTAAGGAGCGGCTCTCGGAGCTGAGCTTGAGCCTGGGCATGGATTTGTCCGGCGTCGCGCAGCCTTCCAAGCCGGCGTAAATCATGAAGACACACAGCGGACGTAAACTCGGACGCACAACGGGTCATCGCTTTGCGATGTTGCGCAACATGGCGACCAGCCTTTTGCATTATGAAAAAATTGAGACGACGCAGCCGAAAGCGCGTGAAGTGGCACGCTTTACGGAAAAATTGATCACTGCTGCTAAAGCAGGCGATCTGTCTGCGCGCCGACGCGTTGCGAAAGATCTGACCAATAAAGATGTTCAGCAAAAGCTCTTTGATGTAATTGCGCCCCGCTTTAAAGCACGGAAGGGTGGGTACACACAATTTATTTATAAAGGGCCCCGCTTGTCAGATGGCGCTGAAATGGGTATTCTTAAGCTGATGTCCTAAGAGACGTCGCTAAGTTAATGTTCAATTATCTCTTCAGTCTGTTTAGTAACGACATGGGTATTGACCTCGGAACGGCCAATACTCTTGTTTATGTGAAAGGACAGGGCATCGTTCTTCGCGAACCCTCCGTAGTGGCTATCGAAAAAGACACCCGCAACGTCCTGGCGATTGGCGCAGAAGCCAAACGCATGCTCGGAAAAACCCCCGCAAACATCATTGCTGTCCGTCCTCTGCGCAACGGCGTGATTGCGGATTTTGACGTCACGGAGCGGATGATTCGCTATTTCATTAAGAAAGTGCATAATCGCCGGAGCCTGTTGCATCCCAGGGTCGTGATCGGGGTTCCGTCTGGAATTACAGAAGTCGAAAAACGTGCCGTGCGCGAGTCGGCGCAACAAGCCGGCGCACGCGAAGTGTATTTAATCGAAGAACCCATGGCAGCGGCCATCGGCGCGGACATTCCCATCAATGAACCGCGTGGACATATGATCGTTGATATGGGTGGGGGAACAACCGAGGTTGCCGTTGTTTCGCTGGGCGACATGGTTGTGTCGAAGTCTTTAGATGTGGCGGGGGATGAACTGGATGAAGCGATTATTCAGTATTTCCGTCGCAAGTATAACTTGTTGGTAGGGGAAACGTCAGCAGAAGACGTGAAGATCAAGATAGGATCCGTTTTCCCTCTACCCGAAGAGCAGGTGATGGAAGTAAAAGGCCGTGACCAGGTCACAGGGCTCCCGAAAACCGTGACCATTACGTCGGAAGAAGTACGCCAGGCCTTGGCGGACCCCATCAAACTGATCATCGAAGTCATTAAACAAACTCTGGAAGAAACACCGGCCGAATTGGCCGCCGATTTAGTTGACACGGGTATTGTTCTCGCGGGGGGTGGAGCCCTTCTGCGTGGACTACCGGATCTGTTGTCGCAAGAGACAGAACTCCCCGTTGTCATGGCTGCGGATCCTCTCACCTGCGTGGTGATGGGGACAGGGCGCTATTTAGAAGAATTGGATCAAATGCGGCGTGAACGCCGCGCCCTGCCGCCCAGATAATCGTTTCTCCTTCCAGAGTTCCGAGGCCTTATGGACTGGGAACTTTACGACCGTCAGCGTGCTACCGTTGTTTTTCTATCGGTTATCCTACTGTCTTTCCTTCTATTAATCTTTCGCCATTCCTCGATTGTGGTGCGGTTCCGCGGCTTCCTGGTCGTTTGTACGCTTCCATCTCAACGGGCGGTGTCCTGGTTGGGACTACCCAGCAGTGCACGTCATGCGGAAGATGCGCTTGCCGTGGCTCCAGCTGTAGCGTCTGACGCAGTCCCTGTTCTTCCCATTGAACAAGCCGAACAATCCCGTCGCTTGCTTTCTCTCCAGCAGGAAAATATACGGCTGAATCGTCTTCTCAATTTAAAGGAAAAGCGTTGGCCGCGTGCCATTGCGGCCCGCGTGATCGGCCGAGAGCCCCAGCGCTGGTTCCAGGAACTCATTTTGAATAAAGGAAAGAAAGACGGTTTGCTTTTGGACCAACCCGTTATTGCCCTCTCCGGCAGCCGGGAAGCTCTCATCGGCCGAATGGTGGATGTGGGTCCGGAGATCGGCAAGGTGATGCTTGTACACGACTCCCTCAGCGCGGTGGCGGCCGCTGTCGAAGGGCAGTCCCAGGTCGACGGGGTGGTGGAAGGCACAAACAGCCACGACCTTATTTTTAAATACATCGGCCGTGATGCCCCGATTAAGATTGGTGACCTGGTGGTGACCTCCGGACTTGGCGAAAAATTTCCGGAGGGCATTATGCTGGGATGGGTCGAAGAAATCGGGCTCGACCCGCGGCAACTGTTTTTGCAGGCGCGATTACGGCCGGCGGTCGAAGCACGTCAGTTGGGTACGGTTTTTGTCCTGGCCACGGAGAGCGACGAGTGAAAACAACTTCTTTTTATATTCTGACGCTCTGGGGTCTGCTCTGGGCCCAGCTGGCACAGACACACTGGATGGGCGGTTCAGGGCTGGCCATTCATATGGCGCTCATTGCGACGCTTTATTTCGGCCTTGTCCGTGGGGCGCTGGCTGGGGTTTTGATGGGCGCTTTATGGGGACTTTTTTTGGATGCCGCTGTCATGGGACCACTCGGCCTGCAGGCCATTTTGCTTGCCGCGATTGGGTATATGGCAGGGATGGGACGCCGACAACTCGATGAAACCAAGATCTGGACACAATGTATTTTGACGGGCGCAATGACGTTGTTCTTTCTATTGTTTTACTTGCTGCTCAGCCGCGTCTTCATGTCTGACCATCGTCCCTGGACGTGGATGTTGTTGCTGCAGCCTGTTGTCAATGCGGCCGCCGCGCCGTTTGTGTTTCTGTTTTTAAGCTGGTGGGCATCGCTTTGGGCGATTTTCCCGATCGAACATTAGGAGATGTGATGTATGCCGTTGGCTTTTGAGTTTTCATCGAAGACGTTGTTGGAAAGCCGCGCACGTTGGCTCAAAGCGTTCATGCTGGGGGCTCTGGGCGCCTGCTTTCTGCGGCTTTTCTACCTGCAGATTATTCAGGGGCGCACCTACGCCGCAGCCTCTGAAAGCAATCACACGCAGGTCGTGGTCGAACATGCGCCCCGCGGTCGAATTCTCGACCGTCATGGCGAAATTCTGGCCGATGACCAACCGGTCTTTATCGCACTCTTCTCGCCACTCGGGCTAACCTCGGCAGATTTTCAGCAGGTGGTCGCCCACCTCTCGTCGATTCTGAATGTCTCCGAGATCGAGCTGGAACATCGGCTCATGGCAGCGGTTAAAGCCAAGTCGATGCTGCGCGTCTCCGACCGTCTCACACGCGCTCAGGCTTTTTCCATTCTGCAAGGGCGCATTCATATGCCTGGTATTTCACTGGCCATTGAAGAGCAGCGCTACTACCCGAAGGCCGAGCTGGCTTCCCACGTGCTGGGGTATGTCGGCCAGATTACGGATTTTGAATTAGAGAAATATGGCGATGAAGGCTACCGCGCCGGGGACTGGATCGGCAAGACGGGCCTGGAGCGGCTCTATGACCCACTGCTGCATGGCCAGGACGGCGGAATTTTAATTGAAGTCGATGCGCACGGCCGTCAAGTGCGCATGTTGCGTCATCTCCCGCCGCAGGCCGGACGCGATCTCGTGCTTACACTAGATGCCAAGTTGGAAGCGCTGGCTCAGAAACGTCTTAAGGAAACAAAAATGCCCGGCGCTGTAGTAATGATGAATCCGCAAAATGGTGAAGTGCTTGCATTGGCTTCCTCCCCAGCGTTTGACCCCAATTTGTTTTTGCCGTTAGGCGATTCCGAAAAGCGAAAAGCGTTGCTCGCCGATCCTTCGCTGCCGCTCTACAACCGGGCGATTCAAGCGCTTTATCCTCCGGGGTCGGTGTTTAAGATTGTGTCATCGATGGCGGGTCTCGAAGGGAAGAAGATTCGACACGAAGAACGCGTTTATTGTCCAGGGTACTATGTGCTCGGGCGTGACCGTCGTATGTTTAAGTGCTGGAAATATCCACACTCCCACGGAAGCGTTAATTTCCATGCGGCTCTCGCCCAATCATGCGACGTGTATTACTACACAGCGGGGCTCATGATGGGGCCGGAGTTGATCGAGCAGTATGCGAACCTTTTTGGTTTAGGACAGAAAACGGGGATCGACCTCCCGAATGAGAAAAAAGGCATGCTTCCTGTGGCCTGGAAAACATCGACCCGACAGCATTGGCAGGGCGGGGATACGCTGAACTATGTGATCGGCCAGGGGGCACTCCAGGTGACGCCGATGCAGCTGGCGACCCTTGTTTCGGCGGTGGCGACCCGGGGTCGTATGTGGCAGCCGTATCTCGTCGCGCAGTCCAGGCATTTGGGTGAAGAACAGGGGGATGTCATTGGCAGCCCGCGCCTGACACAAGAGCTTAAAATTTCGGATAACTCGTGGAATCTCCTTCACGACGCTTTAAAGGAAGTTGTTAAAACCGGCACAGGGATGGCCGCTCAGATTAAGAACACAGTCGTTGCAGGGAAAACCGGTACGGCCCAAAGTACCAAGGGCAAAGATCATGCCTGGTTTGTCGCTTATGCCCCGGCAGACAACCCCAGCGTGGCCTGCGCGGTCGTGGTGGAACACGGAGGTCACGGTGGCAGTATCGCCGCTCCGATCGCACACGATTTGATGGCTCTCGCACTAGGGTCGGACAGTACGCCGACCCAAGAATCCCAGGAGACAGACTAATGACCAGCCGCCTGTTTGGATTTTCGCACTGGTCGCGGCGCATCGATTGGCCGCTCATGTTCGCAGTCATTTTTCTCGTTGGTATTGGCGTGACCAGCGTTTTCTCAGCGGTGACGCCGATGGGGGCCAACGCCAGCCGCTATATCGTCAAACAGACGATTGCCATAGGGGTCGGGCTTTTAGGGTTCTTTATTTTAAGCAGCTTGAACTATCAGCTTTTCCGAAATTATCCCAGCGTTCTGTATATTCTCACCACGATCGCATTAGCGAGCGTCTTGGTCATCGGCCGTCGCATCAACGGTGCCAAGAGCTGGATTGTGATGGGGCCCCTATCCATTGAACCGGTGGAGTTCGCTCGTATCGGGTTTGTGATTGTTGCGGCCAGTCTCATGGACCGTTCCGAGCGCGAGCTAGGGTCCTTTCGATTCCTGGCAATGCTTTTCGGTCTGGCGGGCGGGCATATGCTTCTGATTTTAATGGAGCCATACCTGGGCGGGATGCTCGTCTATATTCCGCTGCTTCTCGGGATGTTGTATTTTGCCGGCGTGCGTCCACTGTATCTTCTGGCGATTATGTTCTTTGGCAGTTTGGCGGCAGGAATTCCAATATTATCGACCTATTTTTCCGTACAGCCCCAAGGCTTCTTGCACCACCCGATTTTGCACTTTTTTGTGCAGTCTGCTCACGGCGGTCGCGCTACGGTCGAGTTTCTCTTTATCAGCACGGCCGCTATCTTCGCGCTCTGGTGGCTCGGGTGGAAGCTGCACATTCGCCTGCCGTGGCAATACCCTCTTTTTCTGGCGATCATTGTGGCGCTCGGCGTGTATTCCGCGCATGTGGCCGAGCATTCGGTGAAAGACTACCAGCGTAAGCGCATCATGGTGTTCTTAAGTCCTGGTTTTGATCCGCTGGGGGCGGGCTATCACATTTTGCAGTCGGAAATCGCCATTGGCAGTGGACAATTTTTTGGCAAAGGACTGTTTTCGGGCACGCAGTCGCAGTTGGGCTTCCTGCCGGAACAGCATACGGATTTTATCTACTCCGTCATCGGAGAAGAACTCGGGTTCATCTGGGCGAGCTTGGTGATCGCGGCTTTCGGGCTGCTCATCTGGCGAGCCTTTGTAATCGCCACAGAAACCCAGGACAGATTTGGAGCACTCATCGCCGCAGGCATAGGTTGTTTGTTCGGTTTTCAAGCCATCTTGAATATCGGCATGGTGATCGGCTTACTGCCGGTGACCGGAGTTGCCTTGCCGTTTGTGTCCTACGGCGGTTCCCATATGGTCAGCGCGTTGCTAGCCATTGGACTGCTCCAGAGCGTAAATTTTAGGAGGTATATCTACTAATGGATGATTTAAAGAAAGACGTTCACAACACACATGCGCCGGAATCTCCGGCCACAGACACACCCCACGCACCGCATGAAACGGCCGCACATTCGGAGGCCGAAGACCATCGACCGGAAGGGTCGGGAAAATCCGATCTTCTGGGTGGGGAATATATTGTGTCCGAAGGATCTCACGAGACTCCCATCGTGGAAGAGCACGATGTGGTGATCGAAGAATCCTTGGATGTTGAAATCGAACCGGCGTATGGCGATGAGTCGCATTCTGGGATCCCGGATATTGCCGATGACACTGCTGCTCCGTCTGCACCTGCCGTTCCGACGGATGATCAGCCGATTCAAATTGAAGTCCCACGTCAGCTCGAACGATCCCGTGGCGGTTCGAATAGGAACGATCGCCATGGCCGTGACCGTCACGACCGTCATAGTGGTCATGGACGCAATGATCGTCATGGAGGCGACCGTCATCACGGCCGCAACGACCGTCATCACGGTCAGCGCCCCTTTGAACGTGAACGTCTCTCCGGCCGCGGTAAGGAGCACAAAGGCAAGAACACCAAGAAAGAAATCTTTGTGAACTGCTCGCCCGAAGAAACGCGCGTCGCGCTCATGGAAAACAACAAGCTCATAGAACTTCTCATTGAGCGCTCAGAATCTGAAAAGATTGTCGGCAACATCTATAAAGGCCGCATCGAAAACGTTCTCCCAGGGATTTCCAGTGCGTTTGTGAACATTGGCCTCGAAAAGAACGCTTACTTGTATGTGAGCGATGTGATCCCGACCAAGGGCCACAATCCTTCATCGCAGATCGAAAAGATGATCGCACGCAACGAAGTCATCATGCTGCAGGTTGCTAAAGAAGCGATCGGTACCAAAGGCGTGAAAGTGACCATGGACATTTCCCTGCCGGGACGGTTCCTGGTGTATATGCCGATGGCCGAGCATATCGGGGTGTCTAAAAATATCGAAGACCGCAAAGAGCGAGACCGATTACGCACGATTGTGGAAAGCTGCGCCCCCAAACAGGGCGGCGTGATTATCCGCACGGAAGGCGAAGGGGCGGATGAACAGGCGCTCCGCCGCGAAATGGCGTACCTCATCCGGCTCTGGGAAAATATCCAGCGTCGTTTTGAAAGTTCTCAAGCGCCAGCGCTTGTGCACCGCGACCTTGGTCTCGTGTTCCAGACCGTGCGCGATATTTTCAACGAAAACACCGGTATCTTTATGGTGGATTCGCGCAGCGAGTACCGCGATCTCATGGACTTCCTGGATTCCATCAGCCCGGAACTCAAGAGCCGCGTGAAACTCTACGAAGGCAAGACGCCGCTCTATCAGGCGTTTAATATCGAGCCGCAGATTGAAAAAATCCGCGATGCCCGAGCCGATCTGCCCTCGGGCGGCTACATCATCATTCAGGAAGCGGAAGGCCTTTGCGCAATTGATGTGAACACCGGGAAATTTACCGGAAAACGCTCGCAGGAAGAAACGGTGACCGCAACCAATGTCGAAGCGGCGCAGGAAGTGGCACGGCAGCTGCGATTGCGGAACATCGGCGGCATTATCGTCATCGACTTTATCGATATGCGTCATGCCCGCAACCGTCAAAAGGTGATGGAGGCATTAGCCGACTACACCGCAGAAGACCGGGCCAAGATCAAAATCCTGCCGATCACTCGGCTAGGTCTGATCGAAATGACCCGTGAGCGTAAACGCGAGTCACTTTTCGCCCTTTTGGGTGAGCTGTGTCCGCAGTGCCACGCTTCAGGACGGGTGCTTTCCCGCGATTCTCTCTTCATTAAGGTGAAACGCGAGATCCTGCGCCTCACGCACGGCCGTGCCGGCGATCAAATTAAGCTCTTTTTGAGCCCCCCGGTCGCTCAATACGTCCAGGAACGCCAGGATCGCCTGGAACATGCTGTGAAGCACAAGATTGTGATTCAGTCCGACCCCAATCTGCCCTGGGAAGACTACCGGATCCTCATTGAATAACGCCTAAAAAAGCCCTGACGGGGGGTTGAACCCCCCGTCAGGGAATTGGTATCATTACCGCGGTTGGTTATGGAGCATCCGCGTCCGTAGAGCGGATGTTTTTTTAATCCCAAACTCACGTTTAACTAAAGAGGCTGTGTTATGTACGCAATCGTTGAAACTGGTGGAAAGCAATATCGTGTAGAACAAGGCACCCGTCTTCGGGTCGAATCCTTGCCGCACGCTAAGGGCGACAAAATCTCCCTGGATAAAGTTCTTTTTGTGAAGACAGACAGCGGGGTCCAGGTCGGTAAACCGCATGTCTCCGGCGCGAAAGTCACGGCAGAAGTCACCGCCCAGGACCGCGGCGAGCGCATTATTGTTTTTAAGAAACGTTCCAAAAAAACCTATAAGAAATGGCAGGGTCATCGGCAGAACTATACCGAGCTCCTGATCCAGAACATCTCGGTAGGGTAAGAGGCACTTCCATGGCATCTACAAAATCACAAGGCAGTTCAAATAATGGCCGCGACTCCAAAGGCCAGCGCCTCGGCGTGAAAGCATTCGGCAGTGAGAAAATCACGGCCGGCTCGATCATCGTGCGTCAGCGCGGCACCAAGTTTTTCCTCGGCCGCAACGTGGGTATGGGATCGGACAATACGATCTTCTCCCGCATCGATGGCATCGTGACGTTTGAATGGAAATCGAAGGGCAAGAAGCAGATTTCCGTTTATCCCGCGAAAGCCTAAGTCTAAACGATTCGTCGTACCGAATAAGCGAGTTGGTGAGTGAAAAAACTCCCTGACTCGCTTCATTCTTTCTAAGAAATTATGTCTACGGAAACCAGCGATCGATCAATGTTCATCGACCACGCTCAGATCACCGTTCGCGGGGGTCGGGGCGGGGACGGCTGCATGACGTTCCGACGGGAAAAATACGTCGATCGCGGCGGGCCGGATGGCGGCAACGGCGGCAAAGGCGGTGACGTGTATCTGCGTGCCGAAGAAGGTCTCTCCTCCTTGCTCGATCTCACCTACCGTCCGCATTATTACGCGGAAGACGGCATGCCAGGATCGGGGTCGAATAAAGCCGGCCGCGGTGGGAAAGATTTGATGGTGAATGTGCCGATGGGCACAGTCGTTCTTCGAGAGGGGCATGTTGTTGCCGATCTTAAAACAGCCGGTGAAACCTTTCTGATTGCCCGGGGCGGCCGCAGCGGCCGAGGCAATGCGGCATTTAAAACCAGCCGTAACACGGCGCCGATGATTTCGGAGAAAGGGGAGCCGGGTGAAAAATTTCTCATCGATCTGGAACTCAAACTGCTGGCGGACGTCGGCCTCATTGGATGTCCCAATGCCGGCAAGTCAACCCTCTTGGCGCGTCTGACAAGCGCTCGCCCAAAGATTGCGGATTATCCGTTTACGACCCTTAATCCCAACCTAGGGGTCGCGGACTGGCACGGCAAACGTTTTGTGCTGGCGGACATTCCGGGACTCATCGAAGGGGCCCATACCGGCCGTGGCCTGGGGCATGACTTTCTTCGCCACGTGGAACGCACACGCATGCTCTTTCATCTGGTGGATGCCAGCGGATTTGACGGCAAAGATCCCGTGAAGAACGTGCGGATGATCAACCAGGAACTTCAGCTCTTCTCTCCGAAGCTGATGAAGAAGCCGATGGTGCTGGTGTTAAACAAAATGGACGTTCCAGGTTCAGAGAAAGTCCACACCGCGATGAAGAAACACTTTAAAAAGCTTAAAATTGTCCCGATTTCGGCCGTGACGGGGGAGGGGGTCGACAAGCTTTTAGCGTTTGCCGCTAAAGAGCTGTCCAAGCCGGTGGTGGAAGAGACGGCGGCTGCTCCTACTGAGCCTCTCAAGTTCGTGGTGGAGCTCGATTACACGGTCGAGAAAAAGGATGATGCATTTATTATCAAAGGGGCCAAGATTGAGCGGTTCGCGGCCATGACCAATTTCCGGCAGCAGGAAGGGGTGAAGCGTTTCCAAAATATTATGAAGAAGATGGGCGTGGAAAAAGAACTCGCCCGCAAAGGTGCCCAACCCGGAGACATGGTGCGCATCGGCAAGCTAGAATTGTTCTATGAACCCTAAACGCATTGTTGTCAAAGTCGGCACAAGCCTGCTTACGAAGAAAGGCGGGCGTATGGACGAGCAGCGCATGGCGCGGCTTGTGCGGGAACTTGCGGCCCTGCAGCGCGCTGGCCGGGAAGTGATTCTAGTCACCTCCGGGGCGATCTCTGCCGGGACTAACGAACTGGGCTGGAAGAAACGTCCTACCGAGCTGCGTCTCAAGCAGGCGGCGGCGGCGGTCGGCCAAGTCTGTCTGATGGAGAAGTACCGTCACTATTTCCGCAGTAACCGGGTAAAGATTGCGCAGGTTTTGCTCACCCGTGAAGATTTTGAAAACAAGAAGCGCTACCACAACGCCCAGGCGACCTTGCTTGCGCTCCTCAAGTCCAAAGTGATTCCTATTATTAATGAAAACGATACCGTGGCCGTAGAAGAGATCCGGGTCGGGGATAATGACACTTTGGCAGCCCAGGTCGCGATCAAGGTAAAAGCAAATTTGCTCATTCTTTTGACCGATGTGGAAGGCCTGATGTCAGCCCACCCCAAGCACCGCACAGGTCACCTTATTTCCCGGGTCGATCGGATCGATTCTTCGATCGAAGCCCTGGCCCATGGCACTCCGGGGTCGGAAGGCGGTACCGGAGGGATGCAGACCAAAATCCGCGCCGCCCAACAGGCGACCTCGCGCGGCGTCGCCATGGTCATTGCCAGCGGCAAAAAGCCCGGGGTGTTAGGCCGGATTTCCGTCGGAAAGATAGAAGGCACTTACTTTAAACCTCAGCGCCTCCGCTGAACGTTCTCTCTCCAAAATTAGCACCCCCCTTGACAGGCTGCTAAGAAATCTTTAAAATTAGCACCAAGAAGTCGCGAGTGCTAAGTTAAGCACCTCACTGATTTATAATCCAAAAACCTAGTAGGAGGACGTGTTATGCCAACAGCAACATCCATTCGTTTGCGCCCCTTGGGCGACCGCGTTTTGGTGAAAGCGGTAGAAAAGAAAGACGAAATCCGCGGCGGACTCATTATCCCGGACACCGCCAAAGAAAAGCCCCAGGAAGCCGAAGTCATTGCCGTAGGGAAGGGCAAAGTCACCGATGACGGCAAAGTGATCCCGATGGAAGTAAAGCCGGGAGACAAGATTCTTCATGGGAAATACGGCGGACAAGAAATCAAAGTCGATGGCCAAGAATATCTGATTCTCAGCTCGGATGATATTCTCGGTATCGTTGAATAATTTAAGAGGAGACAATCATGGCCAAACAACTGAAATATAAAGACGAAGCCAGCCGAGCGATTAAAGCCGGCGTCGACAAACTGGCGAATGCCGTAAAAGTCACGATGGGCCCCAAGGGCCGCTACGTCGTGCTCGACAAGAAATTTGGATCCCCGACCGTGACGAACGACGGCGTGACCATCGCGAAAGAAATCGAACTGGAAGACCCGTTTGAAAACATGGGCGCCCAGCTCGTCCGCGAAGTCGCCTCGAAGACGAACGACGTCGCCGGTGACGGCACCACGACCGCGACGGTCTTGGCGCAAGCCATCATCACCGAAGGCCTCCGAAACATCACTGCAGGCGCCAACGCCATGCACATTAAGCGCGGAATCGATAAAGCCGTCGAAGCCGTCGTCGCTGAAATCAAAAAGATGGCCAAGCCCGTGAAGGATCAAGAGATTGAACAAGTGGCGACCATCTCTGCCAATGACAAAGAAATCGGCAAGCTCATCGCGGAAGCGATGAAAGCCGTAGGCAAAGACGGCGTGATCTCCGTGGAAGAAGGCAAGTCCGCGAAGACCGAAATCGACAAAGTCCAGGGCATGAAATTTGACCGAGGACACGTGTCGCCGTATTTCGTCACCGACCCGGAAAGAATGGAAGCTGTGCTGGAAGATGCCGCCGTCATTGTGACGGACAAGAAAGTCAGCGCGTTGAACGAAATGCTGCCTTTCCTTGAAAAGCTCTTGGCCGCCGGTAACCGACCGTTCCTGCTCATCGCCGAAGAAGTCGAAGGCGAAGCCTTGGCCACCCTCGTGGTCAACAAGCTCCAAGGGCGACTCAAATGCGCTGCTGTCAAAGCCCCCGGCTTTGGCGACCGCCGCAAAGAGATGCTTCAGGACATCGCGATCTTAACAGGCGCGAAGGTTATTTCTGAAGAACTCGGCATTAAGTTTGAGAAAGCCGATCCGACCATGGTCGGATCCGCGAAGCGTATCATCGTCGACAAAGAAAACACCACGATCGTCGATGGCGCCGGTGACAAGAAAGAAATCGAGAAGCGCGTGGGCCAAATCCGCAAGCAGATCGAAGACTCCACCTCCGACTACGACAAAGAGAAGCTCCAGGAGCGTCTCGCGAAGTTGGCCGGCGGCGTGGCCCTCATCAAAGCGGGCGCTTCCACCGAAACCGAAATGAAAGCGAAGAAATATAAGATCGAAGACGCGATGCACGCGACCCGTGCGGGTGTGGAAGAAGGCATTGTTCCGGGCGGCGGAACGGCGCTTCTCCGCGCGTCGGCGGTTCTCTTGAAGCTCAAGGGGGATGATACGGACGAACAGACCGGTATCAACATCATCCGCGATGCTCTGGAACATCCGATCCGCCAGATTGCGAACAACGCCGGTGTTGATGGCGCGGTGGTCGTCGATAAGGTTCGCAATAGCAGTGATCTGAACTTCGGATTGAACGCCGACACAATGCAGTACGGCGATCTTCTGAAGCAGGGTGTTGTGGATCCGGCGAAAGTTGTCCGCACAGCTCTTCAGAATGCGGCCAGCATCTCGAGCCTCATGCTCACGACCGAAGTCCTCGTGACCGATATTCCGGAGAAGAAAGCAGCCGCTCCGGCGATGCCGAATCCGGGCGAGATGTACTAAGCCTAAAGCGTCAAACGTTTCAAACAAACCCCCGGCGCCGAAAGGCCCCGGGGGTTTTGCTTTTGAAGCTATTCGTTATCGAAGCCTTTGATTTTTGGGATGGGCTTGAACAGCTCTTTGGGGTTTTTGTTCTGAAGATCTTCACGAAGGAATCGAACATCTGTTTCTAAGAGGTTGACTCGACCTTCAATGTGTTCGACTTTAATCACGAGGTCGTGTCGCACACTTAAAGCGTGGCGGAGTTTAACGAAAGCCCTCATAATCGCAATGTTAACGTCGATGGCGCGCTCACTGTTGAGAATGCTTGATAACATGGCGACCCCTTGTTCTGTAAAAGCGTAAGGCAACGTCGATGAATGTTTCAGCGTCATGAACCGGTCGCATTTTGCGACCAGTTCCAATCTTTCTCGAAGTGTGAGACGAAACATAAAATCAAAGGGGAAGCGTCGTAGATTGCGACGTACCTGTTCGTTTAATCGCTTTGTAGGGACGTGATAGAGTTCCGCAAGATCTCTATCGATCATCACGCGTTTGGTTCGGATCAAAAATATCTTCTTTTCTATATGTGGGTTTCTCATACAAGGGCTCTTTGTACTCTCTTAGAGCCAAAATCGGTGATTTTATTCGTCAAATTCCTGTTTTAATGGATCTATGAGCAAAGCCTTTACCAGTGAAGAGAACGAAGACGAAGATTGGAGCCTGCCGGAAGCGCCCGCCTTGCCGGCCGGAGCGAAGAATTACATCACCCCGGAAGGCGCGAAGCGTTTTCGCCAAGAGCTCGAGCAGTTAAAAGCGATCAAGAACCCAGATACACTGAGCGGTGCGGCCAAACGCACGAAAGCGCGCATCACCTATCTGGGAGAACGCATCGCGACTTTTGTGGAGCAGTCGCCTTCCGCGACCGAAATCATTCGTTTTGGACACCAGGTCGTTCTTTCCAGCAATGACAAGTTCCGCATCGTAGGTGTGGATGAAGTCGACGTAAGTGCCGGTGCTATCAGTTGGGTGTCGCCGCTGGCGCAGCAACTTTTAGGAAAGAAAGTAGGCGAGTTTATTACGTTGGCCGGAAAGTCTCTCCAAATTCAGCAGGTTTTAAGCCCTCCCTCGGAATCCATCTAATTTGTATTGATTTTTCGGCACGAAAGTGCATATAATCTCTTCTAAGGTGAAAGCAGTTAACAGCACTTTGGAGGCTCTACTGGAACGAATCGACCGGGCGGCCCAACGTAGCAATCGCTCAGGACAAGATGTGACTTTCGTTGCTGTCACCAAAACCGTTCCCTTTGATCGCGTCCTTCCTTTTGTCCAAGCCGGTGTCCGGCATCTTGCAGAAAATCGGGTCCAGGAAGCCTTAACCAAATACGATTTGGAAACAGGATTTACGTCTGCCTATCCACACGTCGCACTCCACCTCATCGGTCAACTGCAAACCAACAAAGCCAAAAAAGCGGTCGAACTTTTTCAAATGGTTCAGTCGCTCGACCGGGAGGATCTTGGCCATGCGCTCAATCGCCATGCCCAGGATGCGGGTAAAACGTTGGAGTGTCTCGTGCAGGTCAAAATATCTCCAGAAGACACCAAATCGGGACTCGCACCGGAGCTCTTAAGCGGTTTTTTAGAAAAGGCCGCCGCCTGGAAGTCACTCAAGATTCGTGGGTTGATGGGGATCGCTCCGTACACGGAAAAGCCAGAAGAAGCCCGACCGTTTTTTGCCACACTTCGTAAGCTCTTTGAAAAAACAAAATTGGATGTCCTCTCGATGGGGATGAGCCATGACTTTGAAGCCGC
>CAZDML010000006.1:16886-41247 GCA_964506645.1 uncultured Elusimicrobia bacterium | reverse complement strand
CAGCTACCTCCACTTCGTTTAAAGTGCTTCCGTTGTTTTTTAAAACGAAAGCTGCATTCTGTACACCGAATTCTGTCATCTGCCCAATGTCTGGCAGACGAGCGTCATTCCTCTTAGCGACTGTCCTGGAGTACCCGTCCTTTTCAGGACGTACGAGGCGGGCCGCCTCTTCTCCCGTTTTGGTCTTGCTCCGGATGGGTTTACCATGCGTTCTTCGTTGCCGAAGAACCGGTGGTCTCTTACACCACCTTTTCACCCTTCCCTTTCATTTCTGAAAGGAGGTCTATTTTCTGTGGCACTTTCCAGCCACCGCCTTTGAAGACGGTGTTCCGGCCTTACGGCCGGTATCCTGCCCTAGGAGTTCGGACTTTCCTCTAGCCATCCCGAAGGATGCCAGCGACGCTCCGAATGTTGCTTTCAAAGAACAGTAAAAAAATTATTGTGCTGGCGCGATCGCTTCTTCCAGAAAAACAATCCGCGAACAATTTTCACACACCATCAGCTTCTGCCCACGGCGGACTTCATTGATTAAATTCTGTGCGACTTTCATATGACACCCTGAGCACTGCTCATTTTTCAAAGGCACCACGGCGGCACTCTTATTGCGCGCCCGAATCCGCTCATACTGCTCAGCCAATGCTTTAGACAGCGTCGTTGCAAACTGATCGCGATCTGTCTTTTTCTGCGCCAGATCCGCTTCGACCACTTTCTGCTTGGTCTCCCATTCGCTGATTTTTGCGAGATATCCGGATTCGGTTCCTTTCGAAACGGTCTCTTTCTCTTTCCAAATCTTATTGGCCTGATCGATCTGTTCCATCAGCTGAAGTATCGCGTCTTCCGCGGCAGACTTTTCGCTTTTGGCCTTTTCAATTTCTCCTAAAAGCGCCCGGTAAGCCTCATTGGTTTTTACCGCATTAAGTTCGCCGGAATGCTTTCGGATCGCACCTTCTTTAGATTCCAAATCTACTTCTTTCTCTTTCTTCTGAAGCTGGAATTGGGTGAGTTCTTTCTTGGCCGCCTCGAGCGCGGCTTTGTTATCGGCGATCTGCTTCTTTATCGCGTCGATCTGCACCGGAATGGCGCTTAATTCCTTAGACAGTGTATCGAGCGCGAGATCGCGTTCCTGAAGACTGAGCAGCTGTTTTATCGTTTCATGCATAAAGTGGTGGGGTGTACAGGATTTGAACCTGTGGCTTCCATCGTGTGAGGATGGCACTCTACCGCTGAGTTAACACCCCAAGTGGAGAGAATTTTAGCAGATTTTCAGGGAAGGGGGCAGCCGTATCGTGAATTAGAAGTGATCCGACCATAGGACCGTTCGATTTTTACCGAGGTGTTTTGCACGGTAGAGCGCCTGATCCACGGCCGAAAGCAAGCCGCTTTTCGTTTTAACGCCATGTTCCTTCGAAGGGTATGTCGCCAGGCCGATACTGACGGTAATATTTACTTCCTTGCCGTGAGCTGAAAATAGACACTGGCGAATGACGGTGCCCATACGTTCAGCAATAGGGAGCGCGGCTTCCGTATTGGTTTGCGGCATAATGACAAAAAATTCTTCCCCTCCGTAACGACCTACCGCATCCGTTCGCCGCAGCGTATTTTGAATCAGCCGCGCCGTTTTAGCCAATACAAAATCACCAAACGGATGCCCATGGGTATCATTGACCTGCTTAAAGTCATCAATATCCAACATCAGGACGGTCACAGGAGTGCCGTAGCGGTTAGAACGGTCAATTTCCTGCGAAAGAATATCCTGAAGATGCCGGTGATTGAAGATGCCCGTCAAACCATCGGTAATAGCCAAACGACCCAAATGTTCATCACGCCAACCTAAAATCACACCAAACAGCACGAAGGCCGTGATGGTTCCCACCGTCATGTAATTGTAGAAGTAAGCTTCGCTTCGCCATTCTTGAAGCAGGGCGGCAAACGGGTGCGTTGGCCAGGGAAGCAGCGCCCGCCACAGGAGCGACCCCAAAGGAGCCCCCGCACCCAAACAAGCGCCAAAAAACGCGTACCGTACTTGATATCGCATACCCAAGTCTAAGAAAATAAGCGCGTTATCGCACGAACATAATTTAAGAGACCTTTTCCTACGGGAGAAGGTTGTAAAATAAGACCATGAGACCCGAAGTCAAAACAGCCATTGCCGCTCTATCATCACTGGGTATCGCTTTGCATCTTCTGCTGCGATACATCATTCACACACCGGAACTTACCTATAACATTCCTCTTTACATCACACTGGCCGCCGGAGGATTGCCACTCTTTGGGATGGTCGTGCGGAGACTCCTGGCAAAAGACTTTGGCGCCGACATCCTTGCGGCGATCGCCACGCTTACGTCCACATGGCTCGGGCAGTATCTGGCCGGCGCCATATTAGTGCTGATGCTTTCCGGGGGAGAAGCACTGGAAGCGTACGCCACACGTCGTGCCTCTGCCGTCCTAGAAGCCCTGGCTAAACGCATGCCGCGGATCGGGCATCGAAAAACAGACCAGGGCCCCGTGGATGTTCCTCTGGAGAACATTGCCATTGGGGATACCCTGGTCGTCTTTCCTCAAGAAATATGCCCTGTAGACGGTACTGTGATGGAAGGGCACGGCCATATGGATGAATCCTATCTGACGGGAGAGCCGTACGACACGGAGAAAGCGCCAGGATCACGTGTACTTTCTGGGGCCATAAATCAAAATACCGCACTCGTCATTCGCGCAGACAAGCGTTCCGAGGATTCTCGTTACGCTAAAATCATGCAAGTCATGAAAGCGGCAGAGGAAGACCACCCGGAGCTACGACGCATCGGCGACCAACTCGGCGCCTGGTATACCCCCCTGGCATTACTTATTGCTTCGATCGCCTGGGGCGTCTCCAACGACCCGATGCGGTTTTTGTCCGTTCTCGTTATTGCGACTCCCTGCCCCATGATCATTGCCATCCCGATCGCCATCATCGGGGCTATTTCGCTTTCTGCCAAACACGGCATCATCATTAAAACCCCCGCTGTTTTGGAACAGATTTCAACCTGCCGCACACTCATTTTCGATAAAACGGGAACACTCACGTATGGCCGTCCGCACTTAAGTGAAATTATCTGTGCCCCAGGGGTTTCACGCTCTGAAGCACTCAAGTACGCCGCCAGCCTCGAGCGCTACTCTAAGCATCCGCTGGCAAGCGCTCTCGTTCTGGCGGCACAAGAAGAAGGAGTGCCCAATGATCCCGTCGCTGAAATAACGGAAGAACCAGGGAAAGGAATTTCAGGAAAAGTGTCCAACACCCTCATCCAAATAACAGGGCGCACGAAAGTGCCAAACGCGCAAACACTCCCCCCTGCCGCGGAGGGACTGGAGTGTCTCTTACTCATTAACAACTCTTTTGCTGCGCTGTTTCGTTTTCGGGATGTCCCTCGCGAAGAAAGTCGTTCCTTTATTCATCATCTCAGTCCCTCCCACCAGGTGACCAAAGTGATGCTCGTCTCGGGTGACCGCGCTACGGCGGTGCGCTATCTCGCCGACGAGGTTGGGATTACCGATGTTCACGCCGAGCAAAGCCCAGAAGATAAGGTGGCGCTCGTTCGCCGAGAGACGCAACAGGCACGGACGTTGTTTATTGGGGACGGCATCAATGATGCCCCTGCGCTCATGGCGGCCACGGTTGGGATTGCCTTCGGACAAAACAGCGATATTACCTCAGAAGCCGCCGACGCCGTGATTTTGGAATCGTCGCTGAAAAAAGTCGATGTCTTGTTTCACATCAGCCGCAGAATGCGTCGGATCGCATTGCAAAGCGCCATCGGTGGTATGGCACTGAGTCTCGTTGGCATGGGGATTGCGACAGCCGGACACCTGTCTCCCGTGGCAGGAGCTGTCGCTCAAGAAGCAATCGATTTGCTTGCGGTACTCAATGCGCTCCGCATGGCGCTACCCACTGATGACCTCTCCGATATTGCCTGACTCATGAAAAACACGTTGGGGGATCCATGGCGTCCGCGGATTGGACTCCTCCTTGGCCCCCTCCTGGCACTTGTGACTTGGCTGTGGCCGATACCGACTCTTTCTGATCAGGCGCATCACCTAGCCGCTATTATGGTGTTCGTAATGGTGTGCTGGATCAGTGAACCTCTCCCCCTGGCATTGACCGGTCTTTTAGGAGTCACTGCAGCCATCGCCCTCCACATTGGTCCCACCGCATCGACTCTGGCCTCCTTTACAGATCCCATCATTTTTCTCTTTATCGGCAGCTTTATGATTGCCAAAGCGTTGCAGATTCATGGTGTTGATCGTCGTATCGCTTACGCATTGCTTGCCACTCCTTGGGTAGGAAACAGTACGCTACGAACGCAGATTGCTCTTGCGGGAGTCGCGTGGCTTGTAGCGATGTGGATGGGAATTACAGCCAGCGTTATCATGCTTTTCCCAGTCGCACAAGCCATGGCCAAGGTGGCAGAAGAAGCCATCTCTGCTGGCGATCTAAAACCAGAATCTCAGCGCTATACGACAGGGCTTCTCCTCTTGTTGACCTATGCGGCCTCCGCTGGGGCGATGGCGACCCCCGTGGGCACGCCCCCGAACTTAATTGGCATCAGCCTCATTCAACAGGAGCTTGGCATTCGTATTGGCTTTATTCACTGGATGATCCTTGCACTTCCACTCACTCTTCTTCTGCTGGTGACCCGCGTAGGATTAGTTCACTGGCTTTTCCCCCCAGAACAAACCCATTATCCCGGCCAGACAAGACAGATGCAGCAGAAATATACGGAGATGGGCCCTTGGACTCAAGGGCAATACACTAGCTTGGCGGTCCTTGCCTTAGCGATATTTTTATGGATTCTTCCGAGCGGATTAAATCTTTTTCTAGGAACCCACCATCCCTGGGCCCAAATAATTCAAGAGCGACTGGCCCCGGGCTACGTTGCGATGTTTTCAGCAGGATTGCTTTTCATCTTGCCAACGGATTGGAAAACCCGATGTTTTACGCTGACGTGGAAGGAAGGACGGAGGATCGATTGGCAAACGATTCTACTTTTTGGCAGTGGCATTGCTCTGGGGCGTCTCATGTTTGAAAGTGGCCTAGCGGCCTCGATAAGTCACTCTCTCATGGGCCCCATTCTTCAGCTTCACCCTATGTATATCATCGCGGGCGCCATTGGTGTCGCTGTCTTTATGAGTGAGATTGCTTCCAATACTGCCGCAGCAAATATGGTTATTCCTGTCATGCTTTCTCTCGTACCGCAACACCCCACCCTAGAACTCCAAATTGTGCTCGCAGCCACATTGGCTACCAGTCTGGGTTTTTTATTGCCAATATCAACACCCGCCAACGCGATTATCGCTGGAGTGGGACCGGTTCGAATGCGTGATTTTCTTCGCGGGGGATTGTCCGTGGACATCCTAAGCGCCGCATTGATCTGGCTGTTCTGCAGTTTTGTTTATCCTGCACTGTTGGGGTCTCTGTTTCCCCTGTAGTCGTGCGAGAGCAAAAGCCTGATCCCTTATTAAATATGACGGCCGACTTCCACCCGAAGGGCATGCAAACCAAGCGATACATCCAAAATCAGAAATACGACCGCCGCGCACAGAGAAACGACCCCGGTAAACAAACAACCCAAAACAAACTCTTTGAGTTCCCACCCTACAAAAACCTGCAGGAACACACACATGATCATCAGCGCAGATAGAAAAATACTCGCAGAGATGGAAAGTACAGCGTTACGCAAATGCTGCGAGCGGCGCAGAAGAATTCGCAATTGGCTCCGGTGGTCCTCTTTAAAAGAAGCGCCGCTCCCAGATTCCAATTCGCGCACCAAGATACGTGATCGGTCAATGGTTCGGCCTAAGCGGTTAGTAATCGATAGAAGCAGCAGGCTTGCGCCTGATATAAGCGCTATCGGCGATATCGAGAATTGCAGCAATTTTGCAAAAGTTTCAATATTCATGACGACTAATACCCCAATTCAAGGTTGAAATCAATCACGACCGAGTCCTTTACTTTAATCGCCCCCAACATGAGCGAGGGTGGCTTTACACCATAATCGGTCATCAAGAGCGTGTACGACCCTTTGGCACGAAGGCTTTCGGGGCCCGGGGTCAGCTCCGCTGTCAACGTCACCGGCTTTTCCTGGCACGCGATGGACAATACGCCGTGAACATTCGCCTGCCGTACTTTTGTGCCAGCCGCATCGGGCTGACTATCATAGGACGCCATATGAAATGTAATCGCCGGACACGCGTCGGCCTTGAGCGCCTTATACATGTTTTTATCCAGTCCAGACTCCTTAGACTTTAGACCTTTCACCGGAATGACAACGTCAAACGTCTTCAGCGTGTTCCGCGTGAGAACAGATTCCAAAACAGGCTCTGAGGTTGTTCCTGAGACCTGCATCTGGGTTGCCGTGCTGTAGAATGGATGCAACGTTGAATCCCCTGACAGCATTAACGTGCTTCCCGAGCGAAGTCCGAGCCCCTGTGCCGCGGCATGTCTTGCTGGAACAAGCGCGATCAAACACACAACCAAAACCAGCGATTTCAATACGTTCACTCAATCCCCCCTTCTTGACGACGCACAATTTCCATACGCACTTCATTCAAAAGACTCTCGACATTATTTTTAAACGCCGTTTTCGCTAAAAACCCTGGGGCGGAGAATTTTCTCCTGGCATTCAAACGATAGACAACATCGAACGGCCCCGCCCCCTCACCCTGGATCTCCCACGACCCCTGATAGGAATAAAAGTCCTTACTACTAACGTCTTCAAAGGTGATCTGTGTCATGGGGATCTCAATGACCGACAGCAGTACTTCAATATGTTTTGAAAAGACAAACAGTTTGCCGCGCGCCCTTTGTTTCAGCATCAAGCGATTCCTATCTCTTTGTTCCACTTTAGATTCGTGCATCGACGAAATAAACTCAGGCATATGATCATAATCCGTCAAAACTTTCCAGATCGTACTTCTTGAAACCGGTACTTGAAAATGTCCCTCTACGGCATAATCGCCACGACCAAAATCCTCCAGAAGCAATACAAAGTCCTTATGCCCCATCCCGGATGTAGCAATAACAGGACAGCACATCACTATCAGAAGGACGAAATAACTGATCGCTCTTTTCATAAACAAAGGGGAGCCCGCGGGGAGGAGGATTCAACCCCGCGGACTCCAAGAACTCCTTCTAGAAGGCCAATTGAAACATCAACCGGACTTCTGGAACTGTTTGGCGTTCCATATAGCCTTTCCCAGCGGCATTCACTGTCGCTTGGTCCGGCTGTTGCGTGGACACATAACTTCCTACATTGTGTTCAACAAACACAGGGACATCAAACAACACCGGAGCGTCCATCACGATTTTAAAGTCATGCCCGCGCACATAATACGTGACCGCCGGAGCAACTTCATTGATCGGACGAACCCCTGTATTGCGACGACCGCCGAACGTCGCGGCAAATGCGTCATCCGGCAGGATAATGGAATAACGCATAGCGACTTCTACCTTATCTTTTAACAATCCTGCTTGTACACGACCTCCAGCCAAGTCAATACGACCGTAGTTATTGTGAAACTGGCCGTAGTCCATTTCTGCTTCCGTTGACCATACGAGGCCACTGGAAAACTTCCCACGCGCTGCAGCGTCCCATCCCACCTGGAAGAACTGTCCTCCATCAATGCGATTCTTCGTGGCAGGAGATCCTGCAACGGGCGCCCCACGGGTGATATAGGGATTCCAGTTGCTGTTCATGAGCCATGATTTTTCTGCTGTACGAGCCCCCAGGACCGTCGAATGGCCAATCCGTGTATCCTGGAAGTACATCGCGTTCACATAAGCTGCTTTGCTCGTCCGCTGAGGGTTCAGATCATTTTGGGCCACCGTAAAGATGTCCTGATCCAACCCGTCGTTGAGACCGATACGAGCCACCAGCATGGGAACCCCTAATTTCTCAGGAATGAAGCGTAAAGGAACATCGCGCGACCCGCCCGTAAACACGCCGAGAGCACCGGCAAATTTTCCTTTATAGGTGTGCAACGCAGCCCCATAATCACGACCCAAGTTAAACCCCTTAAAATTAGGGGAATGGTCTGTGAGCTGATACTGCCCTTCATCCGCGATACTTTCTCTGCCGTACGGAACTTTAAACTGACCGATTTTGAACCATGTGGCCTCTGTCTTATAGACAGGCACATCGAATGAAAAGTCCAGCAAGGTGAGCCCATTGTTGGAACCATTCACATCTTCGGCTGCGCCAACCCATTCCGTGTTGTATTTAATGCCATCCACATGCCCATGCATATTGAGACGGGCCTGCTTCATGAAGAGATAGACCCGTGCAGCGGACGCTGCAGGATCTTCCACATATTGGCCGTAACCAACGACTTGAATACGGCCTCCGATCACCAAGTTCAGTTTGTCATTTTTGACGACTTCGATCCCCATACCAAAACCACTTGAAGCGATGCTCAAGAGCATTGCCACAACAGCCATGGATGAGGCCCCACGTTTTTTTAGTTTCATTTTAGTTCTCCTCTATCTCCGGGGCTGCGATCTTGAGATCGCTTCCGGTCATGCGTTACTTTTTCTACAAATCGGTGGCCATTTCTTTTCATGGTCCGTGACATTTTTTTCTGCAGTAAATATCGAAGCACATCCCCGACCGTGATTACACCCAGCAGCGCCTCGGACTCCTCCGCACGCACAAATACGCGCCGAACACCCCGGCGGACCATCATGCGAATAATCTCTAATAAGGAGGCTGCGGGAGAGACGGAATAAATACGCGGTGTGATCCATCCCTCAATAGGATCCCGTTCTGACACCTTCTGTGTTCCGGCCAATAGAGCGCGATCATAAAACGCCAAATCATGAAGAGAAAAGACTCCCACGGGAACCCCCGATTCATCGCGGACAGGAACAGCCCCAATCTTTTTACCGCGCATCAACTCCTCCACCCGATGAATGGGATCATGAAGATCGGCCCACACCAGAGGAGATGTCATCAATTGATCGGCACGTAAGGTCATTGGTTTTTCCTTCTATCACTCCCAGAATACCATCCTTGACACTTTAGCTAAAGTGATTTATAGTTATAACTACTATTAGTAATAGTTAATTATGAAAGGCACCCGCCTCACCATCGATCTTTTCCGCATCTTTCGCGATCTTGCCGATACGCGAAGTTTCTCAAAAACAGCTTCACAGAATTTTTTAACACAATCGGCTGTCAGCCAACAGCTTTCCTTCCTCGAACGACACTTTGGAAAACGATTTATTGATCGAGGAAAAGGACGTTTTTCCCTCACCGAACCAGGCGCTCACTTTCTTGAGAGCTGCCGGAAGATTCTCTCGGTCTACGAGGAAACCCTCGACCACATCCGTGATGAGAACGAACCCACCGGTGCGGTCACCGTGCAAACGGTCTACAGCATCGGGTTACACCATCTCAATTTGTATGTCAAAACATTCATGCGGCGCTTTCCCAAAGTAAATTTAAAAGTCGAGTACAATCGCTCAGACCGCATTTACACCGATATTCTTCAGGGGCGTTGCGATCTGGGGATTGTGGCTTACCCGAAAGAACAACCGAACCTCAAGATCCTTCCTTTTCATAAAGAGAAACTTGTCCTTATCTGCGCCACAGAAGATCCGCTCAGTACTAAAGCACGCGTCCGTCTGACACTCCTGAAAGGCCATAGTTTTGTCGCATTTAATCCCAGCGTTCCCACACGCCGCGCCATTGATGATGTCCTTCGAAAGCACAACATCACTGTCAATATCGTTCAAGAGTTTGACAACATTGAAACACTCAAACGGTCTGTCGAACTCGGGACCGGTGTTTCCATTGTTCCTTAAAAAACTATCCACCAAGAGGTACGCAACAAGACCCTCTCTGCCTTGACGTTGGCAGGAGGGCCTTTTTATCGACCGACGGGGATTATTTATCGAAGCGACCGTACTTTGTCGCGAGCAACACAGGTTTTATTGTCGTGGTTAACGAAGCGGTAGGACGGCAGGCGGATGGATTGAAAAAGATGTGGGCCCACCAGGACTTGAACCTGGAACCCTCCAGTTATGAGCCGGACGCTCTAACCAATTGAGCTATGGGCCCGAAATTGATACTGGAAGATTCTACGGTTTTCCGACGGCTGGGGCAAGGAGCCCTCACAAAAACGTCAGGCAATAACGGCCCCTTTGGCTGTCAGACAATCCCGAAGTTTATTTCGAGCACGGAATAAGACCACACCGAGGTTGGTAGAGGTAAGGTTTAAGGCTTTACAAATGGTTTCGGTATCCATACCTTCAACTTCTTTGAGGGTAAAAGCCATGCGCATGAGCGCGCTGAGTCCCTCCAAACACTCTTGCAGCATCTTCTGAATCTCGACTGACTGTGCCTTATGTTCTACTTCGGAGAGCGCCTGCTCGCAGGCGGGTGTCCAATTCCCCTCAGAATCAAACTGATCCCCCGAGGAATCCTCCATAGAGACATCAATTGAATCGTGACGATTCTGATACCGGCGGGTTTCGCGCGCTTTATTGTAGAGGATTCCAAACAGGTAGGTCAGGATCTGTGATCGCCTTTCAAAGCGGTTCCCCCCATCCAAATAGGCACAGAAGGTGGACTGGACCAACTCTTCAGCGTCTGGCGCCGAAAACCCCAGACTGAAGGCGGCGCGCATGAGATTGTCGGTGTATTTTTCGACCAGCGTTTCGATATCGGGAGTCATGCGGGACGTTTCAGGAGATATTCTTTGATACGTTGTTTGACCTCGGGCATCGTCGCCCTGACGGATAAGCGAGAACGTTGGAGTTGGCCCAACATCTTAATTTCCTTCCAATACTGACGACAAAACGGACAGACCGCCCAATGCAACCAAAAATGGAATCGCCGATAAGACCCTTCGAAAGGCTCACCGGCTGCAACATGCCTTGCGAACCGTTTGCAGCTCATGTTCGCGAGCAACCACCTCAAAATGTCTGGAGTATAAATCGTCAGCTTAATTCTCCTGGAGTTTTTTAGCGATGACAGCATCCACCGAACATTTTCCCGCTCCTTTGATGATCAACCAAGCAAAGAGGACGAGATAGAGATACTCAATCATTCCCGTGAGATCGGAGAACCCGCCGATATCGGCGCGTTTGGCCGTGATTAGCGCAACGACCATCGTTGAACCCACCAGGATGGAGGCCGGTCGTGTGGCGAGTCCGATTAAGATGAAGAATCCGCCCACAAGTTCTACGCTAGCGACGAAAGGCGCCTGGAGCTGCGGCGCGGGAATGTGGAGCGACTCAAAGAAAGCAATCACCTTCGGCAAGTTATGGAGTTTTCCCCATCCCGATTCGATAAAGACCTGCGCCAAGGTGATGCGCGTCAGAAGCGCAGGCAACCATCCTAATTTCATATTCAGTCCATTATAAAGGTCGCAGATTTTCTTCATGGAAGCTCCTTTGCATGAGATATCACTATCGTGGCCAGAATGAATGTTTATGCCTACTTGTCTGTGCCTGGGAGAGGCTAAATATTACAGAGAAGCTCTAAGGGCAAGTTTCTCGACAAGTGAAATGCCGCCATTGCGCCAGGACAGGGGCGGTTTCTGCATTTCGCCTAAGGGACAAATACGGCTAAACCCAAGGCGTTCCAGGGCTGGAATATAGGCTTTCAAGCGCTCAGGAGATCCTGCATAGCCTAGACAGGAAAGGTGCCCTTGATTCGTTCGTAGGTCGTTTTCCACCTCTTCCCAGGAGTCAAAAGGTCGAATCTGCGGCATCCGATCCACACGCGACTGCAAAACATGCTGCTCCTCAAATCCTTTGCCCTCCACATAAAGTGTCTGCGGCGACAAACAGCCTTGAAGACGGAAAGGCACGATATCCGCCAGGAGCCGGTCCAACAGCGTGGCACGTTCGCGACCCTGAAACGCTTCACGGAAAACAACAGCCACGCTCATCTTGCTACCGAACCCTATGAGCGAAACCGAAGGAGGTAAATGGTTCTCGATTTGTCGCAAGGTTTCATCCGAGCCATAGGCAATGACATGGTGTGCCGTGGCCAGAAGGGCAGGGTCCCACGGGGCAATACGGATACGTGCCGCCAGGGCGGGATCTATTTCTTTCAAGGAGTTTAGCCAGAGTGGCGCAAACACCGGCTCTCGGGTCGATGGCTTGAGCCACAGATCAGCCCCGAGAAGAAGACTGATATAGACCCCGGGAACCCAGGCCGTAAACACGTTGGAAGGCAAAATATGAACGATTGTTTTTCCCTTTAATGCATCCAAGGGCAGAGACTCTTCTTGTACGTAGAGATGCAAATGGGACGCGGTAAGCTCTTCGAAAGCGGCATCGATCGCCTGAGCAATCATCGGAGCCGAAAATCCGGTCGAAACGGCCAGCGCCTCCATGGCTTTCAGACGGGGGGCGAACGAACGGTTCAGCCAACGATCGGAGACACGGGCAAGTGAGGCGAGCGTCGAAGAGGTCATCGACTCTGAAAAAAAGCCTCTGCCGCCAACGAACAGCCCTTGAGGTCTGCCTCTTTCGCACGGCCTTTAAGGATAAATCTGTTTCCATCGGCCTGGCCAAGGTCTTCCGTCTGAATCGCCATTACCGAATCGACATTCGCCAAATCAAAATGCCAGAGAAGTCCCGTCTGGCCGTCTTGCACGGGTTTGCCAGTCATCGGATTCACCACCAGAGTGCGGACCCATGCCGGCCCTTGCATTCGCTGAGAGCTGCCCTTCGAATAGAACTGGGAGCTCATTTCGCACATGCCATATTCGTTGAAGCACTGATCTTCGGCGATACCCAGATACTGGGAAACCTGCGAGAGGAACTGATCGCGCGTCACTTCACGTTTGTCGGATTTCATTCCGCCCGTATCCATCACGCGGCTACCGGCAGGAAGCGGGTACGTTTTCCCGGCTTTCGCGCAACGCTCAAAAAAGGCCAGAAACGAGAGCGTCGTGCCCAAAAGCGCCACGGGCATCTTCCGAGACTGCACGGCCGCTAAGGCACGTCCCAGTTTCCAGTCGTCCAATAGCCCGCGCTGGATAAAGTAATCGCTGCCCGGCGCACCGAGTTTCCGAACAAGGACATCCATCATCCAGGAGAGCGACGAATGCGGGGCATCCCCAGGCGGTGGAGTCAGCACGAAAAACGGTACCGTTGCTTGGTCGGCAAGAACCCATTCTTTAAAACTGGATTGGAGCGCCGTTTCGTAGAACACCATACGACCAAGATAGTGTTTGCTGGGTGTTTTTCCTGTGGTCGAGCTGGAATGAAACACAGCCGCCGCACGTTCTGGAATGACCGTAGTCAGCGGGGTCGGGGCTTTAAACGCCTGCATCGGAACGGCCGGAATATCCTGCCAGCGTTTGACGGACGCTGGTGTTTTCCCCTGCGCCTGACAAAAGGCCTGATAGGGTTTATTACGCTCGTATTGAAAAGCAAAGAGCGATAGGGCTAGCGCTTCAAAGGGACCCTGTCCAGTTCTGACAAAACGTTCAATCTCTTGCTCAAACGGTTGCATAAAGCACCTCTTTCAAAGTTTGTGTCGCTTGTGCCAGTTCATCGCCTCGAATGGTGAGAGGCGGGGTGAGCGTGAGGACGTTCCGGTGTTTTCCCCCCGATAAAAGCAAAAGCCCCTGCTGCAAGGCTTCCGTGACCACACGGCCCGTCCAGGCTGAAGCAGGAACGAGTGTCTGGCGGTCTTCCACTAGCTCAATCCCGACCATCAGCCCCCGGCCGCGAACCTCGGCGACCCGTGGATGATTCATCAGCGCGTCCTGAAGTTCTTTCTTCCACCAACCCCCTAAAGCATGAGAGCGTTTGGCGAGTTTCTTTTTCTTAAATTCTTCGATCGAGGCGATTGCCATGGCGCACCCCAGCGGATTTCCTAAAAACGTACTCGTATGAATAGCTTCTCCATCGGAGGGCGGCCAGGCCTGCATCACACGCTCCGTGCCGATACACGCGGAAATCGGAAACCCGTTGGCAAGTGCTTTCCCCACGCACATCACGTCCGGCAGAACCCCTTCATGATCCACCCCAAACGCCTTTCCTGTACGGCCAAAACCTGTCATGACTTCATCGGCAATCAACACGAGCCCATACTCCTTGGCCAACGCCTTGAGTCCTTTTAAAAAGCCAGGACCCGGAACACGGACGCCGCCGCGGCCTTGAACGGGTTCGACCAGAATCGCGCCCACAGGACCGGCCAACGTTTGACCGCCGTTTTTGAGAAATCGCTCAACGACCTCGAGACTTTGCTCGACCGAGACACCTCGCAGTGTGTCGGGGTAAGTGCAGTGCACGGCCAAGGACATGGTTTGATCGGCAAAAGGGTGCGTGAAATCGGGGCGCTGGGTGACCGTCAGCGTCCCGTAGGAAAGGCCGTGGTAGGCGCTGTCAAAGGCGATGATGCCGGGCTTCCCGGTCGCTAGGCGTGCTGTTTTGAGGGCCGACTCGACCGCTTCTGCGCCAGAGTTTGAAAGAATCGTCCGCTTCAGACCCCGCGGCACCGTACGCGTCAGCGCTTCGAGAAGATCAACTTTGACCTCATTGGGATGAACATCGCCCATCCCATGCCAGATTTTCTTGGACTGTTTAACGAGGGCATGCTGAACAGATGTGTTGGCGTGTCCCAGGCTGGCCACAGCAAAGGCACTGGTGAGATCCAAAAACGTATGGCCATCGACATCAGTGACTGTCGATCCCTTGGCCGATTTCCAGAAGACCGGAAAGCGCTCGGAGAGATAGGTGGTATTGGCGCACTCGACCTGACGCAGACGGCGGGCGAGGCGTTTGGAATGGGGGCCGGGGATGACTCGCTTATTCGAGATACTCACGCAAGGGTCGGCTGCGCGACGGGTGGCGCAGCTTGCGGATCGCTTTGGCTTCGATTTGGCGAACGCGCTCGCGGGTCACGTTAAAGATACGTCCGACTTCTTCGAGCGTGCGCGGATAACCCGTGCCGATGCCAAAGCGCAAGCGGATGATCTGGGCTTCGCGTTCGCTTAAGGTCGAGAGGATTTTTTCTACTTCCCGGCGGCGCAGGAATTCGTGCGCCGAGCGCGTGGGCGAGGGACCGGAACGGTCCTCAATAAAGTCTTCCAGATACGAGTCATCCTCTTCACCGACCGGGGTGGTGAGTGAGATCGGATCCTGCATGATCTTTAAGATCTCGCGGACTTTATCCAACGAGAGGCGAAGGTGTTTGGAATATTCTTCGACACTGGGATCGCGACCGAGTTCCTGGCGGTAGCGCCGGGAGACTTTGGTCAGCTTGGAAATAATCTCTTTCATGTGCACCGGAATACGGATGGTACGCGCTTGGTCGGCGATAGCGCGGTTAATGGCCTGGCGGATCCACCAGGTGGCATAGGTCGAGAATTTAAAGCCGCGTTTGTATTCAAACTTTTCGACGGCTTTAATCAGACCCAAGCCCCCTTCCTGAATAAGGTCTGGCAGTTCCAGCGAGGAGTTTAAATGCTTTTTGGCGATGGAAACAACCAGGCGAAGGTTGGCACGAATCAGTTTAAGTTTATCAACGAGCACGGTTTCTTCGAGCTGGCGAATCTTGTCGTAGCTACGGAAGAGTTCTTCCTTCGGAAGCGGCAGGCCCTGTTCCATGCGCTTTAAGCGCAGAACGACGTTTTCAAGGTTTTCCATCGTAGAATCAAGCGCCTGCGGGGCAAACCCCGTAGAGCGCTTGAACGCGGCGGAAGAGATCTTGCCGTTCTTGGCTTGCTGATGAAGCTGTTGTAGTTCGGTGTACGGCATTTTGAAGCGCTTCTCATAGCGAAGCACTTCCATTTCTGCCTCGCGCATCTTGGAGGCAATCACTTTGATCTTATTGGTCAGTCGCTTAATCTTTTCGAGGTTGAGATTCAGTCCAACAATGCGGTTGATGATCTGAATCCGTTCTTTCTCGATTTTGTCCTGAAGGTTGGCACGCACTTTCGGGCTGACATTCTTCTTTTGCAGCCGTTCCTGGGCGCGGATGATCTTTTGCTCACCACCCATGATGAACTTCACGACAGCGCGCATCTTCTGACGCATGCGGGCGAGTTCCTGGTTGGTTTTACGGCCGCGAGGCATCAGCTCTTTGGGTGTCATTTCCTGCTGTTCGAGCAGGTTTTCCCAGTTACGAATTTCGCGCATGGTGATCGGGCTTTCCAGCACGATCATCTTGAGAACCTTTTCGTTCTCTTTAATGTTACGGGTCAGGGTCAGTTCCTGTTCGCGCGTAAGCAGCGGCACTTTCCCCATCTCGGTGAGGTACATACGGATGGAGTTGGTTGTTTCCGCACCGATATCCGGCACAGGGACTTCTTCTTCAGCCGGTTTTGCGACAGGACGCAACAAATCTTCCTGACGATCCACGACTTCGATGCCCATTTCTTCGAGCGTGCCAAAAAGCTCATCGAGCTCTTCGCCATCAATGGCATGCTCGGGCAAACGTCGGTTAATTTCTTCGTAGGTTAGAACACCCGTCTCCTTGCCTTTCGTGATCAATTCTTTGATCACGGTCTGAGACAGTTTGGGTTCCTGAGCTTCTTCCGCTTTCGGGTGTGCAGTCTTTTCAGCCATGAAAATATTCTCCTAGTGTACCGACCCCTTCAGGCGTCGGGATAAATCGTGATAGATTTGAACCTTTTGAGCGTCCATCGGGATACGCCCTTCCAGCATAGAGTCGATGTCAGCCTTCATATGCTGAAGGGCGATCGCCACGTCTTGCCGTTCATAGGCGTCGATATACGCTTGTAGATTTTCCAAGGGCTTTGTATAGCTGCGCTGTTGAAGCGCAAGGGCCATAAGCCAGCCCTGGAGATCTTCCGACAAGGACGGCAGAAGTTCTGTGAGTTTCACAGCCCCTGCGTCCACTTGTGTTTTTAGCACGTCCCACGCCTGCTGACAGCGCGCATCCTTCCAGAGAAGGGCATCGATCCGCTCCGCCGCTTGGGCCGAGGGGTACAGCAGTGCGAGGATTAAAATTTCTTCTTCAATGGATTGCAGCGTTGTTTTCGGTGCATCCACCGGTTTGGCCGACTTTGCGTCTTTCCATTCCGCATCGGCATGCATCAATTTCATCTGCCGAGCCAGCGCGCCTTTGTCGGCATGCAGGGCTTCCGCGAGCTTCGTTAAATGCTCGTCTTGCAAAAGCGGGTCTTTAATCCGGCGAACGAGTGGCAGTACCTCTTTGGCGACCGCGAGCTTGCCTTCGGGCGAGGCGTGCGGATGCCGCGCCAACATCTGCGCAATGTAGTAGTCCATAAACGGCACAGCCGTCGCCAGGTACTGTTCGAGGGCGCCATTGCCGCGCTGCACTAAAATTTCATCCGGGTCGAGCCCGTCCGGTAGAGTCACGACCCGTACCGTTAAACCTTCGGCAATCAGGAGTTCACCACCGCGCAGCGTCGCATTAGCACCCGCCGCATCCGGGTCAAAGAGCATTGTCACGGACTCCACATACCGCTTTAAGAGCTTCACGTGACTATCGGTGAGCGCCGTCCCCAGCGTCGCGACCGATCCATCAAAACCAAACTGGTGACACACCACCACATCCATGTAGCCTTCGAGGATGACGATTTCGCGCTTTTTGCGAATCGTCGGCAGAGCCTGGTAGAACCCGTACATGTGCCGGCTCTTGGAATAGACCGGCGTTTCGGGTGAATTGATGTACTTGGGAAGCGCATCCCCCATGGCCCGACCGCCAAAAGCAATCATGTGACCCTGGCTGTCCCAGATGGGAAACATGATGCGATTCCAAAAATGATCGTGCACCCGACCGTCTTCTTTGCGGCGCAGGAGCCCGGCTTTCTCAAGAATCGAAACGTCATGGCCTTTGCGCGTGGCCGCATCCCGCAGCGCATGCCCCGACATTGGAGCAAATCCAATCTGATACTTTTCCAGGCTTTCGTCGGTCACGCCGCGCTTGCGCAGGTAGTCCAGTGCGGACGCAGCTTCCGGCGATTCCATTAAATATCTGTGAAAGAACTTGGCCGCTTCTTCGAGGAGACTGTAGAGCACATCACGCTCTTTGGCCTCGGCGCTTTGCGTTTCGCGCTCGGTCTCTTCGATCGTAATCCCGACCCGGGTCGCTAATTTCCGGATCGCCTCAGGGTAGGTCATCCCTTCGGTGAGCATCACAAATTTAAAAGCGTCTCCCCCCACCCCGCAGCCAAAACATTTGAAGACTCCCATATCCGGGTTCACGTGAAACGAGGGGGTCCTCTCCTGATGAAACGGACAACGGGCCGAAAAGTTTCGGCCTGTTTTCTTTAGGCCCTGAACGCTCTCACGGATAAGCTCAACCAGATCCACCGATTCACGAACGCGTGCAATGGTATTGTCTGGAATCATTTTTTTATCCGTCATCCCCCGCGGGTGTCAGCGGGGGATCCATGGATCCCGGCTTACGAACTGCCGGGATGACAGTGGTATGAGTTAATTTTTAAGTAGTTGCTGCACGAGCTGCTGGGCTTGCTTGCCGTCGGCTCGGCCCTTAATCTGGGGCATGAGTGCCGACATTACGCGGCCCATATCCTGCGGGGCTTTCGCACCGGTCGACTGGATCGCGCTTTTGACGAGGGTCTGGAGTTCTGCCTCGGTAAGAGGCTCTGGAAGATAGGACTGCAAAATAGACAACTCGGCCTCTTCCTTGGCGGAAAGATCGGCCCGCCCAGCCTTGGTATATTCGGAGATCGATTCCTTGCGTGTTTTGGCTTCCGTAGCGATCACTTCGAGCACCTCGGGATCGGTGAGCGTCTTACGACGCTCGATCTCTTTGGCGCGAAGGGCGGAAATCACCATACGCAGCGTCGACGTTCGAACAGCGTCGCGCTTTTTCATCGCTTCCATCAATTCCTGGGCTAGACGGGCTTGTAGATCCACAAAAACTCCTGCGTACGTACGTACGTTAGTACGATTTCATGCTTTTTCGACGCATTTTGCGGCGCGCTTCAGCCGCTTTCTTTTTGCGTCGGACGCTGGGTGGTTCATAATATTCCCGGCGTTTAATTTCCTGCATAATGCCGTTGCGTTCGCATTCTTTCTTGAAACGACGCAGGGCTTCATCAATGTTTTCATTTTCTCGAACTTTAATACCGATCAATGCTGTAACACCACCTTTTCGTTTCTGACGATCAGCCGGGCGGCCACGCGAGGCGGCGTCCACCCAGAATATGGTAATGCAAATGGGACACTTCTTGTCCGGAGTCGCGGCCGTTGTTGACGACAACGCGAAACCCTGTTTCTTCCAGCTTGTCTTTTTGTACGACCGCTTGAATCGTTGCCTGAATATCCGCCAGTGTGTCTACAGCGGCAGGACTGAGATCCATTAAATTGTCGACGTGATCCTTCGGCACCACCAAAACATGAATCGGCGCTCTCGGGTGGATGTCCCGAAAGGCCAGGCTTTTCTTCCCTTCATGTACGAGAGTGGCTGGGATCTGCTTCTGGACGATGCGGCAGAACAGGCAGTCGGCCATAAGAAGGCATTATTATAGCGAAAAATAGGCGCAAAAACTGAACAATTTAGAGGGTTTAATCGGTTAAAACGTCGTTGATAAGGTCGGTCGGTATGTATTTGGACAGACCTGCTTTAGAGGCAAGCCCCAGAAGAGGGCGGAACAGCCAGCGAGAGGCCAGTTTCTGCGTAAATCGCTCGACCCATCCCAGCCGAGAACCGCTCATCACCAGACCCAAACCGGCGCCAAAGAGGGTTGAGCCCAGTTTCAGCCATTCCACCGAGGTTTCTGAGCGGGTGCTGGCCATACGGCCGGCCAGCAACTCACGTTTTAGGAGAAAAGTTTTTGTATCCATTGAAGATTTTTCGAAAGTTCGTTCCGGGTGCCTTGGAAAGGTTCCCCCGCTTGCGGATCGCGGCGTCCCAGAAAGAGGACCAAAGCCGCTGCGACCGCCCCATAGCCAAAAGCTAAAACGGCACAGACTTTAACCAAACTGTAGCCTAAGGAAATCCCGTAAGCCACTAGCCCAACCTGAAGTAGGACAAAAGCGATCAAGATAAAGAGCCCCGCGATCGCCAGCACGAGCCCTCTACGCTGCAACTGGCTGATCTCATATTTCAACTCCAGATCGGCGAGTGCCAGATGATCCCGCAACAGGCTGATCACATGACCGAGAAAGGACCGGGTATGGGACGGAGCGTCCTGAGGTTCTGTTTCTGTCGGCATATTAGTCTCTGGTCCGGCGGCTGCTGAGCAGCACTCCTATCGCAGCACCAATGAGAAGCGCAACCCCAACGGCTTCCATCGGGTGTTTTTTAACGAGGGCTTTGGCGTCTCGCCACACTTCTTCGCCTTTCTCAAGAGCCTCTTCAGCACCCTCGGTTAAGCGTTCTTTTGTTTGCTCAGCGCGATCACGCAGCCGTTCCATGTTTTCTTCAACCGTTCTGGAAAAATCTTGATGGTCTTTCATTCGGTGATCCTCCTAGACAAAGGTGACTAAGACTCTATATCGGTTTTCGAGCGGATTTGCAACCCGTAATTACGCCGTTTCAAGAATCGCTTCCGAAGTAATACGAATGGGCTTCAAAGACTGAAAGGTACCTTCAGGGATAAACGCTGCCGGACGTACGCGCACATATCGCTCGGTGTATCCCCCACCCACTTCCATTAAGACACGCAAATCGCGGTTAAGGAAACGGCTGGCATAGCGATATCGGAGTGTTTTATCCACCTGAATTAATGCGCGTGTGCGGGCACTTTTTGTCCTGGGATCTACATGTTTTTTGAGACGTTCGGCAGGGGTTCCCGGACGGGATGAAAAGCGAAAGACGTGAAGCCGACTGAAACCTTCCTCTTCGACAAGCCGAATGGTGTTTTCAAAATTTTTTGTTTCTTCTCCTGGGAATCCCACAATCACATCCGCCGAAAGTGCGATGTCTGGGATACGCGCCTTAATTTGCTGCACGCGAGCACGGTATTCATCAGCGGTATACCAGCGGCCCATCCGCTGGAGGACGTCATTATCTCCAGACTGAAGAGGAATGTGAAAGAAAGCGCAAAGTTTAGGTTCTCGGGCCATCCGATCAATCAGCGAATCGGCGATTTCTGTCATCTCAATGGAAGAAAGTCGAATACGAAAGTCTCCCGGGAGAGCCACCAGCGCATCGATAAGCCGTGTTAAATCCCAAGCCTCCGATTGATAGCGACCCAACCGAACACCCGTCAGGACGATTTCTTTAAACCCACGTTCGATGAGCGTGGTTGCCTCTTTGAGGATGAGCTCCGGAGGTCGGCACACAAGATTCGGGCGTACCGTTGGAATAATGCAGTAAGTACACTTGGCATCGCAGCCGTCCTGAACTTTGATATAGGCTCGGGTGCGATCTGCAAGCGCGGTCACACCGGATTGAGCCGCCGCTTCCACGCAGGCCGTGGGAACTCCCAGGGCCATGGCAATGAGTGGCTTTTCGTGGTTGCCAAAAACTTCCACTCGAGGCGACAATTCTCGGAGTTCGTCAGGGCTTCGCTCGGCATAGCACCCTGTCACCACAATACGGCTCTCTGGCTGTTCACGCAAGACTTTGCGTACAAGCTGACGACAGGAACTGTCTGCATCCGCCGTCACACTGCAGGAGTTCACGATCACCACATCAGCCTTGGCTTCCATCGGAACGACGCGAAAGCCTCCCAGCGTCAGCTGATTGCGCAATTCTTCAGTCTCGTACTGATTGACTTTACAACCAAACGTATGAAACGCGACCGTTTTATGGGGCACGTCGCTCGACCTCCGGCAAATAGTATTCCGCATATATTTCAATAAAAGCAGCAACCAGGGTCATCACCAGAGGTCCGATTAACACTCCTTTGATGCCATACAACTTCATGCCCCCCAGTAAACCGAGAAAAAGAAACACCAAAGAAAGCGGTGCTTTCCGACCGATCAGATAGGGTTTAAGCACATTATCCATAGTGGAGATAAACACTCCCACCGTAAAAACGATGAGCGCTTTTCCAGAAGCCTGTAAAGAAAGATAGTACACGCCTATGGGGATCCAGATCAGCGCAGTGCCTACCAGAGGGATAAGACTTGCAACTCCGGTGAGCAAACCCAAAATAATCGCCGCAGGAACACCCAACATCCAATAGGTCGTCATAGCGATCGTCATTTGAGCCAGCAATGTCAAAATAGTCCCTCGGACCAATCGGTAGACCAAACTCTCAAGCCGAGCAATGATCTGGGTTTGGTAGATCACCGGGAGTGGAATTAAACGAATTAATCGATGCAAGTAGCGCTCCCCATCTCGAAAAAGAAAAAACAAAATGACAATTGTCACCAACGCACCGGCCAATGCAATGACCGACCCTTTGGCCGCTGTAGTCCCCCATTGAGATACATTTTCAAGAGAAGAAAGTCCTGTTTGCAATACGACATCCTGCACATCAACACCCATAGAGGAGAGCATCTTTTGTAAATGGAAATACCCTTCTGCCAATCGCGGGTATTGTGCCCAAAACTGAGCCTTTTCAAAATGCACAATTTGGTTCTGAACACGCGTTAATATCGGAATGATGAGCGCACTTTCACTCACAACCATTGTGATAAGTCCAAGGAATGGGATGCACCCAAGAACGACCACGAGCAGGGTCGTCACGCCCGCGTGTAAGGAGGGATTTCCCTTCGGCCACCCACGCTGAATAGAGCGATGCAATGGATATACCAGCATGCAGACAATCAACGCCGATGCAAAAGACAAGAAGAAAGGCTCTAGAATACGTAGCGCCTGGTACAACAGAAAAATAAAGACCCCAAGAAAAAACACGGCACTCCGACGAGTTGTGGGATGTGATTGGTTCATCTTTATTTCTCCAGTTTAATCAGCACAGAAGCGGCCATGGATAGGCCAATCGTTACCACAATGACCGCCAAAGAAAGTGAGACAGGGATATGATAGATCTCTGCCACCAGCATCTTAAAACCAATAAAGAAGAGAACAATCACCAGGCCGTATTTAAGATAACGAAAAAGACCGATAAAGCCACTCAGCACAAAATACAACGAGCGCAGACCCAGAATCGCAAATACATTGGAAGTAAAAACGATAAACGGATCTTTTGAAATGGCCAGAACGGCGGGAATAGAATCCACAGCAAATACGAGATCCGAGACTTCCACGATCACCAGGGCCGCCAAGAGCGATGTTCCAAATCGCTGCCCGTCACGATGCAAGAAGAAGTGCTCATGGTTCGGATTCGTATCAAAAGGTAAAAAACGAGATAAGAGCTTAAAGACCGGGTTCTTGGAAGGATCCACTTCTTTTTCCCCTTCGATTAGCATGCGAAATGCTGTCAGAATGAGAATGCCTCCAAAGAGATACGTCACCCAATGAAAACGATTGAGAAGTTCTACACCTGCGAAAATAATGGCCAGACGCATTCCAATAGCCCCGAGAATCCCATACTTTAAGATACGCGGCTGCTGTGCGGGCGCGACTTTAAAGAAATTAAAGATCATGTAAAAAACAAACATATTATCGATACTCAGCGATTTTTCGACAACAAAACCGGTCAAAAACTCCAGTGTTTTCGTTTGCCCCCAAACCACCGCAATAATCCCACTAAAGGCAAACGCCGCAAGAATCCAGATAACAGTCCATGCGATGGCGCGACGTAATGGCATCGGCTTATGACTATGTGCTGGCTGCAAAAGCCCTAAATCGACCGCCAGCGCTCCTCCGACCATACTCAAGAAAATAACCCACATCCAAGCCGTTGTAGACATTTAATAAACTCCGAATTCACGCAGCACCAGCGTCACAGCTACCAGTCCTGCCGTTTCTGTACGTAAGAGTGTTGGCCCTAAGCGCACAGGAATGACACCCGCTTCCTGCGCCCAACGAATTTCTTCCGAATCCCATCCGCCCTCGGGACCAATAAACAAATTAATTTCCGGCCCAGAATAATGCTCGCAGGCTTGATGGATGGACCAATGCTCTTCCTTTTCCCAGGGGATCAGTGACAGCGCATCGGGAGCGCGCTGTCCGATCGCCTTTACGAAGGGCATCGGCTGCTCCACCTGAATGACGTCTGTGCGGCCGCATTGCTTGGAAGCGGCCAGTGCAATCCGCTGCCAGCGCATAAATTTCTCGTTGGTATTAAACTGAGAAAGTTTGACGATCGTGCGGACTGTAGAAATAGGAATGATGCGCGAGACGCCAATCTCGGTGGCTTTCTCCACCAGCCAGTCCCACTTGGCCCCCGTGCTTAAGCCTTGGTAAAGATTGACCTTGGCAGGCCCCAGAGGAGACGCTTTCTGCGTCTGGTCCAAAATGGTTCCAAATACTTCACCGTCTTGAATTTTGTCGATCCGGGCATGATACATCGTATCTTTTCCATCGAAGAGATCGATCGTATCGCC